>PLYQ01000093.1 GCA_003153415.1 Rhodospirillales bacterium | reverse complement strand
CCGTCCGGACCCTCGTCGAGATGAAGGTCGGCCAGCACCAGGTCGGGCAGCCGGCCCCCGTCGGCCACGCGTTGCAGCGCCTCGGCCTCAGTCGAGGCCGTGGCCACCATGCAGCCCCAGCCGCCCAGCAGCGTGGCCATCGCCTCGAGCACCCGCGCCTCGTTGTCGATGCACAGCACGAAACTGCCGGCCTCGAGCGACGGCACCGGCTGCGCCGCCGCCGGCACGACGTTGGCGGCAACCACGGCCGGCACGCGCGGCACGACCACGGAGAAGGTCGAGCCGCGACCCGGCGCGGAGGCGATGCGCACCGGCAACTCGAGCATGCGTGCGACGCGTTCGACGATGGCAAGGCCCAATCCCAGGCCGCGTTCCTCGCGCGGCTGGTCGTCCTCGGGCTGCAGGCGTACGAACTCGTCGAAGATGATTGCCTGTTTGTCGGAGGCGATGCCGGGGCCGTTGTCTTTCACCTCGATGCGCAAGGCCTCGCCTTCGCGCCGGCAGCCCAGCAACACGCGCGGCACCCCGCCTTCGGCGCGGCCGTAACGTAGCGCGTTGCTGAGCAGGTTCTGCAGGATGCGGCGCAGGAAGGCCGGGTCGGTCGACACGAACGCCCGTGTCGGCACGACGACCAGCTCGACGCCACGGCGCGCTGCGACAGGCGCAAAGGCCGTCGCCAGCGAGTCGAACATCGGCTGCAATGCGAACGGCCGCTTCTCGGGCTTGAAGGCGCCGGCATCGAGCTTGGAGATGTCCAGGAGCGCATCGAGCAGCGACTCGACTGCGCCCAGGCTGGTGTCGATCTTGCCGCCGAGGTCGTTGCCGGGATCGCGGTCCATCATCGCCGCCGTGAACAGGCGCGCGGCATGCAGCGGCTGCAGCAGATCGTGGCTGGCGGCGGCAATGAAGCGGGTCTTGCCGAGATTGGCGGCCTCGGCCTCGGCGCGGCTCGCCTCCAGCTCGGCGGTGCGCTCGATCACGCGCTGCTCGAGCGTTTCCTTCGACTGGCGAAGCTGGCGGTCGCTGTCGCGCAAGGCTGCGGCCGTGTGCACGCGCGCCGTCACGTCATTGCAGGTGGCGACGAACCCGCCGCCCGGCAGCGGATCGAGCCGCAGCTCGACCACGCAACCGTCGGGTGTGTCGACCTCGTGGGTCTGTGCCGCCTCGGGCCGCTTGAGAAGCGCATGGTCGAGCGCGATCAAGGTTGCGAAGCGGTCGTTGGAGATTTCCAGCCGGCCTTCCTTGTCGAAGGCCGCGATTCCCATGCCGACATGGTCGAGCGTGTTGCGCAGGATCTCGTAATTGTAGTGGATCGCCTCGGACGCCTCGTCGATCAAGGCGCGCGCGCTCCTCGGCAGCAGGCGCCCGCGCCGGCCAAAGGCGGCGACGATCACTCTCGCCGAGGCAGCACCCAAGGTGCCCGACAGGACGCGCTCGGTGCGATTGAGCGCCAGCTCGATCGACAACGGCCCGCCACCCAGCGCGCGCTCGGCGCGCTCGGCGCCGACGAAACGGGCCAGCAGCTCACGCAGCTCGTAGATACGCGCGGCATCGGTCGGCTTCTGCTCGACTGCCGGCTCGGGCGCAGCACCGATCACGAAGGCATCGGCCTGCTCGGCATCCGAGCCGCGGGCACGCACCAGCCACGAGATACCGACCAGCAGGAGCGTATTGACCAGGATGCCGACCACGAAGCCCTGGCCCACCGGATCGAGCGTGCTGAGCGGCGGCGGCAGCCAGCGCGTGAGCGGCGCACCGGCGCCTTGCTGCAGCGACGGCAGCAGGAGCGCGTAGAGCCAGACCACGAAGCCGCCGAGCAGGCCCGCCACGACACCATAGCGATGGGCGCGCTTCCAATAAAGGCCGAGCACGACACCCGGCGCGAAATTGGCGACAGCGCAGAAGCTGATCAGGCCGATCGAGGCGAGTGGCAGGTAACCCGAGATGATGCGCTCGTAGGCGTAGCCCGCCATTAGGATCAGCACCACGGCGGCGCGGCGCACGAACACCACGAGCGGGCCCATGTCGCGCGCCACGCCGGCTCCCCACCGATTTTGCCGGCGCAGCAGGTAGGGCATGACCAGCTCATTGCCGATCATGCCGGAGAGAGCCATGCAGGCCACGATCACCATCGAGGTCGCCGCCGACAGGCCGCCGATGAACACGAAGGCCGACAACCAGGACTGGCCGTACGCCAACGGAAGCTGCAGCACGAACAAGTCGGGACTGACCTGAGGACCGAGCAGCAGCAGGCCGGCGGCGGCGATCGGCACGACAAAGAGATTGATCAGCAGCAGATAGATCGGGAACAACCAGCGCGCCGTCCGCAGGCTCGCCGGATGGCCGTGCTCAACCACCGCGACATGGAACTGGCGCGGCAGGCAGAGGAAGGCCATCGCCGACAGGAGTGTGGTGACTCCCCAGGTGAGCGGCGAGCCCTCGCGCGTGATGCGCTCGGCGATCGCCGGCGCCTGCTCGACGTGGGCCAGCAGATCGGCCGGTCCGTCGAACATTACGAACAGCACGAACGGGCCGAGCGTCAGCAGGGCCAGCAGCTTGACCACCGATTCGAAGGCGATCGCCAGCATCATGCCACGGTGCTGCTCGGAGGCCTGCACGTTGCGCACGCCGAACAGGATGGTGAAGACCGCCATCAGGGCCGCCACGATCAGCGACGTATCGGTGTGTACGACGCCGGGTGAACTGTCGAGCCACGGCGTCGGCTCGGCGATGGTCCTGAAGGTCGAGGAGACCGCCTGGAGCTGGAGCGCGATGTAGGGCAGGACGCCGACCGTGGCGAACAGCGTGGCGGTGACGCCAACGACGCGGCTCTTGCCGTAACGCGAGGCCAGGAAGTCGGCGATCGACGTCACGTTGTGCTGCTTGGCGAGCCGCACCATCTTGCGCAGCATCGGATAGCCCACCGTGATCACCAGGGCGGGACCGGTGTAGATCAGGATGAAGTCGATACCGCTGGTCGAGGCGCGGCCGACCGCGCCATAGAAGGTCCACGACGTGCAGAAGATGGCGAGCGACAGGCCATAGACGGCAGGCGCGACCGAGCTTGCCGACCAGCTGCGCGCGTGGCGGTCGCCGAAATAGGCCACGGCGAAGAGCAGGCCCAGGTAGGCCAGCGACAGCGCCAGGACGGTTGGTTCCGCCATCATGCGAGGACGTGTCTCCCGTCGTCATTGAACCCCGGCGACCGGGTCGCTACAAGGCTGGCCTTCCTGGGGCTGGCCTTCCCGCCCTTCCCGTTCGTCCGGAGCAGTCGATGGCCGCCTACCAGTACACCTACGTCATGAAAGGTCTGAACAAGACCTTCCCCGGCGGCAAACAGGTCCTGAAGGACATCTGGCTGTCGTTCTTCCCGGGCGCCAAAATCGGCGTGCTGGGCCTCAACGGCGCGGGCAAATCGACCCTGCTGCGCATCATGGCGGGCCAGGACGACAGCTTCACCGGCGAGGCTTGGGCGGCCGAGGGCGTCAAGGTGGGCTTCCTGGAACAGGAGCCCAAGCTCAACGAAACCAAGGACGTGCTGGGCAACGTCATGGAGGGCGCCGGCGACATGGCCCGCATGCTGGCCCGCTTCGAGGAGGTGTCCAACGCCTTCTCCGACCCCGACGCCGACATGGACAAGCTGATCGCCGAACAGGCCGAACTGCAGGAGAAGATCGACGGCGGCAACGGCTGGGACCTCGGCCGCACCGTCGACATCGCCCTGGACGCGCTGCGCTGCCCGCCCGGCGAGGCGCCAGTGACCAACCTGTCGGGCGGCGAGCGCCGCCGCGTGGCGCTCTGCAAGCTGTTGCTCAGCAAGCCCGACATGCTGCTGCTCGACGAGCCGACCAACCATCTCGATGCCGAGTCGGTGGCCTGGCTGGAGCGCCATCTCGGCGAGTTCCCCGGCACAGTCGTGGCGATCACCCACGATCGCTACTTCCTCGACAATGTCGCGGGCTGGATTCTCGAGCTCGACCGCGGCGCCGGCATCCCGTGGGAGGGCAACTATTCGTCCTGGCTGAAGCAGAAGGACAAGCGCCTGGCGCTCGAGGAAAAGACCGTCGACGCACGCCGCCGCACCATGCAGCGCGAGCTCGAATGGATGGGCACCAGCCCGTCGGCCCGCCGCTCCAAGAGCAAGGCGCGCATCGAGGCCTACAACCAGATGGTCGAGGAAGACAAGCAGGAGACGCTCGATAAAGCGCAGATCGTCATTCCGGCCGGACCGCGGCTGGGCGATCATGTCATCGACGTCGAGAAGGTCTCCAAAGGCTTCGGCGACCGGCTGCTGATCGACAACCTCAGCTTCAAGCTGCCACCCGGCGGCATCGTCGGCGTGATCGGCCCCAACGGCGCCGGCAAGACGACGCTGTTCAAGATGATCACCGGCGCCGACAAGCCCGACTCCGGCACCTTCTCGGTTGGCCCGACGGTCAAGCTGGGCTACGTCGACCAGAGCCGCGAGACGCTCGATCCCAACAAGACGGTGTGGGAAGAACTCTCGGGCGGCATGGACATCATCAAGCTCGGCAACAAGGAAGTCTCCAGCCGCGCCTACTGCGGCTCGTTCAACTTCAAGGGCGGCGACCAGCAGAAGAAGGTCGGNNGCCTTCGAGGGCGACAGCCACGTCGAATGGTTCGAGGGCAACTACCAGGACTACGAGGCCGACAAGCATCGCCGCCTCGGCACCGACGCCGACCAGCCGCACCGCATCAAGTACAAGCCGCTGGTACGGAACTAGCGTCGCCGGGGCTCCACAACAGTTAGTGGTAGTTACCGCCTCGGGCGATTAAAATAATGGGAAATCACCACAGTTTTAGTGTGTCGTCGATCGCGCCGGCGCGCCCAGGCCGTACCGCCGTGAACCGGGAAAAGCGAGGGCGGAAATAGAGCGGACATGGCGCGTTCTGGTGGCTTACGGGATTGCCCCATCATAAGCGCCGGCCGCGTCAGGCCCTATTATGGTCGTCTAAGGCGATGCTTCGCCCGCCGTCCTAGTGGCCAAACGCTTGCGCCAGGGCACGACGGGTGGCGTGCGCGCCGCTGGCAACAGCAGCGGCGCTAGATCGTGCCCGCCAACAATCTCGTCAGGTCAACCTCGCTTGGCGCCACGCCATAGAACAGTCGATGAAACGCCCGGGCCTCGGCGCGCAGGTCGAGCTGGCTCTCCGCGGGATAGAGCAGTGCGAGCGACCATCGCAGCCCGATCAGGCGATTGATCGACGGCGGCTCGCCGAGCCAACCCCAGGGCAAGGACGGCGCGAGATGGAAGCGGTTGGCCGACACTGCCCGCAGCCGCCGCCACTCGGGCTTCGATCGCGCCGCGGCGTGGAAGGCGGGATCGAGTGCCACGATAACGTCGGGATCCCAGGCCGCAATCTGGTCCAGCGAGACTTCGAGCGCGCCGCCACGACCGTCGGCGACATTGATCGCGCCTGCCCGATCGAGAACTTCGCTGGGACCGGAGCTGCGCACGGCGGTCTGCAGACCCTCCGGTCCGCGCGCCAGGTACACGCGCGGCCGGAGCGCCGCGGGCACGCGGGCCAGCACGGTATCGACCATCGCCGAAGTCTCCGACGCGTAGTCCGCCAGCGCCGCGGCGCGCTCGCGGCGGCCCAGCAGGTCTCCGGCAAGGCGGAGCGCGGCTGCTGTGGCGTCGAGACGGCCATCGATCAGGGCATAAGGAAGATGGGTTGCCGTCTGCACCTTCTCCGCCAACCGGACGTAGGGCTCGCTCACGGCGCCGAAATCCAGAATGAAGTCGGGGTTCTGCGCCAGCAGGGCGTCGACATCGACCGCGTCGCCCCGTCCTGTGAGTCGCCCGCTCGCCGGCAAGTCGCGCACGGCGGGCAACAGGAAGGGCTTGGCTTGTTCGGACGGCGGCGCCACCCAACCAACCATCGCATCGGGTGCCAGAGCGTAGAGCAGCACCGCGGCCGGTGGACCGGCCGCCAGCACGCGGGCCGCGCGCGCCAGCGCCACCACGCGACGTCCCACCGAGTCGACCAGCTCGCACGACTGACCCCGGCTATCGCCGGCGATCGTGCCCGCCGCGAGAAGACCGAGCGTCGTGCGCCGCAGCAGCAGTGTCATGCGTCCGCCACTTGAAAATCGCCGGCCTGCGGCGGCGCCAG
This sequence comes from Rhodospirillales bacterium, assembly GCA_003153415.1. GTDB lineage: Bacteria > Pseudomonadota > Alphaproteobacteria > Reyranellales > Reyranellaceae > Reyranella. Next base: position 23,661 of record PLYQ01000093.1, on the reverse strand, counting down.
CGGCTCGAACAGGGTGCGGTCCGGCTTGACGTCGATCAGCGGCGTGCCGTCGAGGCAATCGAGACCGCGCACCAGCAGCACCGGTCCCTCGACCCGCACGAGCTGCACGATCGACGTGCCGATCGGATTGGGTCGCGCCGGCGTGCGCAGCGAGAACACGCCGCGCGCCATGCCGTCGTTGCGCGGACTCTGGCGCGCCAGATCGCGCCACGATTCGTGCAGCCAGTAGAGAACTTCCAGACGTTCGAAGGCCTCGATGCCGTCGAGCCCGAGGTGCCATGGCGCACCGACTTCGAGACGGCAGGTCGGCCCGTCCAGCCGGCCCTGGCGCGGGCATTCCAGCCGCGAGGTCCAGGACGTGCGGATGTGGCCGATGAAGAAGAGGCCGGCGTCGGGCCGCCGGGGCAGCTCGACGGCAAGCTCGCCGTCACGGATTTCATTCAGCCTGACCATTGCCCCGCCCGGCTCAGCCGTCGAGGCCGATCATGACGTCCGATGCCTTGACGATGGCGTAGGCTTCCTGGCCCGCCTTCAGGCCGAGTTCGTCGACCGCCTCGTTGGTGATCGAAGCGGTGACGACGGTGCCGCCGACCTCGAGCCGGACGTGGGCCGTGGTAGCGCCCTTCCTGACCTCGACGATCCTGCCCTTGAGCCGGTTTCTGGCGCTGATTTTCACGATCGGCCTCCCCTCGCTGGACGGAAGCGTCGCTATATCCACTCGACTATAAAGGTCGAGTCGTCATATACAAGTGGATATAACGTGTATAGCCGATGGAGCAGGCATGTCGCTCGACATCAACGGCAAGGCGCTCACGACCTGTCAGGTCGATTCGGCCGGCGAGGCCTTCCGCCTGAATTTCGAGAGCGCCGACGGCCAGGCGGCTTCGCTCACCCTGCCGTCGGAATGCCTCAAGGCCCTGCTGATGACGTTGCCGCGGCTGACGGCGCAGGCGCTACGCGCCAAGTATCGCGACGAAACGCTCAAGGTCGTCTATCCGGTCGGTGACTGGTCGCTGCATCTTGCATCGGACGGCGTCCACCGCATCCTCACACTCGGCACCCCCGACGGCTTCGAAGTGTCGTTCGCCCTGCAGGACGACGATGCCGCCGGCCTCGCCGCCTCGTTCGGCGAACCCCAACGCGATACGGCCGCCCTCTTGCCGAAGATGAACTGACGGGCCGGCGTGAGAAATCTATCGCGCTAAAGAGCGAAAGCTTGAGCCAGGGCACGACGGGTCGCGTGCGCGCCCTCACCTGCGACATCAGCCGCACTGCGTGCCCAGTGGACGGGATTGGGCGCCTCATAGCTCATGTATCCGGTGTAATTCTTGGCGGCGAGCAGCTGGAACAGATCGGTCCAGCGCACGACGCCCTTGCCGGGCGGCAGGCGATCGGTCGGCGGCGGACCGTTGGGCGGAGCATCCGGCACGTCGCTGTATTGCACGTAGAAGATCTCGGCGCCCGGCACCTCCTCGAAGCCGCGACCGGGCCGGCCGGCGCGCTGCAGGTGATAGGCGTCGAGCAGCAGTCCGACGTTCTTCTGTCCGGCACGCGCGATCAGGTCGCGCAGGATATCGAGGCTGCTCACTATAGGATGCTGGAACTGGAATTCGAGCGCGACACGCAGCTTGAACTCGGCGGCAATCTCGCCGGCACGCCGGATGTTCGCCACCGCCTCGGCCAGGGTTCCGGCGCCAGGCCCGATCGCACTCATGGCCAAACCGCAGTCGAGCGCCACGGCGTTCTCGCAGGCCTCGCGGAACGAGACGAACAGGCGCTCGCGATCGGCGGGTGCGGCAAAGATCCAGCCATATTCCACGCCGACGGCGCTCACCGGCAATCCACTCGAGCGTACGAGGTCGAGCACCGCACCGTTGGTCAGGCCGCGCTCGTGGCAGCGCAGAAAGTCGATCCTGCGCAGCTCGACAGCGTCGAAGCCACCGGCTTTAGCCGCCGCGAGAACGCCCTCGAGCGGCGTGCTGTCGACAGTCCAGGCATGAAGAGCGAGACCGCGGAATTTATGTTGCATGGTGGCAATATCCTCCCGACGGCGAATTAGCGGTATTCAGGCGCAAACGCCACAACGGTCTGTGATTCCCTCGAAATAGGATCGAAACACTAGAGGTCTCCCAACCGGAGGCCTTCTATCTATTTCCGGCGCGGCCAGCCCTTTCACAGGCGCAGCTCTTGGTTGTGCAGTGAGGATCGCATAGGCTTACGCTTGCAGAAGCGCCATGAGACCAACCCTAATCTTTGCCGGCACCCTTTTGCTCGTGTTTTTTGCCGGCGTCCTCGTAATCGCACTGATATTCGACCATGACGAGGTCCCCAAGATCGCCGGCTCGGCATTCGGCGCCATCCTGAGCGGCGCCACAGCTTTCCTTATTTTCTATCTTTCGAGGGCGCGCGATGCCGAAAAAGCCGAGGCGGACCAGCTGAAGCTCGAGAAGGCGTATTGGCTCGACACTTGGACTATGTTGCCGGACGTATATGATGAGCTGCTCTACTGGCAGGAATGCGCGGGTCAGGAAACCAATCCGGACGGGCTGCGGCGACAGCCAAGATCACTCGACTTGATCGTGGAACATCTTCATTCGTCGTTCTTCGACGCGAACCTGGCGTCGGTGATGCGCCTGCGAATGGAAGCACATACGTCGCTGGTGTCGTTCCATGACTTTCTCCGCGTCGGCCGCGAACGCGTGAAGCAACTGGCGCCGTTGCTGGTGGAACTCGAAGCAAGAATGCCGAATACGTCGGATAAGTCGCTGTCAGCCAGCTTTGAGGATCCCTGGATACGGGATCGGCTGATCAACGTTGCCGAGCTGTCGAAAGGCCTGGCGGACATCCTGGACGGCGCACTGACGTACGGATGGCGCGGTCAGGAAAAACTTCAGGCGAACAGGGGGTGGCAGGAGGAATTTGTGTCTCTGGACAGGACGCAACCTCCCGATATCGACTGGATTGCCGACATTAAGGCGCTGCAAGAACGCAGCAGCCGCCCGCTTCAAACCCGCACCTAGATCCGCTGATCCATCTCCATCGCCGGTTCCGGCACATCAACGCAGCCGATGATGCGGGCCGGCACACCCGCCGCGGTGCAGCCGGCGGGCACGGGTTCCAGCACCACGCTGCCAGCGGCGATCTTGGCGCAGGCGCCGATTTCTATGTTGCCCAGCACCTTGGCGCCGGCGCCTAAAAGCACGCCGCGCCGCACCTTGGGATGGCGGTCGCCGCGTTCCTTGCCGGTGCCGCCCAGGGTCACGCCGTGCAGCATGCTCACCCCGTCCTCGACGACGGCGGTCTCGCCGATCACCACCCCGGTGCCGTGGTCGATGAAGATGCCCTTGCCGATGACCGCACCAGGATGGATGTCGAGGCCGAACAGCGAGCTGGAACGGCTCTGCAGGAAATGCGCGAGCGAGGGACGGCCTTTCAGCCACAGCCAGTGCGCCACCCGGTAGGTCTGCAGCGCATGGTAGCCCTTGAACCACAGCAGCGGGTCGAGATGGGAGGTGCAGGCGGGATCGCGGTCGGCCACCGCCCCGATGTCGAAGCGCGCGGCGAGACCGATACCGGTGTCGGCGCCGAAGGCCTCGTCGAAGGTCTGGCGAATGAGGGCGGCGGGCACCTCGGTGGTGCCGACAAGGCGCGCCAGATGGTAGCTCAGCGCCGATTCGAAGCGCGGCTGGCTCAGGATGGTGGCATGCAGGGTGCCGGCGAGCACCGGCTCGGCCGCGGCGGCGGCCTGGGCCGCTTCGCGGATCTTGGTCCATACCGGGTCGACCGAGCGCGGCTCCGGCTGGTTCTTTACAACTGCGCTATCCATGGCGCTCTCCTTCGATCCCCTTTGCCCCTGAAGCACCGCGGACCGACCGATACGCCTCCCGTCGGGCAGTCTACGTCGATCGCGTTACAGGTGCAATAAAACGCATTCATATGCGCCAAAGCGCACTTGGCGCGGATGACGCGCACTATCGGGCGGCGCGGGCTTCCAGCTCCTCGATCAGCGAGTCGACCTTGCCGCCGTGGCTCTGGATATAGGATTTGAAATCCGAACGTCTAGTCATGATCATGCTGACGCCCTCGACCTTGACGTCGGTAATGCGTTCGCCCTGGCCGGTGTTGCGCACTTCCCAGTCGACCTTGATCGGCTCGCCGCTGGTCTGGTTGAGCTTGCTCTCCACCACCGTCACGCCGTTGGGCCGGTTGACGATCTTGCCGATCACGACCGTCTGGCCGCCATACTGGCCGAAACGCTCGCTGTAGGCGCGGGCCTCGGCACTTGCCGCGGCCTTGAGAAAACGGCTCATCAGGGCCTGGTTCTTGTCGTCCCAGTAGGTGGCGAGCGCCGAGCGCCCCATGAAGGCGAGGTCGAACTTGGTCTCCAACACGGTCTTGATGCCCGCCTCGCGCGGCGCACCGGTCTTGGCCTTGATTATTTCGATGACCTCGGCCGACACGTCCTTGATCAGCTGGGCGGGATCGGCGGCCCATGCCGAACCGGCCAGGCCGGGCATGGTGGCCAGACCGGCGGCAAGGCCAACGGCCAGACGCAAGGCGGCACGACGACGACAGGCGAGCAGCGGCACCGTTGGCTCCCTAGATAAAATCTGCGGGTGAAGTCTTAGAGTCTTTCCAAGGGAAAGACTTTAGCGCACCAGCGCGAGATTGTCGCGACGGTCGAGTTCGCCGCGGCTATCGGTCTTTTCGCGCTTCTGGCGGATCAGGTCGGCGCGCTGCTGGGTATAGGCCGAACGCAGCGCGGCGTAGTAGTCGACGCTGTTCTTTTCGAGGTCGTCGAGTGCGAACAGCGTGCGTGAGCGGTAGTCGATCACGGTGGCGCCATAGCGCGGCGCCGAATAGAACAGCCAGTTGACGTCGAGTGCGAAGGTAAGGATGCGGAACGGATCGACGGCGTAGTCGGCCATCAGGCCGGCAGCATCGCGCGCGTTCGAGGGACCGGCCAGCGGCAGCACGAGGTAGAAGCCGCCGTTTTCCGGTTCGACGCCGGCATACATGCCGACGGTCTTGCCGAAGTCTTCCTTGGTCCTGGGCAGCCCCAGGCTGGTCGCGACATCGAACAGGCCGGCGATCCCCAAGGTCGAGTTCACGAGGAACCGCGCGATGGTGGTCGCGGCGCGACCGGGATCACCCTGGACGATCTCGTTGATCGCGGTCACAGGCTCGCCGAGATTGTCGAGCAGGTTCTTGATGCCCTTCTGGCCCGGCTCGGGCATCCAGTCGCGATAGAACACCGCGAGGGGGCGAATGGCGATGATGTCGATGGCGCGGTTGATCGAGAAGATGAAGCGGTTAGGCGTCTCGATCGGATCCCAGACTTCGGCGGCGCCAGTGTCGTTGGTGGCGCAGCCGCCGACCATCGCGGCCGCCGCGATCACCGCAATGGCTGAATGACGAACGCCGGCCGCCACAGTCCTCAGAAAACCTTCAACAACCATCTACGCCAACCTCAAAACGGCTTTGATTTGCCGCAGTTGGCGGCAGTGTTGCACACGAGTACCGCACTTAGAAGTGTGCACAGGAGGGCAGCCCAAACCTTGTTGCCGGGCGGCCACTATGTTCAGTCCGAAAGTCACTTGCATACATAAAGATATGCTTATATTGTATGGTGCATGGATCACCTTCTTACCCTCCTGCGGGCCGCGGCGGAAGACACGCGGCTGCGCATTCTGGCGCTGGCGGCGCGGGAAGATCTGACCGTCAGCGATTATGTCCATGTGCTGAGCCAGAGCCAGCCGCGCGTCTCGCGCCACCTGAAATTGCTGGTCGAAGCGGGCCTCCTGGAACGCTTCCGCGAGGCGCAATTCACCCGCTTTCGCCTGGTCACGGCGGGTGACGACGCCACCCTGGTGCGCGAGTTCGTGCGCCGGCTCGACCCCAAGCATCAGCGCATCGCCACCGACCGCACCCGGCTCGACGCCCTGCAGCAGCGCCGCCAGACCGCGGCGGCCCGTTTCTTCCGCGACAACGCCCAACGCTGGGACGAGCTGCGCGCCTTGCACGTGGCCGATCGCGAGATCGAGCGGGCGTTGGCCCACCACCTTCCGGTGGGCGCGCGCCGGCTGCTCGATGTCGGCACCGGCACCGGCCGTCTCCTGGAAGTGCTGGCGCCCAAGGTCGAGCGCGCGGTGGGCGTCGACCAGTCGCGCGAAATGCTGGCGCTGGCCCGCGCCAACCTGGCCCGCGCCGGCATCGACAATGCCGAGATTCGCCAGGCCGACATGTATGCCCTGCCCTTCGAAGCCGACAGCTTCGATGTCGTGACCATCCACCACGTGCTGCACTACGCCGACGATCCAGCGGCGGCGCTGAGCGAAGCGGCACGGGTCGTACGGCCGGGCGGCGTCGTGCTGGTGGTCGATTTCTCGCCGCACGATCTCGTCGAGCTGAAGCGCGAGCACGCCCACGTCCATCTCGGCTTTGCCGACAACCAGGTCCAGGGCTGGCTGAAAAGCGCCGGCCTCAACCCGCTGGAGCCGATCCATTTCCCCGGCCGGCGCATCATGACCGGCATCTGGCGCGGCGAGCGCGAGATCGCCCAGCGGCCCGGCCGCAGCGCCGCCCTCTCGCACGGAGCGTCACGATGAGTCCCGATACCGGTCCCCTCAGTACCGGCCCGTTGAGTGTTTCCGCGCCCGCCAGCGAATTTCCCGCGCGCGCGCCGCAGCGCCTAAGGGCCTCGTTCGAGTTCTCGCCGCCCAGGACCGAAGCGGCCGAGCGCACCTTGTGGGAGACGGTAACCCGCCTCACCCCACTTCAGCCGACGTTCTTCTCTGTGACCTACGGCGCCGGCGGCTCGACGCGCCAGCGCACGCACGAGACCGTGGCGCGTCTCAAGAAGGAAACCGGCATCGACGCTGCCGCCCATCTCACCTGCGTGGCGGCGACCCAAGGCGAGATCGACGATGTGGCCCGCGCCTATTGGGACGCCGGCATCCGCCATATCGTGGCGCTGCGCGGCGATCCGCCTTCGGGCATGGGCGGCAAGTACACCCCCCATCCCGGCGGCTATGCCAATGCTGCAGCCCTCGTGGCCGGCCTGAAGAAGATCGGCAACTTCCAGATCAGCGTCGCGGGCTATCCCGAGAAGCACCCCGATTCGGCCGACGAACGGGCCGACCTCGAGAACCTCAAGCGCAAGGTCGATGCCGGCGCCGACCGTTGCATCACCCAGTTCTTCTTCGAGGCCGACGATTTCCTGCGCTTCCGCGAACGCGCCGCGGCGGCCGGTATCAATGTGCCGATCGTGCCGGGCGTCATGCCGGTGTCGAACTTCCAGGGCATCACCAGGATGGCCGGTCTGTGCGGCTCCAAGGTTCCGGCCTGGCTGGCCTATCTGTTCGACGGCCTGGACGACGACGTCGAGACGCGCCGCATGATCGCCGCGACCGTGGCGGGCGATCTTTGCCGGCGCCTGCGCGACGAAGGCGTCGACCAGTTCCATTTCTACACGCTGAACCGCGCCGACCTGACGTTTGCGATCTGCCACCTGCTCGGCGTGCGCCCTGCGCACGTGGGAGTTGCCCAATGACCCGCGCTGAAAAGGCCGACCAGCTCCGCGCCATCGGCGCCGAGCGCATCCTGGTGAAGGACGGGCCCTACGGCTCGATGATCCAGAGTTATAGGCTCGACGAAGAAGGCTTTCGCGCCGGCCGCTCCTTCAACCACGACCAGAAGGGCAATAACGATCTCCTGAACATCACGCGGCCCGAGATCATCACCGAGATCTGCACCAAATATCTCGAAGCCGGCGCCGATCTGGTGGCGACCAACACGTTCAACGCCAACGCCATCAGCCAGGCCGACTACGGCATCTCGGGCATGGCGCGCGACATCAACCTTGCCGCGGCCAAGATCACGCGCGCCTGCGCCGATGCTGCCACGGCGCGCGATCCCGCCAAGCCGCGCTTTATCGTGGGTGCCGTCGGTCCGACCAACAAGACGCTCTCGGTGTCGCCCAACGTCAACGATCCCGGCTACCGCGCCGTGAGCTTCGACGAGATGAAGGGCATCTATCGCGAGCAGATCGAGGGACTGCTCGACGGCGGCGTCGATTTCATCCTGATCGAGACGGTGTTCGACACGCTGAACGCCAAGGCCGCCCTCGTCGCCGTCGATGAGGCGGGCGAAGCGCGCGGCGAAGAGCTGCCGGTCATGGTGTCAATGACCTTGACCGATCTCGCCGGCCGCAACCTCTCAGGCCAGACCGTCGAGGCGTTCTGGCACTCGGTGCGCCATGCCCGGCCGCTCACCATGGGGCTGAACTGCAGCTTCGGCGCCACCGAGCTGCACCCCTACGTGAATGCGCTCAACCCGCAGGTCGACGGGCTGGTCTGCGTCTATCCCAACGCCGGCCTGCCCAACGAACTCGGAGCCTACGACGAGCCGCCGGAAATGACCGCCAAGCTGGTCAAGGGCTGGGCCGAGAACGGCTGGCTGAACGTGGTCGGCGGCTGCTGTGGCACGACGCCCGCCCACATCAAGGCGGTGGCCGACGCGGTGAAGGGCATCAAGCCGCGCCAGTGGCATGCCCTGCCGCCAGCGCTGCGTCTCAGTGGAATGGAAGCGGCGAGTTTCATGTAATGACCGAGCGTACCGCGACCTTCATCAATATCGGCGAGCGCACCAACATTACCGGCTCGGCGAAGTTCAAGAAGCTGATCCTGGACGGCGACTATACCGCCGCCGTCGAGGTTGCGCGCCAGCAGGTCGAAGCAGGCGCCCAGATCATCGACGTCAATATGGACGAAGGCCTGCTCGACTCCGAGAAGGCGATGGACACCTTCCTGAAGCTGATCGCGGTCGAACCGGACATCGCCCGGGTCCCGATCATGATCGACAGTTCCAAATGGAGCGTGATCGAGGCCGGGCTGAAGTGCGTCGCGGGCAAGCCGATCGTCAATTCGATCTCCATGAAGGAAGGCGTCGAGGCCTTCATCGACCATGCCCGCAAGGTCCGCCGCTACGGCGCGGCGGCCGTGGTCATGGCGTTCGACGAAAAGGGCCAGGCCGACACCAAAGAGCGCAAGGTCGAGATCTGCGCCCGCGCCTACGACATCCTGGTCAATCAGGTCGGTTTTCCAGCCGAGGACATCATCTTCGATCCCAACATCTTCGCCGTGGCGACGGGCATCGAGGAGCACAACAACTACGGCGTCGACTTCATCGAGGCGACGCGTGAGATCAAGCAGCGCTGTCCGCACGTCAAGATTTCCGGCGGCGTGTCGAACCTGTCGTTTGCCTTCCGCGGCAACGAGCCGGTGCGTAAGGCCATGCACTCGGTGTTCCTCTACCATGCCATCCAGGCGGGCATGGACATGGGAATCGTTAACGCGGGCCAACTCGAGGTTTACGACCAGATCCCGGCTGAGCTGCGCGACGCCTGCGAGGACGTCGTTCTCAACCGCACTCCCAATGGCACCGAGCGGCTGCTCGAGCTGGCGCCCAAGTACAAGGGCACAGGCGAGGCACCCGAGACGCAGGACGCCGAATGGCGGAGCTGGCCGGTCGCCAAGCGGCTGGAACATGCGCTGGTCAAGGGCATGGACCAGTTCGTCGTCGCCGACACCGAGGAAGCGCGCCTGCAGATCGCCCGGCCGATCGAAGTTATCGAAGGCCCGCTGATGGCCGGCATGAACGTGGTCGGCGATCTCTTCGGCTCGGGCAAGATGTTCCTGCCGCAGGTCGTCAAGAGCGCGCGCGTGATGAAAAAGGCGGTGGCCCACCTGCTGCCCTACATCGAGGCCGAGAAGACGGCGACCTCGCGGCCCAAGGGCAAGATCGTCATGGCCACGGTCAAGGGCGANNCGGCAAGAACATCGTGGGCGTGGTCTTGCAGTGTAACAATTTCGAGGTCATCGACTTGGGCGTCATGGTGCCATTCCAGGACATCCTGAAATGCGCCAACGACAACAAGGCCGACATCATCGGCCTCAGTGGCCTGATCACGCCATCGCTCGACGAGATGGTGACGGTGGCCGAGGAGATGACGCGGCAGGGCTTCCACCTGCCGCTGCTGATCGGCGGCGCCACGACGTCGAAGGTCCATACCGCGCTGCGCATCGCGCCGCGCTACAAGGGCACGACGGTGCATGTGCTCGACGCCTCGCGTGCGGTCGGTGTGTGCACCGCACTGGTGTCGGAGTCGGGCGCCCAGGCCGCCGACTTCGCCGCCAAGGTCGCCAACGAATACGAGGCGATCCGAATCGAACGCGCCGGCGGGGCCAAGGAAAAGGTCGTGCCGCTCGCGGCGGCGCGGGCCAACGACTTCAAGATCGACTGGTCGGCCTATGTGCCGCCCAAGCCCGCCGTCACCGGCACGCGCATCTTCGCCGAATATCCCCTGCACGAGCTGGTCGAGCGCATCGACTGGACGCCGTTCTTCCGCGCCTGGGAGCTGGCCGGCAACTACCCGGCGATCCTCGAGGATCCGGTCGTCGGCGACAGCGCCAAGCGGCTCTACGCCGATGCCCGCAAGATGCTGGAGCGCATCGTGCGCGAGAAGTGGCTGACCGCGAAAGGCGTGGTGAGTTTCTGGCCGTGCCGGCGCGACGGCGACGACGTCGTGTTGTTCGCCGACGACAGTCACACCAAGGAAATCTCCCGGCTCTATTTCCTGCGCCAGCAGATCGCCAAGAGAGCCCCGCGCGCCAACATGTGCCTGGCCGATTTCATCTCGCCCAAGGCCGACTGGATCGGCGGCTTTGCCGTGACCGCGGGCCACGGCATCGAGCAGCACCTCAGGCGCTTCAAGGCCGACAGCGACGACTATTCCGACATCCTCCTGAAGGCACTGGCCGACCGGCTGGCCGAGGCCTTCGCCGAACGCCTGCACGAGCGGGTGCGCAAGACGCTATGGGGCTACGCGTCCGACGAAGCGCTCAGCAACGACGAACTGACGCGCGAGAAATATCGCGGCATCCGGCCGGCGCCGGGCTACCCCGCCTGCCCCGACCACAGCCAGAAGCCTGAGCTGTTCCGCCTGCTCAACGCCGGCCAGAACACCGGCATCACGCTCACCGAAAGCTTCGCCATGATGCCGGTGTCGTCGGTGTCGGGCTACTACTTCGCCCATCCCGACGCGCAGTATTTCGGCGTGGCGCGGATCGGCCGCGACCAGGTCGAGGATTATGCCAAGCGCCGCGGCGTCGCGCTCGAGCAGGCCGAGAAGTGGCTGAGACCCAACATTGGCTACTGATCCGCTGCTGATCTACCCGCTGGTCCTGATCGTCGGCTTCGTCGCCGGCACGGTGAGCGGCATCGTCGGCACGGGCGCCACCATCATCCTGCTGCCCGTGCTGGTCTTTGCCTTCGGGCCGCGCGCGGCGATCCCGATCATGGCGATCGTCGCCCTGATGTCGAACTTCGCCAAGATCACCTCGTGGTGGAAGGAGATCGACTGGCGCGCCTGTGCAGCCTACGCCGCCGGCGGCATCCCGGGCGCCGCCCTCGGCGCGCGCACGATGCTCGTTCTGCCGCCATCCGTCATAGACATCGCGCTCGGAGTCTTCTTCCTGGTCATGATCTCCGGTCGCCGCTGGCTCGCCGCACGCAACTTCAAGATCCGCCCCTGGGCACTCGTGCCGGCTGGCGCCGCCATCGGCTTCCTGACCGGCGTCGTCGTCTCGACCGGGCCGATCAGCGTTCCCGTCTTCACCGCCTACGGGTTGGTGAAGGGCGCCTTCATCGCCACCGAGGCCGCGGCCTCGCTCGCGCTCTACATCAGCAAGGCCATCACCTTCCGCTCGTTTGGCGCGCTGCCGACCGACATCGTGCTGAAGGGCCTGATCGCGGGCTCATCGGTGATGGCTGGCACCTACACCGCGCGCCTAATCGTCGAGCGTTTGAGCATCGCCACCTTCCAGCGCCTGCTCGACGTCGTGATGCTGATATCCGGCTTTGCATTATTGTGGGCAGCCATTCGTTAGGCTTTTGTGGCATAGACGGGGCTCAATTGGGGGAGTCAGTATGAGCAAGTGTCTTTCGGCCGCCGTCGCGGCAATTCTCGCAACGGCCACCGGCGCCTGCCAGACCGGGCAGTCGGACCCGCAAGCGCTGAACAAGGAATATGCGAACTCCAAGGTCTATATCAGGGCGCTCAGCTGCAACGTCAGCGGCAGCACTGGCTTTGTCCTCGGCTCGACCAAGGACCTGAACTGCGTCTACCTGACCAAGGACGGCGTCGCGCAGGCCTATGCCGGGACGATTCGCAAGTTCGGCATCGACCTCGGCTACACGAAGTCGGGGCACATGGTGTGGCACGTCTTCCAGCTGGGCGGTCTGGTCGGGTCGACGCTCAGCACCGATCCCAAGGTGCTGGTCGGCGGCTTCATCGGCGAGCAGGCCCAGATCGTCGCCGGCGCGGGCGGCGGCGGCAACTGGCTGTATGGCGGCGCCAACAACCAGGTCGTGCTGCAGGCGACGGAGATCCAGGGCAGCGGCAACGCCGGCTACAACCTTGCCTACGGCGTCGCCGACATTTCGCTGGCACTCAAGAACTAGCCGCGACCTAGCTAACCGTCGCCGCTTGCAGCGCGCAGCCGGCGACGGTGATGCGGTGCATCAGCCGGCGTTCACCGTGATAGTCGTTGGCGGCGTAGTGCCAGGTGGCCCGATTGTCCCAGAAGGCGATCGAGCCCTCGCGCCAGCGGAAGCGGCAGGTGAATTCCGGCCGCGCGACGTGACGGTAGAGGTGTTCAAGCAGTGGCCGGCTGTCCTCGACCGACCAGTCCTCGAAGCGGAGCGTGAAGGCCGGGTTGACGTAGAGCGACTTGCGGCCGCTCAGCGGGTGGCGGATCACCACCGGGTGCAGGACGTCGTCGCCGACCAGATTCTGGTTGTCGTAGCGGGCAGCCCCCTCGGGATTCTGCGCGTTGACGCCTTGCTTGCCGAAGATATGCGCCGAACCGTGGACGGCGCGCATGCCCTCCAGCGTGCGCTGCAGGCCGGGCGAGAGCGTCTCGAAGGCGCGGTACATGTTGGCAAACAGCGTGTCGCCGCCCTCCTCCGGCAGTTCGCGCGCCAGCAGGATCGAGCCCATCGCGGGCTCCGGGTCGTAGCTGTGGTCGGTGTGCCAGCCGCCGCCGATGTTGGTCTTCTGCTGAGGCTCCTTGCGCACCTCGGCGATCTCGGGATGGCCGGCGACTGCCTTGAAGAAGCGGTTGACGTCGATCGGCGCCCAGCGCCGCGCGAAGTCGAGATGCTGCTCGGGCGTCAGCGTCTGATCCCTGAAGAAGATCACGCCGTGCTCGGAGAAGGCGCGCTGGACCTCGCCCCACTGGCGGTTGCTCATCGCCTTGAGATCGACACCTAGCACCTCGGCGCCACAGCCGCCGGTCAGTTTGCGGACTTCCACTGTTTCGTAAGCCATGGAATTTCCTCCAGTACCCAAGCCTAGCGCGCCTGCACGCCGAGCAACAACAACGCAATCGACAGCGAAAAGACACTGGCGCCGGTCGAGATCACCACGACGTTGGTCGCAAGGCCGACGCCGGTGTGATAGAGCTGCGCCACCAGGTAGACATTGGCGCCGGCGGGCAGCGCCGAATTGAGCGTCGCCACGGTGAGCCACAGCGGATCGAGCGGAAAGACGTAGCGGCCGATCGTCCACACGATCAGCGGCAATACCGCAAGCTTGAGCGAGCTGGCGAGTGCCGCCGTCTGCCAGTGTTCCTTGACCCCGACGTGAGCGAGCGAGGCGCCGGCCATGATGAGGCCGCAGGGCGGCGCTGCGGCCGCCAACGCCTTCAGGATCTGGTCGATCACGACCGGCGTGCCGAGCCCCGGCACGCGGCCGGTCACCTCCGACCAGATCAGGCCGAGGAAGATCGCGGGAATGATCGGATGCTGCAGCATGGTGAGGATCGCGCTGCCGAGGCGCGTGATCAGCCGGCCGCCGCCGCTGCCCCTGCCGGTACTTTGGCCCGCGACCTCCAGCAGGATCGAGGCGAGCGTCAGCATGATCAGCGAATGAAGGGCGATGATCATCAGCAACGGCACCAGGCCCGCTTCGCCGAAGGCGTAGGTGATGAAGGGAATGCCGATGCCGACGCCATTCGAGAAAGTGCCGGAAAGTGCAAACACGACGCGGTCGCCCTTCGCCATGCCCAACAGCCGGCCGACCGGCAGCAGGAGCGCGAACAGCAGCATCACGCCGCCGAAGAAGACCAGCAGGATGCTCGGCTCGAGCGCCTCGATCCGCACCTTTGCCATCGAGCGGAAGAGCAGCGCCGGGAACAGCACGTAGAAGGTGACATTGGTCAGCCCGCGCAGCCCTTCGGCCGAGAGGAGCCGCGACCGACCGAGTCCCCAGCCGATTGCCATCATGCCGAACACCGGCACGATGATGTCGAGGATAGCCCTCACTGCCGGCCCGCCCTCGCGGCGGCGTGCTTACGCCGCCATGGCGAGGTTGCTGTAGCGCGTCAGGTGGTGCTGCTGGTTGCCGAACATCATGTCGATCATGGTCAGCCGCTTGAAGTAGTGACTGACCGAGAGCTCGTCGGTGACGCCCATGCCGCCGTGCATCTGGACGGCGCTCTGGCCGCAGAACTTGCCCGACTTGCCGATCTGCACCTTGGCGCCGGACGCGGCCTTGCGGCGCACGATGCCATCCTTGTCGTCGATCTTGAGCGAGGCCATCAAGGTCATCGAGCGCGCTTCCTGGGCGTTGGTGAAGCAATCGACCATGCGGTGCTGCAGCACCTGGAACTTGCCGATCGGCACGCCGAACTGCTTGCGCGTCTTGATGTATTCCAAGGTCGCGGCATTGATCGCGTCCATGCAGCCGGTGGCCTCGGCGCACAGCGCCACGATGGCGCGGTCGACTGAGTCCTCGACCACCGGGAAGGCTGCGTCGACCTTGCCCAGCACCGCGTCGGCGCCGACCGAGACCTTGTCGAAGGTGAGTTCGGAAGCGCGGAACGCATCCTGGGTCGGGTAGTCGCGACGGCTCAGCCCCTTAGCCTTGCCGTCGACGACGAAGAGGGTGAGGCCCTTGTCCTCGCGCGCCGATCCGGCGGTGCGGGCGAGCACGATGATCTGGTCGGCGGAGGCGGCGTTATAGACCACGCCCTTGTGACCGCTGAGCGACCAGCCGGCCCCTTCCTTGGTCGCCTTGAGCGAGATGTCAGCGAGATTGTAGCGCGACTGGCGCTCCAGCCAGGCCAGCGCAAACTGCTTCTTGCCCTCGATCATCGGCGCCAGCAGCGCCTCCTTCTGGGCCTTGCTGCCGGCGGACGCGATCAAGCCGCCACCCAGAACGACCGTCGGCAGGAACGGCTCGAGCACCAGGCCTTTGCCGAACTGCTCCATGACGATCATGGTGCCGATCGAGCCGAAGCCGATGCCGCCGTCGTCTTCCGAGAACGGGATGGCGAGCCAGCCGAGCTCCGCGAACTGCGCCCAGTTCTCCAGCAGCCAGCCGCGCTCGGTGGCAGCGATCTTGCGCCGGTTCTCGAAGGTATATTTTTCGCGAACGAAGCGTTCGGCTGATTCCTGCAGCTGCTTTTGTTCGTCGGACAGGGACAGATCCATTTTCTCCTCCGGAAATCTTTCGCGTCTTATAGCCCCCAGCCTTACAGGCCAAGCACCATCTTGGACACGATGTTCTTCTGAATTTCGGTGCTGCCGCCGTAGATGCTGGTCTTGCGCATGTTGAAATAGCGCGGCGCGGCGGGCGGCGCATGGTCGGGACCGACCGGCGTCTCGTTGGTGTCCTGGAACAGCATGCCGGGCTGGTAGGGGGCGGCGTATTCGCCGACCGCCTCCATCGCGAGTTCCGCGATGCGCTGCTGGATTTCGGAGCCGCGGACCTTGAGCGTCGAGACCTCAGGTCCCGGCGCACCGCCCGCCGCCATGGCCGACAGCGCGCGCAGCTCGCTCATTTCCAGCGCCTGCACCTGCAGGTCGACGTCGGCGATCTTCTCGGCCAGCGACGGATCTTCGCTGATCGAGCGCAACGTGCGCACACCGCGCTTGGAGGCCGGCACCTCGGCGATGCCCAGGCGCTCGTTGGCGAGCAGGAACTTGGCGCACGTCCAGCCCTCGTTCTCCTTGCCGATGCAATTGGCGACCGGGACCCTGACGTTGTCGAAGAACACGTCGTTCACGTGATGCGCGCCGTCGAGCATGATGATCGGCCGGACGGTGATTCCCGGCGTCTTCATGTCGATCAGCAGGAAGGAGATGCCCTCCTGCGGCTTGGCCTCGGTGTTGGTCCGCACCAGGCAGAAGATCCAGTCGGCCCAGTGCGCGGACGACGTCCAAGTCTTCTGGCCATTGACGATGTAGTGGTCGCCGTCGCGCTTCGCGCGGGTCCGCAGGTTGGCGAGATCGGAGCCGGCACCCGGCTCGGAATAGCCCTGGCACCACGACACGCTCGAGGAGCGGATGCCTGGCAGGAAGCGTTCCTTCTGCTCGTCGGTGGCGAAGGTGTAGATCACCGGGCCGACCATCTTGACGCCAAACGGGATGATGCGCGGCGCGCTCTCCTCGGCCAGCACATTCTCGAACAGGAAGCGTTGCGTGATGTCCCACCCCGGGCCGCCGTATTTCTTCGGCCAAGTGTAGGCGAGCCAGCCCTTCTTGCCGAGCGCCTGCTGCCAGACCATGTGGTCGTCGCGGTCGTAGTGCTTGCCGGAGAAGGTCTTGGCCTTGGTCGCCGGCGACAGGTTTTTGCGCGCGAAGTCGCGGACTTCGTCGGCGAAGGTTTTGTGTTCGGGCTTGAGCGCGAGGTCCATTATTCCGTCACCCCGAGCGAAGTCGAGGGGCCTCTTTTTCGCCGGCCGCGAAAAAAGGTCCCTCCACTCCGCTTCGCTACGGTCGGGACGACAGATGTCATAGCCCGAGGACCATCTTGGAGATGATGCCCTTCTGGATCTCGTTGCTGCCGCCATAGATCGTGGTCTTGCGCGCGTTGAAGTAGCGCGGCGCGGCGAGATGCGCGTACTCCGGCCCGACCGGCTCCTCGTTCGAGCCCTGCCACAGCAGGCCGGGCAGATAGGGCGCGGCGTACTCGCCGACTGCTTCCATGGCGAGTTCACTGATGCGCTGCTGGATCTCCGAGCCGCGGATTTTTAGCCCCGACACTTCCGGTCCCGGTTGGCCGCCGTGCGCCATGGTCGAGAGGACACGCAGCTCGGTATATTCGAGCGCCGTCACCTGAATCTCCAGATCGGCGATTTTTTCCGCAAAGCTCTTGTTCTCGATCAACGGCCGGCCGTTGTCCTGTTCGATCCGGGCGATGTCCTTTAGAGCCTCGACGCCGCGCTTGGACTGCGGGACGGCGGCGATGCCCAGCCGCTCGTTGGCGAGCAGGAACTTGGCGCAGGTCCAGCCCTCGTTTTCCTTGCCGACCAGGTTGGCGACGGGGACCTTCACATTGTCGAAGAAGACCTCGTTCACCTCGTGGCCGCCGTCGGCCATGATGATGGGCTTCACAGTGATGCCCGGCGTCTTCATGTCGATCAGCAGGAAGGAGATGCCCTCCTGCGGCTTGACCTTGGGATCGGTGCGGACCAGGCAGAAGATCCAGTCGGCCCAGTGCCCCATCGTGTTCCAGGTCTTGGACCCGTTCACGATGTAGTGGTCGCCCTCTTTCTCCGCCTTGGTCCGAAGCGAGGCGAGATCGGAGCCCGAGCCCGGCTCGGAATAGCCCTGGCACCACCAGGTCGTACTCTCGCGGATCGCCGGCAGGTACTTCGCCTTCTGCTCGTCGTTACCGAACGTGTAAATGACCGGCCCGACCATCTTGGTGCCGAACGGAATGATGCCGGGCGCATATTCCTCGGCGCAGACATTCTCGAAAATGTAGCGCTGCGAGGGCGTGAAGCCGGGGCCGCCGTGCTTCTTCGGCCAAGTGTAGACCAGCCAGCCGTTGCGCCCGAGCGCCTGCTGCCAGCGCATGTAATCGTCGCGGCCGAGGTGCTTGCCGTTCTTCACCTTTTCGCGCACGTCAGCCGGCAGGTTGGCCTTCACGAAGGCGCGCACGTCGTCGGCGAATTTGCGTTCTTCCGCAGTGAAAGCGAGGTCCATGCGCCCCTCCCGGGCCGGCTTTTCGGTTGGCCGGAGTTTAGCGACGAGCCCGCCCCGGACAAGCGCGACGATACCGGATCGCGGTCGCCAGCGCCGAGATGCGGAACAAGTTTACGTAAGAAACAAGCTACGTCAGGGCACGATCAAGGTCTTGTCGGCCTTCAACTTTTCGATCGCCGCGCCGCTGAGGCCGGCCTCGCGCAGCACCTCCTCGCCGTCGCCGCCGATGCGCGGCGCATGACGCCGGAACTCCGCTTTGGTCTTCTCGAAATCGAGCGGGCTGGCGAAGGTCGTGATCGGGCCTTCGGTCGGATGCTCGCGCTCGGTGAAGAAGCCGGTCGCCTTGAGGTGCGGATCCTCCAGCAGGTCTTCCAGCGTGTGCACGGGCATGGCCGGGATGTCGGCCTCGTCGAACGCGTCCAGCCATTCCTGGGTTGTGCGGTTCTTCAGCAACGTGTCGAGCACCTGGTAGAGCTCGCTGAAATGTTTGGGCCGCACGGTGCGGTCGCAGAAGCGCGGGTCCTTGGCAAGATCGGGCCGTTTGACGATCTCGAAAAAGGTGATCCAGTGCTGATCCGTGTAGGGCAGCGCGCAGACATAGCCGTCCAGCGTCTGGAAGGGATGGCGGTACTTATTGATGATGCGGTCGTACCCCATCGTCCCGCGTCCGGGGTTCCAAGTCTTACCGAACAGATGCTCGGTCAGCCAGAACGAGGCCAGGGTCTCGAACATCGGCACCTCGATCATCTGGCCCTCACCGGTGCGCTGGCGGTGATAGAGCGCACCCAGCACGGCGATGCAGAGATGCAGACCCGTCGTCTTGTCGGCGATCAGGCTCGGCATGAAGCGCGGTGCTTCACCGTCGACGCGGCTCTGCAGCGACGCGGCGCCGCTCACGCCCTGCACCAGGTCGTCGAAGGCAGGCTTGTGGCCGTACGGTCCCTTGCGCGCATAGCCCAGCGAGTAGGCGTAGACGAGCGACGGATTGATCTTCTTCAGGTCTTCGTAGCCCAGTCCCAGGCGCTCGATCGCCGCCGGCCGGCTGTTATGAATGAACAGGTCCGCGCTCTTGATCATGTCCTTCAACACTTCGATGGCGGCCGGCTTCTTGAGGTCGAGACAGATCGAACGCTTGTTGCGATTGGCCGCCATGTAGATCGGGCCCATGCCCTTGTCGCGCCCCATCGAACCGCCCGACAGGCGCAGCAGGTCGCCCTCCGGCGGCTCGACTTTGATCACGTCGGCACCCATGTCGGCCAGATGCTGGGTGGCGAACGGCCCCAGCAGCACCGCCGTCAGATCGATCACTTTGAGGCCCGCAAGCGGTCCCGGCATTTCCGTCCCCTACTCGATCTTCATTGTCTCGCCGTCGGCGCTTCCTTCTTGTTCCGACGGCGCCATCACAAGAAGCGGAATGGTAGCCCATCCCATCTCGCGCGCCACCAGCACGCCCAGCGCCACAATGGCGTCGGCGCGGCCGAGCACAATCGCCGCCGGCGCATTGCCCGCATGCAGGAGCTCCAGCAGCACCGCGCTCGACGAGGAGGAACCGACCGGCTCGCCGATCATCAGCACGCGATCCTTCACGCTCTCGCCGCAGTGCGGCAGCGCCGGATCGGTGAGCTTTCCGCTGAACGGATCGACGCCGCCCCACAGCGACAGCGACGGCAGCTTTAGCACGCGGCCTTGCGCCGAGCCGGGCAATAGAGGTGTCATCGCCAAATCATTTCGTCGCGCACCAGTCGGCCGGCGATGGCCGTCTCGGCGCAGTCGGCCAGCGACCCGTAGAGCACGTCGTAGCCAGTGTTGGGCCGGGTGTAGTGCGCGAACTTGCCGGAGTTGGTGAGCAGCAGGCCGTCCGACGCCGGCAGGATCGGCGTGACGACAATGCAGGTGTCGGCCACGACCGTCAGGCCACTCGTCTTGAGCGTCTCGGAGAGACCGGCCTCGGCAAGTGCTGCGAGCGTGTGACGTCCAGTGCAGACATAGAACGGAATCGCGAGCTTGCGTCCCTTGAGATGGGCAAACAGCCGGCGGAATTCGTCGTAGGAGAAATGCGGACTGCCGACGGCGACTGCATCGACGGCGTCGCCGGCGTGAGCCCGCGCCGTCGACAGCCGGTCACGCGCGGCATGCAGCATCGCGCCGGTGAGCCGGATTGACTCGTGTCCTGGCGCCAGTTTGGGATCCTCCGGCGTCACACCCACAATATGGAAGAGCCCGACCGACCCCGTCGAAGCTGCAGCCGCTCCCATCGCCTTCAGCCGGTCCTCGTCGATGCGCCGCGGCAGGCCAGTGAAGGCAACGATGCGACCACCCTCGGTCTCGCCCAACCAGGCGCCCAGCACCGGCCAGAAGGCATCCTCGGCGACCAGCCGCGGATCGAGCGCCGTGGCATCGACTTCGAGCGTGGCGCGGCGATTGTCGTCGAGATGCAGGCCGAACTCGGGCGCGCGACCCGAGAGCGCGGCACAGATATCGAGGAAGTCGCCGTAGCGTTCGCTGCGTGCGCCCAGCACCGTGTTGCAGAAGGCCACGGCATTGCTTTCGCCCCACGCCACATGCTGGCCGAGCGCCGGGCGGTGTCCCGCCTGATAGGGCGCGCAGGTCCAGGTCGGCCGGCAGCCGAGCCTGAGATAGGCGTCCATCATCCGCCGCGCCATGGCGGCGCGTTCGGGCGCCAGCCGCACGCGACCGGCATGCAGAAGATCGAGCGCGCCGACGTTGAGTGTGGTCGGCACTGCGACCGCGCCGCCGTCCGCGACCAGCCGCTCGGCGAACAGGGTGCCGGAATCGCCGTGATAGAGGCAGCCGTCGATATGGGCCGAGGCGATCGGCACAAGCTTCGCGGCGCCAAGAAGCCGCGCGGTATCGGCCACGATACGCAAGGCCATGGCGCGCGCCGGCCCGTCGCGGCCGTCGACAGTTTCGCGTTCCGCCGATGTGAGCTGCACCATGCGGCTACTATGGCATGTTGCCGGCCCGCAACGGAGTGGAGCCCAAGAAGGTCGGGCCCGCGTTCGCGGGCTACACGATATGAGGCACGCTCGCCACGACCGCGACGAGCTGGACCGCATTGATCAGCATGCTCTTCACATGCAGGACGCGAAGCTGCCGCACCGCGAACGGGGCACCGGCGTCCCTGGCCTGTAGCCCGGCATCCATGCGTTGCAGAAGCCAGCGGCGGGCTACGATCGCGAAGCCCGCGACGACAATCGCGCCGACCGCAAAGACCGGACGCCCCGCCGCGGCAAACATTACCATCGTAATGAGTCCGGCTATGCCGACCACCAGGAAATAGCCGTTGAACATGCCGCGCAATAGCTGCGTGACCTCCGGGACCTCCAGCCCGACCAGCAGAAAGACGGGCGACGACAGGAAGAAGCATCCCATGGGGACGAGCAGGATCACGGCGGCATAGAGAGCAAGGGCATCGGACGGCATGGGGATCACCTCGTGAGCGCAAGTATCCGCCGAGTCTGGCGATCACTCCATTGGACTTTGGTCGGAATTTCGACAGCCGGCGATGCGGTACACCTGCCATGCGAGTTGCGCCCGGCAGACGCTATGGCATGTTGCCCGCCCCTGACGGAGTGACGCGTAACAATGCCCGGAGCGCTCGAAGGCCTGCTGGTGGTGAGTGTCGAGCAGGCGGTGGCCGCCCCCTATTGCTCGGCGCGGCTGGCCGATTCGGGCGCCAGGGTCATCAAGATCGAGCGGCCCGAGGGCGATTTCGCCCGCGGCTACGACGGCTACGTGCACGGCCTGGCGAGCTATTTCGTCTGGCTGAACCGGGGCAAGCAGTCCGTCACGCTCGACTTCAAGAAGAAGGACGATCTCGCGCTGCTGCATCGCATGATCGCCAAGGCCGACGTGCTGATCCAGAACCTGGCGCCGGGCGCCGCCGAGCGCGCGGGCTTCGGCTCGGCCGCCATGCGCGCCAAGGACAAGCGCCTGATCGCCGTCGATATTTCGGGCTACGGCGATCACGGCCCCTACAAGGATCGCCGCGCCTACGATCTGCTGGTCCAGGCCGAGAGCGGCATGGCNNCTGTTGGCGCGGCAGAAGAGCGGCGAAGGCCGCAGCATCTCGGTGTCGCTGTTCTCCTCCATGGCGGAATGGATGAGTGTACCGCTGCTCGCCAAGGATTACGGCGCCTACGACTGGCCGCGGCTTGGCCTCACCCATCCGACCATCGCGCCTTACGGCGTCTACACGACGGCCGACAAGGTGCCCGTCCTGATCTCGATCCAGAACGACCGCGAGTTCACGCGGCTGTGCGAGAGCGTGCTCGACCGGCCGGGTCTCGACAAGGATCCCGACTACGCCACCAACAAGGCACGCAATGCCCGCCGTGACGACACCAACGCCATCGTGCAGAAGAGTTTTGGCGCACAATCTTTCGAAACTCTCTCCGCTCGTCTCGACGCGGCTCAGATCGCCTGGGCGCGCGTAAGTTCGGTGGCCGATCTCTCGAGCCATCCGCAGCTCCGGCGCATGGACTTCAAGACGCCCAACGGCGAGGTCACCGTGCCGGCGCTGGCCGCCTCATATGCCGGCGAGCCCGAGCGGCTGGGCGACGTGCCGGCGCTCGGCCAGCACACCGACCAAGTGCGGCGCGAGTTCGCCGCCTGATGCAGCGGATCGTTATCGGTCTCAGGCTCGCTGGCTACGGCGCCGCCTATTTCTTCGCCGCCGGCGCCTTCATGAGCTACTGGCCGGTNNCTCGGCACCCTGTTCATGAGCCGCCAGATCGTCGGCGTCGTCGCCACGCTCTCGGTTGGCTGGGTGGCGCATCGCCTCGGTGGGCCCAAGGGCGTGATTGTCACGCTGGGCCTTGCTGCCCTGGCGTTGATCGGCGCCTACCAACTTTCCCACGGCTTCCTCGCGATCTTTGCCGTCACCATGATCTGGGGCTTCGTGTGGTCGCCGCCGTTGCCGCTCTACGACGGCGTCCTAGTGACGGAGACCAAGCGCCACGGCCTCGACTATGCCCGCGTGCGCATGTGGAGTTCGGTCGCCTTCATCCTCGGCGCCTTTGCCTGTGGCGTCGCCGTCGACCGCGACGGTCCGTCCTGGGTTCTCTACGTATCCTTCGCAGGCCTGCTCTTCCTGGCGCCGCTGGCGCTGCTGCTGCCAGCGGCAGAACCCCGCGTGCCCGGCGCCGCTCGCGGCAAGGCGCCGTTCAAGGTCCGTGCCCTGCTGCGATCGCCGCCCTTCCTGCTGTTCCTGATGGCCGCCGGCTTCTGCCAGGCGAGCCACTCCGTGCTCTACAGTTTCGGCACCCTGACCTGGCGCGCCGCCGGCATCGACGACGTCACGATCAGCCTGTTGTGGGCCGAAAGCGTGGCGGTCGAAATCGTACTGATGTTGTTCGGCGGCTGGCTGCTCAAGCGCCTGGGCGTGTGCTGCCTGATTGGCCTCGGCCTTGGCGCCGGCATGGTGCGCTGGACGGGCATGGCCTTCACCACCGAGCTGCCGGCGCTGGTGTTCCTACAGGCGCTGCATGCCTTCACCTTCGCCGCCTGCCACTTGGGCGCCATGGCCTTCCTCCAGCGCGCCCTGCCCTCGAACGGCGCCGCCATCGGCCAGAGTCTCTATTACGC
>PLYQ01000060.1:21696-45973 GCA_003153415.1 Rhodospirillales bacterium | reverse complement strand
CGGACGGCTGAGCGTCAGGATGCCGGTATGGCCCTGCTTTCTGTAGAGAAGCGGCATGAATTCCTCCTAAGCGGGTTCGACGACCTCGCGCGATTGCTGTCCCAGGATTCCAAGTCCTTCCAGCCGCGCGATCTCCTCGGCGGTGTAACCCGCCTCGCGCAGCACCTGCTCCGAATGCTGGCCGACGGCCGGCGCGCGAACCGGGGCGACCTTGGTCGCATCGTCGAGGTGGAAGGGGCTCGACACGGTGAGGCCCTCGCCGTCGGCAAAGGGCACGAGTGCGCCGATCTCGCGGGACTGGGCGTCATCCGCCGCCTCATCGACCGTGAAGACGGCGCCGAAGGTCACGCCTGCGGCTTCGAGAATGGGACGCCATTCCGCGAGGTCGCGTTTGGCGAAGACGTCATCCAGGATCGCGTTCAGCGCCTTGTGGTTCTCGCGCCGCGCCGGTTGCGTGGCAAAGCGCGGGTCCTGCGCGAGATGCTCGGCGCCGATGGCCCTGAGGAAGCTCGCGAGCTGACGTGCCTCGTTGTGCAGGGCCATCAGGAACCAGCGGCCGTCGCGGCAGCGGTAATGGTTGGCGAGCGCACTCGGCGTGTGGGTCCGCGGCGGCCGGTGCCCGACGTGCTCGCCGAACAAGCGGTTCTGCACGTAGCAGCCGTTGGCCCACAGGCCGTTCTGCAGCAGGGAGGTTTGCGCGACGCCGCCCCGCCCGGTTCTTTCGCGACGGTAGAGCGCCGTCACGATGGCGGCATAGAGGCCCGTCGCGGTGGGATGGTCGCCCATGCCCGGCATCGAGCGCACCGGCTCCGTTTCGGTCGTTGCCCGCACCATGTCCATCATGCCGGTGCGCGCCCAGTAGGCGGTCGCGTCGAAGCCCGTGCGGGCAGCTTCCTCGCCCGCCTCGCCATAGGCCGTGATCGAGCCATAGACCAGGCGCGGGTTGATCGCGAGGAGGTCCGCGGCTGCAATCTTCAGGCGCTCGCGCACCGGCAACGGGAAGTTGGTGATGAAGACGTCGGTCGAGGCGATCAGCCGGTAAAGGACGGCGAGGCCCTCGGGGTGCTTGAGATCGAGCGCTAGGCTCTTCTTGTTGCGAGCCGTGAGCTGCCACCAGTAGTCGGTCGTCTTGCCGGGCACGGGAGTCGAGGCCCGCCAGGGGTCGCCGGCGCCCGGCGGCTCGATCTTGATCACGTCGGCGCCGAAGTCCGAGAGGATTGTCGCCGCCGCGGGTCCCGCAATCCAGCTCGCGCAGTCGATGACTTTCAGGCCATCGAATATACCGTCGGTCATCGTGTGCGCCCCAACAATCAGTGGCAATCAGTGGCTCGGCTTGGTGGAGAACGGCGTCAGTTGCAGCTCATGCGTCCAGCAGGACCGGTCCTGCGTGTGGAGATAAAAGAACGCCTCGGCGATCTTCATCGGGTTGATGATGATGTCCGGATTGTTGTGCGCCCTCGGCAGCGCCCGCGTGCCCGGCGAATCGATCAGGCCGTCGATCACGATGTTGGCGACGTGGATGCCATGTTCCGAGTATTCCTCGGTCAGGACCTGGGCCACCGTACGCATCATCACTCGGGGATAGTAGAGCGATTCGCCGGTGTTCCGCTTGGTGCCACGCAGCGACTTGGCGTTATTCGAGAAGAAGAACGACCCCGAGCCGCGCTTGCGCATGGCGGGCAGCACTTCCTTGGCCACCAGGAACGGCCCGCGGCTCGCGATCGCGTGGGCAACGTCGAACATCTCGACCGGGATATGCTCGAGCAGTTCCTTGCCCGGCGGCAGATCGCGCCCCTCGAGGTAGCCTGCATTGTAGATCAGGACATCGGGGTCGCCGGCTTGGGCGCGAATGGTGGCGAAGGCCGTCGTGATCGATTTCTCCAACGCGAGGTCCAGCTCGACGATCATGCATGCGCCGCCCTGCTGCTGGATTGCCGCCGCCAGCGCCGCCGCGTTCGATGCGGTGCGCGTCGTCAGGACCGTGAAAAAGCCCTCGCTCGCGAACTTCTGCGCCAGTGCGCCGCCGACGCCCCACCGTGCACCGACCGGCAACGTCGTGTCGTCGAGGGTCTTGCCGTGCGCGAGCCTGGTGTTGCGCCCATCGGCCTGCCACTTCGACGTCGCGCCAATGATGATGGCGACCGGCTTGCCCTGGGCGTTCTTGCTGGCTGACTGGTCCATTCGAACTGTCCTTTCTCAAAAGCGTGCGTTCGCCATGGCCCTTCCTCCGGAATTGCCCCTAGGCTTCGCGCGCGCCGCGGATCAGGCGACCGGGCAACGCACCCGTTGCCTCGCCGTGGCGATAGACGACGGCACCGGAGACGATGGTCGCATCGAAGCCATCCGTCCGCTGGACCAATCGCTTGCCGCCGGCTGGCAGGTCATAGACGATCTCCGGCCGGCGCAGACGCAGCTTGTCGTAGTCGAGGATGTTGATATCTGCCTTCATGCCGACGCGCAGCAGGCCGCGGTCGCCGAGCCCGATCGCCGCGGCATTGTCCGCCGCCAGCCGCTTGATGGCCCAGGATACCGGAAACAGCGAACCCCGCCCGCGATCGCGCGTCCAATGCGTCAGCAGATAACTGGTGGAGGTTGCGTCGCACATGACGCCGACATGGGCGCCGCCATCGCCCAGGCCAATCAGCGAATTCGGCGCATCGATCATATCGCGCACCACGTCGAGGTTGCCGCCGGCAAAGTTGGTGACCGGCAGATACAGGATCCCCTTACCGTCGCCTTCGATCAGCAAGTCATAGGCGAGCTCCTCGGGCGAGCGGCCCTGCCGTGCCGCCCGTGCGGCGATGCTGGTGTCGGCCTTGGGTTCGTAGTCCGGCGGATCGCCGAGCGGGTACATGCGATCCCAGCGCTCGACACGTTTGCCGCGCCGGCTGCCCTCGAAGGCCTCGGTCAGGATCCGGGCGCGCACGTCGGGCTGGCGCAGCAGGGCCAGGCGTTCGGCAAAGGGCAGATGGGCGATGCGCTTGTAGCTCGGCCGGCCCATGAACGGGTTCTGCGAGAGTTCGAGCCCGAGCAGCACGCTGGTCGGACGCGAGCGGACCTGGGCGGTGATGCGTAGTCCCTCGGCGTTGGCCTCGTCGATCTCCGACATCAGGTCGCGCCAGCCATCCGGGCGGGAGTCCTGCTGGAGCAGGCTGATGGTGACAGGGCGGCCGGATTCCTTCGCCAGGCGACGGAACAGGTGGATCTCGCCGTCCTGGTCCTCGAAGTCCGAGACGATCTGCATCCAGCCGGTGCCGGTGTCGCGCATGGCGTGGGCGATCGCGGTCAGCTCCGCTTCCTCGGCGCGCAAAGTCGGGATGTGCTTGCCGTCGGCCGAGCGGTGATTGAGCGTGCGCGACGTTGAAAAGCCCAGCGCGCCGGCGCGCAGGCCCTCGGCCGTCAATTGCGCCATGCGTTGGCGGTCCTGCTCGGTGGCCGGCTCGCGGTCGGCGCCGCGCTGGCCCATCACATAGACCCGAAGCGCGGCATGCGGCACCTGGGCGGCAACGTCGACGTCGTAGGAACGGGCGGCAATCGCATCGAGAAAATCCGGGAAGCTGTGCCAGTTCCACGGCAGGCCTTCGCTCAACACGACTTCGGGGATGTCTTCGACGCCCTCCATCAGGTTGATCAGCATATCGTGCTGGTCTGCGTGGCAGGGCGCGAAGCCGACGCCGCAGTTGCCGAACAGGACCGTCGTGGCGCCGTTCCAGGACGACGGCGACAGTCGGTCGGACCAGGTCACCTGCGCGTCATAGTGCGTGTGCACATCGACAAAACCAGGCGTCACAAGCTTGCCACGCGCGTCGATCTCCTCCGCTCCCTTGGCAACGCTGCCACCGATCGCCGCGATCTTTCCGTCGATCACGGCGAGGTCGGCCTCATAGGGGTCTCCGCCGGACCCGTCGACGATGGTGCCGTTGCGAATCACAAGGCTGGGGGACGACGGCATGCGGATACTCCGGGGTGCGAGCCAAATATCGTATCGGCGGGGAATGGGCCCATCAACTGCGCATGAGCGCGGCGCCCTTGTCGAGCAGAGGGAGGACCTTGTCTTTGGCCTCGGACGGCACGCCGAACACGACGCGATCGACGCCAGCGTCGCGCGCAAGCTTGAGCGCGTCGCCATTCATGCCGGTGCCGAACAGCGTGACCGGCACCTCGGCCGGGTCGCGGCCCGCTTTCGCCAGCATCTCGCGGAACGGCGCCAGCAGCGCCAGCGTGTCGCCACCGCGACCGCCGATCGGCATCCAGCCGTTGCCATAGGCGATGGCACGGCGCGCGCCCTGCGGGAAGCCGCCGCCGACGATGATCGGCGGATGCGGCTTCTGCACCGGCTTGGGCCATTGCATCATCTCGTCGAACTTCACGAGCTCGCCTGAGTATTTCGGCTTCGATTTCGTCCAGATCTCCTTCATCGCCTCGATGCGCTCGCGCACCAGCTTGAAGCGCGTGGCGAATTCAGTACCGTGGTCGGCCATCTCCTCGGCATTCCAGCCGCCGCCGATGCCGAACAGCAGGCGGCCGCCGGACAGCCGGTCGACGGTCGAGACCTCCTTGGCGGTGTGGATGGGATCGCGTTGCACCACCAGGCAGACACCGGTGCCGAGCTTGATCGTTTTGGTGACGACTGCGGCAGCGCCCATCGCCACGAAGGGGTCGTAGGTGTCGTAGTACCATTTCGGCAGGTCGGCGCCGCCGGGCCATGGCGACTTGCGGCTGGTCGGGATGTGGCTGTGCTCCGGGAACCAGACCGATTCGAAGCCGCGCGCCTCCGCCTCGATGGCGAGTTCGTGCGGCGCGATCGAGTAGTCCGTCGGAAACATCGTGACGCCGATTTTCATGTCTCGTCCTCCCTCCGCAATTGCCTAGGGCAGCCGCGGCTGATGAAACTTGTACGGCGGATAGTCCTTGGCGATGTCCGACATGACTTCGATCAGCGCCGGCGCGTCGCTGGCGAGCGCCTCGCGCAAGGCGCCACGCAGGCCGTCGGCGGTTTCGACGCGCCAGGCGCCGACACCGAAGGAACGGGCGTAGGCCTGGAAGTCCGGGTTGGTCAGGACCGCGCCGGAATGGCGGCCTTCGTAGAGTCGCTGCTGGTCGCGCAGCACGTTGCCGTAGGAGGCGTTGTTCACCACCACCGTCACCAGGTTGATGCCGAACTGCTTGGCGGTGGCGAGATCCGAACCGCCGAACAGGAAGCCGCCGTCACCGGCGACCGACACGACCGGACGGTTGGGATTGGCCACCTTGACGCCCAACGCCGTCGGGAAGCCGTAGCCCAGTGTGCCAGAGAAGCCCGAGGAGATCAGGCGGCGCGGCTGGTGAACCGGATAGCCGTACCAGATCATGTAGCCGAGCTGCGTGACTTCATCGACCACGATGCCGTCGTCGGGCAGCACCTCGCGCAGCACCTTCATGAAGGAGTATTGCGGATCGGCCTTCTCGATCGCCGCCAGTGCCGCCGCCCGGGCCGCGGTCACCGCGCCTCGCCATGCGGGATCGTCCTTGCGCTTCACCAGGGCGGTGAGCGCGCGTGTCCCGTCGGCCGCATCGGCCACGATCGCCACGTTGACGGAAAGCCTGCGATGCTCGATCGGGTCGATGTCGATGCGCGCC
Organism: Rhodospirillales bacterium; assembly: GCA_003153415.1. Classification (GTDB taxonomy): domain Bacteria; phylum Pseudomonadota; class Alphaproteobacteria; order Reyranellales; family Reyranellaceae; genus Reyranella. The sequence continues at coordinate 40,354 of PLYQ01000060.1, read as the reverse complement.
GTCTTGAGGCCGGCCGGCGCCGGCACCCAGCGCGCGATCGGCACGTCGAGCCGCGTGCCGATGCCGATCAGCAGGTCGGTCTTGTCCCACAGCTCAAAGCCGCCGACCGTGTTGAGCGACAGCCGGTGGCGCGAATCGACCACGCCCTTGCCCATACGGAATGACACGACCGGCGCTCCGATCTTCTCGGCCAGCGCCAGGATCTCGGGGCCGGCATCGACCGCGCCGCCGCCGATCCAGATCATCGGCGCCTTCGCACCGTCGACCAGCTTGGCAAGTGCTCCGATCTTGTCGGGATCGGGCACGGGATTATCACGCTTGCCGAGCGGATCCATCGGTGTGACGTCGGCGGTCGCGGGGAACATGTCCCACGGCATTTCGACCGCGACCGGACCGGGACGGCCGGACACCATCGCCTGGAAGGCGCGCGCCATGACCTGCGGCGCCTCGGTCGGATGCTCGATGCGCTCGGCGAATTTCAGCAGCGTCTTCAAGGTGGCGAGCTGGTCGGGCATCTCATGGAGCTGGCCGCGCCCGCGGCCGATCATGGCGCTCGGCACCTGGCCGGTGATGCACATGATGGGCGCGTTGACGCCCCACGCCGTGGTCAGCGCGCCCATGGTGTTCATCACCCCGGGGCCCGGCACCACCGTGAAGGCCGACGGCTTGCCCGACGACTGGGCATAGCCCATCGCCATATAGGCGGTGGTCTGCTCGTGCCGGGCGTTGATCACCTTCAGCCGGTTGGCGTTGCGGGCAAAAGAATCGAACAGGCCGTACATCTGCACGCCCGGCAGTCCGAAGATCGTGTCGATGCCGTGACGCAGCAGGGAATCGACGATGGCGTCACCGCCCGTCATGCGAGCCATGGGTTTGCGTTTCCTCTCTATCTTGCGGCCGATCTTGTCACGTTCCGGCTGCCGCCCTAACCGCACGAACCATACGGTCGTTCGGCCAGATCGCTACGCGAACGGCCTGCCGAAGCGGCGAGCGATTTCCTGAGCGCTGGCACGCCGATCCATCACACAGAAGATCATGTCTGGGTTTGGCAGGCACTATCCGGACATCGCGCGATGTCCGGCATCAATGCGCACCAATGCGGAAGTCCGCCAACGCCTGCAAATTGATGAATTCACGCCCTTGCTCAGCCGCAGCGCGAATAGCCGCAGTTGAGGCAGATGTCGCAGCCCTCTTGATGGGTCAGCGCCGCGGCGCCGCAGTTCGGGCACTGGCCGAGCCGGGTCGGTACGTCGCCGCCGCCGGTGATCGGTTCGCGCTGACCGGCGGCCAGGCGTAGCCGCTGTTCGGCGGCCTCGGCGATGCGCGGCGTGTCGGCGGTGCTGAGGAAGCCGATGTCGATCAGGTGCTTCTCGATCACGCCGCCGATCGCCGCCAGCAGCGAGGGCACGTAATGGCCCTCCATCCACTGGCCGCCGCGCGGGTCGAACACCGCCTTCAGCTCCTCGACCACGAACGACACGTCGCCGCCCCTGCGGAACACCGCCGAGATCATGCGGGTCAGCGCCACAGTCCAGGCGTAGTGCTCCATGTTCTTGGAGTTGATGAAGATCTCGAACGGCCGGCGGCGGCCGTCCTGCATCACGTCGTTGATGGTGATGTAGATGGCGTGGTCGCTGCCCGGCCATTTGATCTTGTAGGTCTTGCCCGGCAGGTCCTCCGGCCGGTCGAGCGGCTGGGCGATGTAGACCACGCCCTCCTCGCGCGGCGCCGGCACCAGCGCGGGCGCTGTCGCGGCCGGCTTCACTTCGAGCACGGCGCCCGTGACGTCGTTCGGCCGGTAGGTCGTGCAGCCCTTGCAGTTCTGGGCATAGGCCTCCTCGTAGACGCCCTTGAAGGCCTCGAAGGAGATGTCGCGCGGCAGGTTGATGGTCTTGGAGATCGAGCTGTCGACGTAGTCCTGGGCCTCGGCCTGCATGGCGATGTGATCGGCCGGCGTCAGCGTCTGGGCATCGACGAAGACGTCCGGCGGCGGCGGGGCGTTACCCTTGAGGTCGCGCCACAGGCGGAAGGCGTGGTCCTCCACCGCCTCCTCGCGGCGCGTGCCGTCGGGCTGCAGCACGTGGCGGACGTGGGAGAAGGCGAACACCGGCTCGATGCCGGAGGAGACGTTGTCGGCCAGCAGCGAGATCGTGCCGGTGGGCGCGATCGAATTTAAGAGCGCGTTGCGGATACCGTAACGGCCGACCGCGGTGCGCACGTCGTCCGGCAGCGCCTTGACGGTCTCGCCGGCGAGATAACGTGCCTTGTCGTAGAGCGGGAAGCTGCCCTTCTCCGCCGCAATGTCCGCCGAGGCGAGATAAGACAGGCGCTGCACCGCGCCCAGCCACAGCTGAGTCAGCCGCACCGCTTCGGCGGAGCCATAGCGCACGCCGCACAGGATCAGCGCATCGGCGAGACCCGTGACGCCGAGCCCGATGCGGCGCTTGGCCTTGGCTTCCTTCTCCTGGGCCGGCAGCGGAAAACGCGAGACGTCGATCACATTGTCGAGCATGCGCACGGCCAGCGGCACCAGCCGCTCCAGCGCTGCCCTGTCGAGCGCCGCACCCGGCGTGAAGGGATCCTTCACCAGTGCGCCCAGATTGATCGAGCCCAGCAGGCAGGCGCCGTAGGGTGGCAGCGGCTGCTCGCCACAAGGATTGGTCGCCTGGATGGTCTCGCAATAGGCTAGGTTGTTCCGCCGGTTCACGCGATCGATGAAGATCACGCCGGGCTCGGCGCAGTCGTAGGTGGCGCGCATGATGCGCTCCCACAGGGCCTTGGCCTTGACGGTCCGGAAGACCTTGCCGCCAAACACCAGATCCCAGTCGGCGTCGTCCTTGACCGCGGCCATGAAGGTGTCGGTGACCAGCACCGAGACGTTGAACATGCGCAGCCGCGCCGGATCGCGCTTGGCGTCGACGAAGGCTTCGATATCGGGATGATCGCAGCGCAGCGTCGCCATCATGGCGCCGCGGCGCGAGCCCGCGCTCATGATCGTGCGGCACATCGAGTCCCAGACATCCATGAAGGAGAGTGGCCCCGAGGCGTCGGCGCCGACGCCCTTCACCGGCGCGCCCATCGGCCGGAGGGTCGAGAAATCGTGCCCGATGCCGCCGCCCTGCTGCATGGTGAGCGCGGCTTCCTTCACATTGTTGAAGATCGACGCCATGTCGTCGCCGATCGTGCCCATGACGAAGCAGTTGAACAGGGTGACCGAGCGGCCGGTCCCGGCGCCGGCGATCACCCGGCCGGCCGGCAGGAACTTGAAGCCGGCGAGCGCCTCATGGAATTTCCCGGCCCACAGCTCGGGGTCGCGCTCGGGCGCCGCCAAGGCCCGCGCCACGCGCCACCAGGTCGCGTCCAGGTCGGTATCCGAGCGCCCGGAATCGTCGCGAAATCGATATTTCATGTCCCAGATGCGCTGGGAAACCGGAGCCCATTCCATCGTTGAAAAGTAGGCGTCGAGGGGGGTGATATCAACAGAATTGTTCGTTCTTTGTTCACTACGCCACGATGCCGGCGGGTCGATCAATCCACGGTTGACGGCGCCGCCCGGCGGGGCGAAGAGACGCGATGCAGCTGAGACTCCTGTCCGTTGCCGTGATCGCGACAGCATTGACGGGTGCCGCTCCCATCAGCGCCCAGACGATGATGGAGTTGGATCAGAAGGCGGGCGAAATCTATCAGCAGGCCGACCGTCAACTCGCCGACGTTTATGCCAAGTTGATGGCCAAGATCTCCGCCGACAGCCAGGCCAAGCTGAAGCAGACCCAGGAGACCTGGCTGCGCTTCCGCGACGACGAATGCACCTTCCGGACGAGGGGCACGATCGGCGGATCGATCAACTCGATGATCTTCACCAAATGCCGGACCGCGCTCACGGCCGATCGGATCAAGGATCTCGACTATCAGCTGATTTGCCAGCAGGGCGACTTCTTCTGCTCCCTCCAGTGAGGCCGGCGTCCTAGTGCGGCCGCTTGGCCACCAGTTTTGCTGTCGCTCCCTCGATGCTCTGGCGTAGCTTGGCCATGAATTCCTCGCGGCCGAGGCCGGGGGCGATGGGCGGCAGGATTTCGACGTCGATGACGCCCGGCCATTTGATGAATTTGCGCCGTCCCCAGAACAGGCCGGAGTTGAGCGCCACCGGGACGACCGGCACGCCGAGCTGGCGGTAGAGAGCCGCGGTGCCGACCTGATACGGCCGCTCGTCACCCACGGCGACGCGCGTGCCTTCGGGGAAGATCAGAATCGAGCGGCCTTCCGCCACTTTCGCGCGGGCCTGGCGCAGCAGGCCGCGCAACGCCCTGGCCCCTTCGCCGCGCTCGACCGCGATATTGCCGGCGCGCGCCATCGCCCAGCCGACGATGGGGATGAACAGGAGCTCGCGTTTCAGCACGATCGCGGCGTCGTCGAACAGCAGGGTGTAGGACATCGTCTCCCACGACGACTGGTGCTTGGACGCGATGATCGCCGGCCCCGCCGGCAAGTTCTCCAGGCCCGTGACGCGGTGAGTGAGGCCGCAGGTGAGTCTCAGCCAGCCCAGCACGAAGCGGATCCACAAGCGCGACCAGGCCACGACCGCCCGCCGCGGCAGCAGCAGAATGGGTGCCCCCAGCACGGCGATCGCAGCCGAGCCGGCGTACCAGCCGACGTTGAAGCTCGCCGAGCGCAGCCAAGGGACAAAACCGGTCATGCTTGTAAGCCCACTTTTAGTGGCATAATGTCCGCCCGCAAGCACATCTAGTGGGGAACAGCCCGCCCCGTATGCAAGTCACTTGTCCCAACTGCGCGGCAAGGTACGCCGTCGACCCGTTGGCGATTGGTCCGGCGGGCCGGACCGTCCAATGCGCCCGCTGCCACGACCGCTGGTTCCAGACGGTCGAGAGGGAGCGCCCCGTGCCGGATCTGGTGATCCGGCCGCCTAGCCGGGCTGCCTCCTCGATGGGTGGAAATTCCCTGCCCGCCGTCATCGAAGCGCGCAGCCCCTACACCCTGAACAGGATCCTGGCGGCGAGCGGCCTCGTCCTGATGGTCGTCCTGGCGGCCGCCATCTTCATCTTCCGCAACGACATCATGGGCCTGTTTCCCGGCCAATGGCGCCACGTGCTGCAGACCGACGCCTCGGGCATCGCCGTGCAGACCGCCAACGCCGCCCCCGTTACCTCGCCTCCCGCCCGGCAAGCGGCACCGGCGCCACCGCCCGCGGTCGCACAGCTCGAGATCGACTTCGCCAACAGCAAGATCGAGCTGGTCGGCGGCCGCTACGTGGTGCAGGGCGAGATCGTCAATTCAGGAAGCGCCGTGGGCTCGACGCGTTCGCTGAAGCTTGTCTTCAAGGACGACAAGGATGCGGTGCTGGGCGAACGCGCCATTGCCCTGGTCCGCGGCCCGATCGCGCCCGGCGCGCGGCTGGCCTTCAGCCAGGCCTTCGACGATCCGCCGTCGGGCACGACCGACGTCGTGCCCGCCATCGAATAGCGTTGCAGAACAGCGAGACTTCATGCCCGATCGCCCGGTCGTCACCATCCGCTTTTCCGCCGCCGAGATCGCCGCCCGCGTCGACGAGATGGCAGCCGAGCTCGCCAAGCAGTTGCCGGCCGATACGCTGGTCGTCTCGGTGCTGAAGGGCAGCTTCGTGTTCGCCGCCGACCTAATCCGCGCGCTCAACCGCGCCGGCGCCGACTGGTCAATGGATTTCCTGACGCTGTCGAGCTACGGCACCGGCACCGAAACCAGCGGCCATGTCCGCATCGTGCGCGACATCGTCGACGACGTGCGCGACCGCGACGTGTTGCTGGTCGACGACATCCTGGAATCGGGCCTGACGCTCAGCTTTGCCAAGAACCTGATCAAGGAGCGCCACGCCCACCGCGTCTGGGTGTGCACGCTCTTGGACAAGCCGGCCAAGCGCCGTGCCCAGTTGGACGCTGATTTCGTCGGCTTCCGGGCGGGCGACGAGTTCCTGGTGGGCTATGGCCTCGACTGGGCGCACCGCTTCCGCGGCCTGCCCTATATCGGGGTGGTCGAGAAGACGGCGTAATTTTTCGCCGGGGTTCAGCGCCTACGAATTCCAGTCGTCGATTTCCAGATGCCCGACCTTGTGATGATAGAGCGCGTGCTTGCGCGGCATGTGGAACGGGTCGATGCCCTCGGCCGAGAACTGGAAGTGCTCGCCGACCTCGGCGATCTCGTAGGCGCCGACGGGCGCGACCACGGGACTGCCCGACCTGTCCTCGTAGGGAATGGGATGGAGTATCCGGGCGCGAAAGGTTTCGGGCAAAGCCATGGCGACCTCCAATCCGACGGCCCCGGCGGACGGCCCCACCGGTACATCCGCGGCTCGGGGTCGGCCGGAGCGCCTCGCTCCGGCTAGGGTGATAACGCCGCCGCTGGCCTCGGGTTGCCGCCGTTGAGATGGCGGGCGAACTCGGCCAGACTGGCGTCCGTCTCCCCTCACATGGATATGGAGTGTCGTGATCGGGCTTTCGCTTCGTTGCGCGCTGCTGGCCACCGGCCTGATGGCGGCCTGCGGCGGGGCTGCCGCGCAGCCGGCGCCGGCATGGAACCCAGCCGACTGGAATCCCAAGCCGCTGAAGGACGACTTCATCCTGCCCCTGCCCTGCGGCGGGTCGATGGCGTTCCGCGTCGTCGGCACGGGTGGTCCGCGCGACGCCGCCAAGCGCTCCCACCTCGACGACCGCCAGGTGCTGCTGGGCGGCGCCGATGACGAGGTGCCGGCGAGCGGCTATCTGCGCACCGATTTCGTCGCCGGCCCGTTCGAGGACAAGACCAACGCGCGCTATTACCTGCTCGGCAAATACGAGGTCACCAACCAGCAGTACGACACGGTCATGGCGACCGAATGCAACACCGCCAAATCAGCGGACCGCTTGGCGCTGCCCAAAGCAGGCGTGAGCTGGTTCGACGCCGTAGAGTTCACGCGCCGCCTCAACCTTTGGCTCTACGCCAACAAGCAGGACGCGCTGCCCAAGGCCTCCGGCAAGCCGGGCTTCGCCAGGCTGCCCTCGGAGGCGGAATGGGAGTTCGCCGCGCGCGGCGGCCTGGCGGTGGGCGACGCCGAGCGCGGCAACCGCACTTTCGTGCCGGCGACGGCCGACCTCTCCGAATATGCCTGGTATGCCGGCCCGAGCTCGTCGGCCGGCCAGCTCCAGTCGATCGGCACGCTCAAGCCAAATCCTCTCGGCCTGTTCGACATGCTGGGCAACGTCGAAGAAATCATCCTCGACCCGTTCCACCTCAACCGGGTTGGCCGTCTGCACGGGCAGCCCGGCGGCATGGTGGTGCGCGGCGGCTCGTTCCGCACGCCCAAGGAAGCGCTGCGCAGCTCGGGCCGCACCGAATTCCCGCTGTTCGATCCGGCCAGCGGCAAGGAATTGCGCCTGCCCCAGGTCGGCTTCCGGATTTCCCTCGGGGCGGCGGCGTTCAGCGATCTCGGCCAGGCCGCTGCGCTGCAGCGCGAGTGGAACGCCCTGCGCAGCTCGAGCGCGGGCGAGGCCAAGACGATCAATCCGCTTCAGGTGCTGGAGCGCATCCTGAGGGACTCCGCCAACCCCGAGCAGCGGCGCGAGTTGCGCGATGCCATAGCCCAGATCGGCCAGGACAGCCGCGTGCGCAGCGAGCTGGAGGCCCGCGCGGTCAAGGGCCTGTGGGCGCATACGGTCACGATGCGCTGGAACGTGATCGCCTCGGCCGGCCAGCTCGACAGCTGGAAGAAGGTTTTGGACGAGCCCGACGCCGGCGCCGCCGCCAGCACGCGCAAATCGGTCGCGCGCGAGCGCATGACGGCCGAGCATGCGCGGTTCGATTCGTTCCTCTCGACCTACCTCGACCTAGTCATCCAGCTCGCAACGGGTTTTCCCGATGGCGACATCGCCAAGCAGGCAGCGCTCCTGCGCCGCGAGCTTGAGCTGCTGGGCGATCGCAGCCAGCTCGAACAGCTCGACGAATCGCTCAAGATCGTGACGGCCTACCAGCGCGACAGCAAGATGAGGGACACCAAGGCCTTGCGCCGGGCTATCGTCGGCGACCGGGCGTGGCTGGCGCGCTAGGGGAGACGGATGCGACGACCTTTCCGACCGGGCCAGTTCACGATGGCCGTCCTCTCGTTCATGACGATGGTCCTGCTGCTCGCCGGTCACGGTGCCGCCCAGGTGCCGGCCGGCTCCGTCAGCTGCGGCAACGGCAACTACTGCCCTGCCGGAAATGCTTGTCTGTTGGGCGGTCAATGTGCGCCGCGCATCGGGATGTTGCCGGGAAGCAGCCGGACTTCGAGCGGCGGATGGTGTCCTCCCGGCCTGCGTGAGAACCGCTTCGCCGCCGGCAAGTGCATACCGAACGCCTCCACCGAGTGCGCCGGCGGTATGGGCTCCTGCCCAGCCGGAACGCGCTGCGGCGACAACGGCAAGTGCTACGGTGGGCCGCCGCCAACCGGGCCGGCGTGCGGCGCCGCCAGGTGCTCTGCCGGCGAAACCTGTGCCTCCACCAATCTCTGCATCGACCCCCGATCCCAGCTGGATTGCGGCAACGGCGTTATCTGCAGCAAGGGCTCCGCCTGTCGGTATCCGAACGGCTGCGCGACGGTGGGCCTCCAGCGAACCCTGCAGACGTCTGCGGCACGCGGGACTACCGTGCCGCCGCAGGCCGCCGCACCACCACCGTTGCCGGCCTCCGACGCTCTTGTCGCTTCCATCCAGACGCTACTTGCCGCACTTGGCTACGACCCCGGCCCGCCCGACGGATCGGTCGGTCCGAGGACCACCGCGGCGATTTCCTCGTTTCAGCAAACGGCCGGCGAGACGCCGGACGGCAGGCCATCGGAAGCTCTTCGGTTGCGTCTGCAGTCGGCGCTGGCATCGCGCGGACCAGGCGGCGCGCCCGTGCCGAAGCGTCCGGATGAGCCGGCAAGAAAGGAAGCCCCGCCGGTTGGTCCAGCCACGGGCCCGCCAGGCCCGACGTTTGACGACGCCGAAGCGCAACTTCGCATCAGGCAGGCGGCGAGTGCTGTCAGTGCTGCGGCGGGTGAAGTCGACGAGTTGCGCAAGGCGCTCGAGGCCGAACGCAAGCGCACCCTGCTGACCAGCGAGGAGCGCGACCTCAATCGCGAGACGATCGCCACGCTCGAGAAGAACCTGCACGCCGCGGAAGCCCGGCAGCGTGACCGGGACGCAGCGCTGCGCGAGGCCCAGGAGGCGCGTCGCCGGGGGCTGTCCGGCGATACCGAGCGGCCGCCACCCGCGACGCGCTGACGGCGCGCAGCCTGCGCAGCGCCGCAGTCATTCGAAGCCGCATTCCTTCCGGCTCGCCATGACCGACGTCTTGCGGTCGCCCTGGCGGAAGCAGCCGTTCGTCCAGATGCCTGAGTAGACGGTGCCGTTGGACTGCGTCAGTGTGCCTGGCCCGTCCGGCCTGTCGTCGCGGAACTCGCCTTCAAAGCGCGTCCCGCTCGTCCAGCTATAGACGCCGCGGCCGTTGACCTTGCCGTCGCGGTAGTCGCCTTCATAACGGCCGTTGGGCTTGCCATCCTTGAACCATTGCAGCACGCCGCGACCCTGCGCGAGGTCGTCCTTACAGCCGCCGCTCCAGCTCATCGTCTCGCCGGGTTCAGGATTGGAGTTCCACACCCGGCAGCCGGTCGGGGCGTCGGTCGACCATCCCGGCGCGCCGTGCGGGACGGCCGACAGCGGCACGGTCTCGGGCTTTTGCCGTTGCGCCTCGGCGGCCAGGCCCTGGCGGCGCGCCTCCTGCGCCTTTTTGAGTGCGGCATCGCGCTCGCGCTGGCGGGCCTCGGCCTCGCGCAATTTCACCTCAAGGGTCTTGATCGTCTCGCGGTTGAGATCGCGCTCCTCGTTGGTCAGCACGACCCGCTTGCGCTCGGCGTCCAACGCCTTGCGCAAGTCATCGACTTCCAGTGCGGCAGTGGCGGCGGCGTTGACCGCTTGGCGGATGTGCAGCTGGGCTTCGACGTCGTCGAACACGGCGGCTTGCGCCCGCGCCGGCGGCGCCCGCGTCACGACGCCCGCGACTCCGCAAATTGCCAGGATCGCCGCCATCGAACTCAAAACCTTGGCGCAGTCACGCGCCGTTGGGAAACAAACGCCATTCATCGGTGGCAGGCTTCGTAGCCAGGCGTTGCGATTGCACAATGTCATCAAGGTGTCGAATTCTTGGCGGGCCCCAGTCTGGGCAGGAGCCAATCGCCGACGCAAGGGCGCAATCGCCGCGCTTCGCTGGTTTCGTGGTGATTTCCAGGAATGGCCCACTCGGGCGAGCGCGCTGTGCCCCTGGCTTTTCGGGGGGCTCTACTGGGCCGCATTCTGAGCGCGCCGAAGCTCGATCCGAGCCTGGTGCACCGATTGATCCTGAATGTCGATCCGCTCCGCTTCGTTGAGCGCGCTGCCGGCCGCCGCAAGGTCGTGGCGGGCGATCGCTGCGTGCATGGTCGCGAGCAGTGCGGCGATGCGTTCGCTGCGGTGCGCCTGCTTTGCCTGTTCGACCTGCAGGCTCTGGCGCAACGCGGCGATCTCCGGCGCGTCGGGCTTGAGCCGTTCGGCCTCGGCCAGCGCCTTCTCGACGGCCGTATTGTCACCGTGCTCGATCGCCAAGCGCGCGCGCGTGAGCTGCGTGGCGAACCGGCCCTGCGGCGTGGCCATTTCAGCAATCTCTTTGCGGGCCTGGGCGGTTTCGGGCAAGCCGGCGACCAGCTTGTCGGCGCTCTGCAGCGCAGCCCCGGCTTCGCTGAAGTTGCCGTCGGCGGCCTGGCGATGGGCCTCGGTAATAAAGCCTCGGATCTGGATGCTCTCGGCATCGGTCAGTACAACGGGATCGCCTGGGAGCGTGGTGCGCTGCTGGACTGTAGGCGGCGCGACTGAGGCCGTTGCCTCCGGCGCCTGATCGGCGGGCACGGCATTGTCCGAGCGTTCGAGAAGAAGAAAGGCACCGCCCGCGATCACGATGACCAGCGTAGCGACTGCTCCGGTGCGGATCAGACGTTGCCTATTCTTGATCAGATTGTAGGCCACAGATCCCCCTCGGAGATTGGCACCAAGGAAACGTCGTCGAGCCTGTCCGGTTCCCGCATAGCAGGTGCAGTTCTTTAAGGCACCACTGAAATAGGCCGTCGAACGCGTCAGGGCGAGGCGGTGTAGCGAACCGCCCGGCGTATCCAGACCTTGAGCGACCGCGCGCTGGCCGCGATGGTCTCGGGAACGACGATGCGGCCCGGCCTCGGTCGGCCTTTGATCGGTTCGAAGACGCGCCCGCCTTCGAAGATCAACCGTGTCGCATCCTTCGGCGACAGGCGCAGCACCATCCTGTCCTCGTGCAGCAAAGCGTAACGCTCGCCGTGCAGCACGTAGACCGGGCAGCCGAACATGATCTTCCGCGCAGCCCCCGGTACGGCCGCGAGCTCGTCGAAGCGACGCACCGATTCGGGTGAATTTTTCTTCCAGGCCATGGCAACTAACGACCGGCGGCGCGTGCCAGGAGCTTGCGCAGTTCCGTCGCGTCAAACTGGGTTTCGTATGTGCGGATTTTCCCGACCTCGACGCGGAAGAACGAGGCGATCCGCAACGTGCCCACCGGTGGCGGCAGTTCGCAGGTGTACAGCATGGCCGCGCGGTCGCCCTGGACGACCAGCTCGACGACCTGGGCATTCTTGGTCATCTTGGCAAAGTTCATGAGGGCGGGCCGAAATTCCTCGGCACGGCCGTAGCTTGCGGTGGGCCCGACAAACTCCAGATCGCTCGCCAGCAGCGCATACGCCTCCGGCACCTTGTTGGCCGTCCAGGCGGCGAAATAATGCTCCACGACTTTGCGGGTGTCGTCCTGGCTCGCCATTGCCGCCCCCTCGCCTGCTTCGAACCGTTTGTACTTGGCGACCGATGCAGCGACAATAAGGTCGAGTGCAATAATAGAGATTCACCAACCATATGTTCACCGCGTGGGCCCGGGTTTCTGCGGGCCGTAGTGCGGGACGGCGGGACGGCGCGGCTCAAATCGACTAAACTGGCACCCTGAGCAACAAGCCAAGAGTGCCGCCGGGCGCCCTCAAACATTGACCGATCCACGTGTTTCCCTATCGACTAGACCATCGCCACGTAGACGAATCCAAAGAGCTCGGCGGATGGTCTTACCTGCTGGCGTCGCTGTTTGGTCCGTTCTACGTCCTCTATCATCGCTTCTACGCCCTCGCCCTGCTCATGCTGGTGATCAGCGCCGTGATCGGCGGCCTCGCCGCGGCCTCGCTGCTGTACCTGCTGTTGTTCTTCGACGACGTCGCCATCCGGACGACGGCTATGGTTGCGGTGCCGATCGTGGCCTTCATGGTCCAAGGGCTCGTTGCACTCGAGATTGTGCTGGTAGGCTACCTGCGCCGCGGCTGGCGCGAGGGTTATTAGGGCCGGCGGATTGGAAAAGGGAAACGTCATGGCGAGAGAGACATTCCCTGCCGATTCAGTCGGCATCCAGGTACCAGCCGGGCGTATCCGCGCCGGACGGACGCGCTGGCAGACCGTGTTCGATGCCCGCGACAAGCCGATGGTCTACCGCCTCTACAATGCCCCGCCGCGCGACCGCACCGACCCCGGCAACAGCCTGATCGTCGACGTCGACGGCGTCGCCAGCCGGCAGATCCAGGTCGGCGTCGGCACGTCGGTCGACGTGCTGGCCAAGAAGATCAGGGTGAAGGCCGGAACCGGCGGCACTACAACGGTCCTGGCCGAAGGCTGGTACGTGCTGGTGAGCTAGCCAATCTTCTCTTCGCTGGCAGCGCTCCCAGCAAAACTCAGTAGGTCTTGAGCAGCCGGTCGATGTAGTCGAGCTCTTCTTTGGGACGCAGGTTCTCGCCGGCGCGACGGCGCAGCTCGTCGAGGATCTCGCGGCTCCTCTGGCGCTCGAGCTCGAGCGGGATCTTGTCGGTGCCGGTGTCGACCGCATCGCCGTAGTTGCCGTCGGAACGGCCGAGCGGGTCACGGTCTTCCGAGCGGCGCTCGCGCTCCTCGATCTCGGCGAGGTCCTGACCGTTGCCCGGACCACGGTTGCGCATCTGCTCGGCGAGATCGCCCATGCCCTGCTGCAGGTTGTCGAGCGCCCGGCGCTGGGCGCGCGAGGCCTCGCGGGCGTCGCCGCGGCGCAACGCCTCCTCGGCCTCGCGCATCGAGCGCTCGGCGCGGCCCAGCGACTCCGGCATCTGCATGCCGTTCTCGTCGAGCTTGTTCATGAAGTCGCCGAGCTGGCGACGCGTGCCTTCCTGCTGGCCGCGCTGCTGCTCGCCCCACTGGCCCTCACCTGGCTGGTTGCCCTGGCCTTGGCCCTGCTGACCCTGTTGCCCCTGCTGGCCGCGCTGGCCTTGCTGACCCTGTTGGCCCTGCTGTCCCTGGCGACCCTGCTGCTGACGGCCCTGGCGTTCGGACTCGCCCAGAAGCTGGTTCTCGCGCCGCGCCAGCCGGTCGAGCTGATTCATCATCTCGCGGCCCTGCTGGTTGCCCTGGCCCTGTTGGCCGCGCTGCTGCCCCGGCCGGCGCTGCTGGTTGGGGTTGGCCAGCATCGGCGTGGCGTTCTCCATCATCTTGCGCAGCTCTTCGAGCATGCGCTTGGCGCCCTCGCGGTCGCCGTTCTTGGCCATCTCGCGAATCTTGTCGAGCATCTTCTGCAGGTCGTCGGAGGTGATGGTGTTGTTGGGATCCATCTTCTCCGCCTGCTCTTCCATGCGGCGCCGTTCCTCGGGATCCTTCATCCGTTCGGCCAGTTCCTTCTGCCAGCGGTCCATGGCGCTGTAGAGCTGCTGGATCAGCTTCTCGATCTCCTCGTCGCCGGCCTGGCGCTGGATGGCGTCGCGCAGATCCTGGCGCGCCTGCTCGAGCGCGCGCTCGGCGTCGGTCGTGGAGCCCTGCTCCAGCCGCATCGCCAGATCCCACAGGAGCTTCTGCGTGTCAGTGATGTTGGCCTTGTCGCCATTCTGGGCCAGCCGCACCGCACCGATGCGCAGGCCGAGCTGGACGACAGGATCGTTGCGGTAGCTCTCCGGCCGGTTCTGCACCATGCGCATACCGTCGGCGACATCGAGGCGCTGCGCCTTGGGATCCCTGGTCAACGCCTTGCGCAGCACGATCAGCGCGCGCGCCGTCGGGTCGTTGAACACGCGCTCGGGCAGCAGGAAGGTCTCGACGGAGCTGCGACCCTTTTGGCCGAGCGCATCGGAGGCAAACAGCATCACCGTGACCTTGAGGCCGGCCCAGGGCGAGCCGGTGAGGTCGCGCACGAAGTTGTCGGCAACCTTCTTGGCGCCACCCGCCACTGGCAGGTCGATACGCAGGACCTCGGGCTCCTCGTCGTCGGTCAACATATCCTCGCCCAGCACCGAACCATGCAGTCGGATCTGCAGTTGCACGCCCGTCACGCCGAAATCGTCGCCGGCGATGTACTCGATCTTGGTCGACCACTTGTCGACGCCGATCGGCTTGGAGAATTCTATGGTCGGCGCCAGGTCGGGGATGACGTGCAGCTTCCAGCGCGCCTGCTCGTCGCCGCGCGCCCGCAGCGTGATCTCGGTGCCCCAGTTGATGATCTGCTCGATCTGGTACTTGCCCTTGGCGACGGTGGCGAACTCCGTCTCGACGTTGTCGATCACCAGCTTGGGCGCGCGGCGGCCGCGCACGTCGTCGACGAAGCCCGCGAGCTTGCTACCGACCGGCACGCGCAAGAGCTTGTCGCGGTCGGCCATGTCGAGATAGATCGGCGGCTTGCCGGTATAGGCCGGCGGCGCAATCCACAGATTGGCGACCACCGGCGGCGGCGGCGGAAAGGCCGGTGTGAACGCCACGGCCATGCGATCGGCGCGCCAGCCGCCGGCCATCGCAAGCGCCACGACCAGCGCCAGGATTGGCACGAAGCGCAGCGCCCAGCTGTCGAGCACGGCCAGACCAGGATGCGCCGGCTTGTTGGAAAGGCTGGCCAGCCGCGCGGCTTCGCGGCGGCGGTGGGCGTCCCACAGGGCGGCGGCCATCGGATCGCTCTCACCGGCGGCAAGGCGATCCTGTACCGCCATCAGTGGCCGGTGCGGCACGCCCGAATCGCGCTCCAGACGGCGGATGGCGGCTTCGCGCAGCGGCCAGGCGAAACGACGGAGTTGCAGCCACGCGAGGCCGGCGAAGCCCAGCGCGAGGACGGCCAGCAGGCCGGTATGGACCCAGGGGTCGAGGCCGGCGAACAGGTCGAGATGGGCGGCCGCGACGAACAGGGCGACGGCCGCCAGCAACGGCATTAGCCGCGGCCACAGGACTTCCCAGGCCAGCGCCGCCCACGCCAAGCCGATCTTGCGTCCCAGGCCGGGCGCTTCGATCGGGGTGGTCTGGCTGGCGTCCATCGGATCCCTTCGCTCTGTGTGGCTAGGTCTTTGCCGGCTCCATCCAGGGCGGGAACCGCTCGGCGGAGATCATGTCGTCCATCGTCGGCCTCGGCCGGGTGACCGCAAATCGCGTGCCATCGACCATCACCTCCGGTGCGAGCGGCCGGCTATTGTAGGTCGAGGCCATCACCGCACCATATGCGCCCGCCGAGCGTACCATGACGAGGTCGCCGGCAGCCAGCGGGGGCAGATCACGGTTCTGTGCCAGATAGTCCCCGGATTCGCAGATCGGACCGACAATGTCGCAACGGATCGTGGCGGCATCGGGGCGCGGCTCGGCCACCGGGACGATGTCGTGCCACGCCTCATATAAGGTGGGCCGGATCAGATCGTTCATCGCCGCATCGACAATGACAAAAGTCTTTGCCGCGCCGGCCTTCACCAGGATGACCTCGCTCACCAGCACGCCCGCCTCGCCGACGAGCCGGCGGCCGGGCTCGAAGGTGAGTTCGCAGCCCAGACCCTCGGTTTCCCGAGCGACCAGCCGCATGAATTCGGCGATCGAGGGCGGCTTTTCGTCGGCATAAACAATCCCCAGGCCGCCGCCGATATCGAAGCGGTCGATGCGGTGGCCGTCGGCGCGCAACTCGCCGATCAGGCCACGCACCCGCACGATCGCCTCGCGGTAGGGATCGAGCGAGGTGAGCTGCGAGCCGATATGCATGGCCACGCCGACTACCTTGAGGTTGGGCAGCCGGCCGGCCAGTGCGAAGGCGTCGCGCGCCAGATCGATGTCGATGCCGAACTTGTTCTCCTTGCGGCCCGTCGTGATCTTGGCGTGGGTGCCGGCATCGATGTCGGGATTGACCCGGATGGTGATGGCCGCCTTCACGCCCAACTGGCCGGCGACGGCGTTCAGCGTCTCGAGTTCGGCCGAACTCTCGACGTTGATCTGCCCTACACCTGCCTGGAGGGCAGCCATCAGCTCCGTGGCCTTCTTGCCCACGCCGGAATAGATGATGCGTTGGGCCGGAATGCCGGCCGCCAGCGCGCGCCGCATCTCGCCCACCGAGACGATATCAGCCCCCGCCCCCATCTCGCCGAATAGACGAATGACCGCGAGGTTGCTGTTGGCCTTCATGGCGTAGCAGACCGAGGCATTCATGCCCTTGATGCCGTCGGCGAACTCGCGCCAGCCGGAGCGCAGCGCGGCCGACGAATAGCAATAGAACGGCGTNNAGACGCCTCGGGTGATGCGCGGCTCGACCGACTGCATCTCCTTGAGCGACAGCTTGTCGAGATCGACGCCCTTTGCGGCAGCCCTGGCCACCAGCGCGCCGGTGGCGTGATGGGCCTGGCGAAACGGCAGCCCAACCTCGCGCACCAGCCAGTCGGCGAGATCGGTCGCCACCGAATAGTCAGCCGAAGCCACCGCGCGCATGCGCTCGGCATTGGCCTTGAGGTCGCGCACCATGCCGGCCATTGCCGCAATGCCAAGCTCAAGAGAATCAGCGGCGTCGAACAGCGGCTCTTTATCTTCCTGCATGTCCTTGCCGTAGGTGAGCGGCAGGCCCTTCAGCATGGTGCAAAGCGCGACAAAGGCGCCGACGATGCGGCCGGTCTTGCCGCGCGTCAGCTCGGCGGCGTCGGGGTTGCGCTTCTGCGGCATGATCGAGCTGCCGGTGGTGAAGGCATCCGACAAGGCGATGAAGCGGAACGGCGCGGAGCACCAGATCACGATCTCCTCGGACAGCCGCGACAGATGCACCGCCGTAATCGAGGCCCCGGCGATGAACTCGACGACGTAGTCGCGATCCGACACGGCATCGAGCGAGTTGGCCATCGGGCCGGCAAAGCCCAGCGCCTTGGCGGTCTTGCGCGGATCGATGGGATGCGGCGAGCCGGCAAGTGCCGCCGCGCCCAGCGGCGATTCGTTGAGACGCGCCCGGCAGTCGGCGAGCCGGCTGCGGTCGCGGCCGAACATCTCGACATAGGCCATCAGGTGATGGCCGAAGGTGATGGGCTGCGCCGTCTGCAGGTGCGTGAAGCCCGGCATGATGGTCGCAGCATATTGCCCGGCACGGTCGATCAGCGCGGCCTGCAGGTCGCGCAACATCGGCTCCAGCCGGTCGATCGTGTCGCGCACCCACAGCCGCACATCGAGTGCGATCTGGTCGTTGCGCGAGCGTGCCGTATGCAGCCGGCCGCCAGCTTCGCCGATCAGCGCCGTCAGCCGCGCCTCGACGTTGAAATGGATGTCCTCGAGCTTGGTCGAAAACTTGAACCGCCCGCTCTCGATCTCAGCGCGCACCTGCACAAGCCCGCGCTTGATGGCGCGGCCGTCCTTTGCCGACAGGATACCCTGGGCCACCAGCATGTCGGCATGGGCGATCGAGCCCGCGATGTCCTGCGCATAGAGCCTGCGATCAAAACCGATGGAAGCGTTGATGCGCTCCATGATTTCCGCCGGGCCGAGCTTGTAGCGGCCGCCCCACATTGTGTTGGGGTTCGCCTTCTTTGCTCGCGCTCTTGTGTTCTTCCGTGCCATGAATAAACGCCAATGATCTTGTAGGAACGCGGCTTATGGCACATCCCGACCTCAATTTCCTCCCTCGGCGCAGGCACTTCCTGGCTGGTGGCCTCGCTTTTTTGGCCCTCCCGGCATTAGCCGATGTAGGGCCACGCCTGCTCAAGGGCACCGTCGCCAAGTTCGAGCTGGTCAAGTTGGCCAAGCGGCTGCCCGACCTCGAGTTCCTCGACGCCGACGACAAGCCGCTGCATTTCTCCGACTACAGGGGCAANNTCGTCCTGCCGCTGTCCCTCGACGGCCCGTCGCGGCCCAAGGTGGCGCCCTTCTACGAAGACAGACAGCTCACCAACCTCGGCATCTATTTCGACAAGGGCCGCAGGATCATGCAGTCGCTCGACGTGTCGATCCTGCCGACCTCGATCCTGGTCGATCGCTCGGGCCGCGAGATCGGCCGGCTCGAGGGCGAAGCCGACTGGGACAAGCCCGAGGCGATCGCGCTGATGAAGGCGGCGGTGGCCAGCGGGAGCTGAGCAGCCTCCGGCACTTGGTTCAGGACGCCTTGCCACCCTCCTTCACCGAAACATCGACCTCCCGCCGGGCGCCCTCTTTTCGTGTCAGCAGCCTGAAGAACAGCGGCACGAACAGGATGGCGATGAAGGTCGCTGCCATCATGCCGCCGATCACGCCGGTGCCGATCGAATGGCGGCTGGCCGACCCTGCTCCGGTGCTGATGGCCAGCGGCAGCACGCCCAGGATGAAGGCGA
>PLYQ01000060.1:0-21662 GCA_003153415.1 Rhodospirillales bacterium | reverse complement strand
TGCGCCGCCAGGATCAGGAACACCATGATCAGACCGAAAACGAAGCCCTGCGAGCCTGAGCCCTGCGTGGCGATTTCCTGGTAGGCCGAGCCGGTCCAGCCGATGGTAAAGTCGCTCGGCAGCGTCGCGGCCACGACCTGCTGCATGGCGGCGATCGCCTGGCCCGACGAATAGCCCGGCGCCGGCGAGCCGATGACCCTGGCCGCCGGAAAGATGTTGAAGCGATCGACGGTGTCGGGGCCCAGGGTGCGGGTAAACGTCACCAGCTCGTTGAGCGGCACCATGACGTTGTTGTCGGAGCGCACGAAGACGTGGCGCAGATCGTCCGGCTTCTCGCGGAAATCGGCCTCGGACGACAGGCTGACGCGATAGTTCCGGCCATACAGCGAGAAGTCGTTGACATAGAGGCTGCCGAACGAGCTCTGCATGGTGTCGAAGATGGTGTTGATCGGAATGCCAATGGCGCGGGCCTTGTCGCGGTCGACGTCGATGCGGTACTGCGGCACGGACGTGGTGAAGGTCGTGGAGACGCCGCGCAACTCGGGCCGCTGGCTCGCCGCCTGCACCACCTTCTGCGCCGCCTCGGAGAGGCCATTGAGCGACCCGCCCGTGCGATCCTGCAGGAAGAGCTCGAAGCCGCCGGTCACGCTGATTCCCTGGATGGGAGGCGGATTGAAGCCGATCACGATGCCGTCCTTGAAGTTGGCGTTAAGTGCACTGAGCGCCGGCGCAAGGTTACGCGCGTCTTCGCGCGGCTCCTTGCGCACCGACCAGTCCTTCAAGGTGACGAACGAGACTCCGGAATTCGTCTTGAGGGCGCGCGACAGGATGTCGAAGCCTGAGAAGGTGACGACATTGGCGACGGCGGAGTTCTTCAGCAGCGCCGTCGTTACCTGGCTCGCCACCTCGCGCGTGCGCGCGATCGCCGCGGCCGGCGGCAGAATCTCGACGAGAAAGACATAGCCCTGGTCCTCAGCCGGAACGAGGCTGCCGGGGATGCGCTCGAACAGGGCGACCACCAGGCCGATGACGATCACGAAACCCGCCAGGCCGACGACCGTCCGGCGGAGCAGGAAGCTGACCCCGTCGACGTAGCGTGCCCTCACCCAGGCAAAGCCTTGATTGAACCGCGCAAACGGCGCCCACGGCGGGCCGTGCGCGGGCTTCAGGATCAGGGCGGCCAGCGCCGGCGTGAGCGTTAGCGCCACAATACCCGAGATGACCACCGAGACGGCGATCGTAACGGCGAACTGGCGGTAGAGCTCGCCCGCCAGGCCGCCGAGGAAGGACACCGGAATGAACACCGCGCAGAGGACCAGGACGATGGCGATGACCGGACCGGTGACCTCCTGCATGGCCTGGATCGCGGCCTCGCGCGGCGCCTTGCCCTGCTCCGCCATGATGCGCTCGACGTTCTCCAGCACCACGATGGCGTCGTCGACCACGATGCCGATCGCCAGCACCAGTCCGAACAGCGTCAGAAGATTGATCGAGAAGCCCAGCACGTACATGCCAGCGAAGGTGCCAATGATCGACACCGGAATGGCGATGACCGGGATGATCATCGCCCGCACGCTCTGCAGGAACAGGAAGACCACGAGCACGACCAGCGCGATCGCCTCGACGAAGGTGGTGGCGACCTCCTCGATCGAGACCTCGACGAAGCGCGTGGTGTTGAACGGTATGTCGTAGCGCAGCCCGACGGGAAACCGTTTGGCAACAACTTCCATCGTTTCCTTGACCGATGCCGCGACCTGCAGCGCGTTGGCGCCCGGCTGCAGGTAGACGCCGATCGGCACTGCCGGCGCGCCGTCGAAGGTCGCCGAAAAGCCGTAGGTCAGCGCCCCCAGCTCGACATAGGCCACGTCCTTCAGGCGCAGCGCCCCGCCATTCTCCTCCGATCGGATGATGATGTCCTCGAACTGCGTGCGGTCGACCAGGCGCGGCGGCGTGGTCACCGAATAGGTGAAGACCTGCGGTTTGGTCATCGGGTCTTCACCGAAACGGCCGGCCGCGAACTGCGTGTTCTGCTCGCGCACGACGGCGGCAATATCGGCCGGCGTGAGATTGTACTGTGCGACCTTGTCGGGCCGGAGCCAGATGCGCATCGAATAGTCCGAGGCGCCGAACAGGGCGGCGTCGCCGACGCCCGGCAGCCGGCGCAATTCGTCGAGCACGTTCACCAGCGCGTAATTGCTGATGTAGATCGTGTCGTAGCGGCCGCCCGGCGAGGACATCGTCAGCACCTGGAGGATCGAGGTCGAGCGCTTCTGCACGACCACGCCCTGACGCTGCACCTCGCTTGGCAAGAGCGGCAGCGCCCGCTGCACGCGGTTGTTGACGTTGATGGCGTTCTGGTCCGGGTTGGTGCCGATCTCGAACGTGACGGTGAGGTTGATCGTGCCCGAGCCGGTCGAGGTCGACTGCATGTAGATCATGCGCTCGACGCCGTTGATCTGCTGCTCGAGCGGCGCCGCCACGGTGGAGGCGATGTTCTCGGCCGTGGCGCCGGGATAGGTGGCCGAGACCACGACGTCGGGCGGCACGATCTGCGGGTATTGCGCGATCGGCAGCGCCCGCATCGCCACCAGGCCCGCCAGCACGATCACGATCGACAGGACCGAAGCGAAGACCGGCCGGTCGATGAAAAATTTCGAGATCACGGCTTGCCGCCCGCCGCCGGCTGCTCGGCGCTCGCCGGCGGCTTGAACGGCACCGGCTTGACGGGGTTGCCCGGGCGGACGCGCATGACGCCGTCGACCACGATGCGATCGCCGGACTGCAGTCCCTTGCGGACGATCCAGCCGTCGGGCAGCTCGCGATAGAGCCGCACCTGCCGGGCGCGAGCCACCGAGTCGGCTTCGACCAGGTAGACGAAAGGCCCGAGCGGCCCCTGCGAGATCGACGCTTTAGGCACCACGATGGCGTTCGCCATGGTGATGCCGGTCATGTTGATGCGCACGAACTGGCCCGGCAGCAGGCCACCCTCATGGTTGGGAAAGACCGCCCGGATCAGGATGGTGCCGGTCCGCAGATCGACGGTGCGCGAGCGCATGTCGACCTTGCCGAGCTGGGGGTAGACGGTGCCGTCGCCGAACTGCAACTGGACCGAGACGTCTTCGAACGGGTTATCGCGCGCCTTATTGATCTCCTGCAGCGCCCGCAGCTCGCTGTCAGTGAAGGTGAAGTTGACGTAAGCAGGATCGAGCTGGGTGATCGTGGTCAGCACCGTCTGTTGCGCCTGGACCAGCGTGCCCTCCGGCGGCGAGGTCAGGCTGGTCGGCCCGGTCACCGGCGCCTTGATGGTGGTGAATTCGAGATTGAGCTTGGCCGTCTCGACGTCGGCGGCCGTCGATTGGACCGTCGCGCGCCCCTGGTCGCGGGCCGCGACCGCATCCTCGAACGACTTCTGCGTCGCCACCTTCTGGGCGGCCAGACCCTCGACGCGCTTAAAATTCTCCTCGGCCTGTATGAGCGTGGCCTTGGCCTGCGATGCCTGGGCCGTCGCCCGTGCCAGTGCCGCGTCGTAGGTCCTGGGGTCGATGCGAAACAGCACATCGCCGGCATTGACGACGGCGCCCTCGTTGAACTCGCGCTTGAGAAGCAGGCCGCTCACCTGCGAGCGGATCTCGACGACGCGGAAGCCGGCGACGCGGCCGGCATACTGCAGCGGCAGCGGAACGTCGGCCGCCTGCAGCTCGACCACACCGACTTCGGGCGGCGGCGGCGCCCCTGACGCAGCCGGCCGCGAGGCCGGCCAGTTCCACCAGAAGACAGCCGCGCCAATGAGCGCCGCGACAACGACTGTCGCAGCGATGCGTCCTGCCCAGATTCGGGTGATGACGGCTATCTCCCGACGCGGCTCTTCAGCCGGCAACGACATTTGTCGATCTGATGCAATTCCACCATGTTGCCGCAGGGATCATTCATGAAGACTTGGGTCGAGTCAGGACTCGTGAGACCCTCGATCACCCAGTACTTCACGCCCAAACGCTCAAGCTCGGCCCGGGTCGCCACGATGTCGGCGACAGCGAACGCGACGTGCGGCCGCGTCGGATCCTCGCCCGGCCCCTTGGCGACGGGCGACGGCTGGTCGCCGCCGATCAGGTGGATCTGGCCGACCTCGCCGACATTGATCCACGCGCCGGGGATGCCGGGAATGGTCGGCCGGCCTTCGTCGCGGCCAAGCCCCAGAACGCTTGAGTAAAAGCCCTCCACTGCATTCTGCTTCGCGGCATCGATGCGCACGCCGGTGTGATGGAGCTCGACAACCTTGATCGCCATCGCTTGTTCCTCCCGAGGGTGCGAATATCCTAGCTGATCAGTGATAGGGAGAGCCAATATGAAGATCGGCGTTTTCGCCACTTTCATGTCGCCCAACGCGACGCCGCAGATGATCCGCGCCTTCGGCCGGCGCGCCGAGGACATGGGCCTCGACTCGATCTGGATGGGCGAGCACGTGGCGCTGTTCGACAAGAACACATTCGGCTATCCCGGCTCGAAGGACGGGCGCATTCCCGTTCCGCCGGGCGGCGGCATGCTCGACGTGACCGCCACCTTCGGCTTCCTGGCGGCCGCCACGACCAAGGTGCGGCTGGGTACCGGCGTCGCCCTCGTACCGCAGCGCAACCCGATCTATACCGCCAAGGAAATGTCCACGCTCGATTGGCTGACCGATGGGCGCATCGATTTCGGCATCGGCGTCGGCTGGAACAAGGAGGAAGTCGAAGCCTGCGGCTATCGCTGGGAGGATCGCGGCGCGCGCTGCAACGAATTCCTCGAGGTCATGCGCCGGCTGTGGACCGAGCCGGTCGTCGATTTCAAGGGCAAGTGGGTGAAGTTCGAGACCATGCGGCTCGATCCCAAGCCGATCCAGAAGCCGCATGTGCCGATCATCGTCGGCGGCTATGCCGATCAGGCCTTCGACCGCGCGGTGAAGTTTGGCGCCGGATGGTACGGCTTCAACCTCGATCCGGCCCGCACCAAGCAGATGCTAGGCAAGCTCGACGCCGCCTTCGCCAAGGCCGGCAAGAGGCGCGACAAGAAATTCGAGATCATTGTCACGCCACCCATGTCGACGACGGCCGACGCCCTGCCGGGCTACTCCGAACTCGGCGTCGATCGCCTCGTAGTTAATCTGGGCGGCCAGCGGCCCGAACAGGTCGACAAGCGCCTGCCGGAGATCGATGTGTGGGTGAAGAAGGCGGCTTGACATGCGCCTCGAAACGCTCCTTCCCCTCGGCAAGGTGGATCCGGGGCTTCGCGCGCCGGAAGTGATGCTCGACCTGGCGTCGATCGGACCCAATGCGCGCCTGCTCGAGGAAATCGGCTACCACGGCATGGTCGTCGAGGAGACCAAGGACGATCCGTTCATCATCCTGGCGCTGGCAGCCCAGGCGACGCAGAAGCTCAGGCTCGGTACGTCGGTAGCCATCGCCTTTCCGCGCAGCCCGACCGTCACGGCGATGAGCGCCTGGACACTCGCTAAGCTGAGCCGCGGGCGCTTCACGCTCGGCCTCGGGACCCAGGTGAAAGCGCATATCGAGCGTCGCTTCGGCGTGCCCTGGTCACCGGCTGGGCCGTGGATGCGCGAATACGTGCTCGCTGTGCGTGCGGTGTGGGACCACTGGCAGAACGGCACGCCGCTCGACATCAAGGGCCCGCACTACAACATCAACCTGATGGTGCCGCTGTTCAATCCGGGCCCAATCGAGCATCCGTACATCCCGATCCATGTCGCCGCGGTCAACGCGGTGATGTGCCGGATGGCGGGCGAAGTGGCCGAAGGCATCCGGCTCCATCCTGTCTGCACGCCGTCCTACATCGAGAAGGTGATGCTGCCGGCCGTTCGCGCCGGCGCCGCCAAGGCGGGCCGCTCGCTCGATAGTTTCCAGACCTGCATGAAGCCGCTCATCGCCGTGGCCGCCAACGAGGCGGAACTCGTTCCCAAGGTGCGCGACGTCAGGGCGCGCATTTCGTTCTATGCCTCGACGCCGCAGTATCGCGCGGCCTTCGACCATCTTGGCCTGGGCGACCTCGCCGACCGGCTAAAACTTCTGTCGCGCGCCCAGCGCTGGGAGGAAATGCCCCAGCACATCTCGGACGGCATGCTCGAGACCTTCGTCACGATAGGCACCTACGACACGATCGCGCGCAAGCTGTGCGAGCGCTACGCGGGTGTCGTGACCGACTGCGAGTTCTCGATCGCGGTCAAGAACGACGCCGACAAGGAAATACTGCGCGGGCTGGCCAAGGACATCCAGTCGGAAAGCCTCGACCGCGCGCGGCGGACGATCGTGGGCGCGTCCTAGACGGCGACGCGCGCCGGCGGCAAGGCGAGTCCAGCGACGTCGGCTTTCATCAGGAAGATGCTGCCGCAATTCTCGTGCGGGCCGCCGCGCGAGCCGGTGACGATGTAGAGGTCGCGCATGTCGTCGCCGGCGAAGCACAGGCTGGTGACCATCGGCAGCGGCACGGCGATGTCCTTGCGATGCGTGCCGTCGGCATTGAACACGGCAACCCGACCGCCATGGGCATCGGCGACCCACACCGAGCCGTCACTCGCCACCTTCAGCCCGTCCGGCACGCGGTCCTCGCCCAGCGAGGCAAACTTGCGCCACGGCCCGACCGAGCCGTCCGGCTTTACGTCATAGACGCGCACCAGCGGCGCCCGCGCATCGGAGTGATAGAGCCGCTTGCCGTCCGGCGAGAAGCCGAGGCCATTGGTCAGCATGATGCCGTCCGACAACGTGCGCATCGTGTCGTCTATGTCGATAACGTGCAGGTGCCCGGGCTTGGGCGGATCGCCGCCGAAGACACGGTAGGCCAGCGAGCCGACATAGATACGTCCCGCCTGATCCGTAGTGAGGTCGTTGAAGCCGGTGGCGCCGGGGATGGCGTCGAGCGACAGCAGCGACTTCGTGGTGCCGTCCTTCAGCGACACGCAGGCGATGTCACGTCCGCCCACCACAAGGCCACCCGCCGCATGCAGCGCCATGCCGCCGATGCCGCGGCGCTTGGGAACGACGAGCGAAATCTTGCCGGCGCGATCGAGCAGATGAACGCCGCCGTTGATGACATCGCTAAAATAAAGGCCACGTGCGGGATCCCACACAGGTCCCTCGATCAGGCCGTAACCGGTCGCGACTTGCTGCATGAAGTTCACCCCTCGGCGATCAGTCGCGCCAAGGCTGCGGGCTCGCTCAGCATCGGGTAGTGACCGGTGTCCAACTCGTGCCAGCGGCCTTTCAGCCGGTCGGCCGTGCGGCGCTGGTGCGCGACCGGCGGGTTCGTGCTGCGCTTGCACCAGATCACCGACGCGTTCCATGCCTGGTCCCAGAACCGCTCCAGCCTGACCGGTGCCTGCATCGCGGCGATCGGATGCATCGTGCAGCGCTCGAGCGCCCAGCGCCGCACCGCTGGATCGAGATCGGCGAACAGGCGCGTCTCGAAATCCTGCCGCGACGGACCGCTGGTCAATTCGGTGTTGACCGCCGTCGGCCGCTTGACGATGTCGGGCAGCGCCTCGCCGTCGAGCAGCGCCAGGGCGTCGGCGAACACCACGCGCGCCACGCTGTCGCGCGCCAATTCGGCGACGCGTGCCATCACCATGCCGCCCGTGCTGGTGCCAGCCAGCACCACGTCCTTCAGATCCTGGTAGAACAGCAGGCCGGCGATCTCGGCTGCGTGTGTCTCGGTGGTGATGCCGGCGCGGACCTGGTCCTTGCGCTCGGCGCAGCCGTCCAGGGTCGGCGCCAGCACCAGATGGCCCTGGGCGCGCAAGCGCTCGGCGACCGGGTTCCAGATCCACCCGCCCTGATAGGCGCCGTGGATCAGCACGAATGTGGTCATGGCTCGGTTCCTTTTCTACACGCCGCCGGTCACGTCGATGGTGAGGCCGGTGACGAAATCGGCGTCGGCCGAGGCCAGGAAGCAGATCACGTTGGCCTGGTCGACCGCTTCGGCGACACGGCGCAGCGGCGTGCGCTCGATCTCCTCGGCCTGCGACGCCTGGGAGCGTTTGTCCCAATGCGGCCGGATGCGTTCGGTGAGCGTCACGCTGGGCGCGATGGCATTGACATTGATGCCTTCGGGGCCAAGCTCGTGGGCGAGCTTGCGGGTGAAGGCGATGATGCCGCCCTTGGCCGCGGCATAGGCGCTCGAGCTGTTTTGGCTCAAGCCCCTCCCGGCGATCGAGGCCAGGTTGACGATTTTGCCGCTGCGCCGTCGCTTCATCACCGGGATCACCGCATGGGTGAACAGGAAGGTGCCGTCGAGGTTGAAGGCGATCAGCTTCTGCCAATCGGCGAAGGCCAGCTGCTCGGTGGTCGCCTGCGGGTTGGCGATCACCGTGCTGCCGCCGACCGCGTTGACCAGGATGTCGATCCGGCCAAACTCGCGCCCCACTTCCGCGACCAGCTTGTCGACCTCTGCCGCGTCCAGCGCGTCGACCAGCCTGCCCTCGACCTTGCCGCCGGACTTACCGGCGGCCTGGCGCAACGCCGGCACGGCCTCGTCCAGCCGCCCCTGGTGGTTGTCGACAGCAATGATCGTCGCTCCCTCGCGCGCCATGATCGTGGCCGTGGCCCGGCCGATGCCGTTGGCCGCCGCCGTGATCAGCGCCACCTTCCCCCCGAAGCGCATGGCAGTCTCCCCTAGAGATTGAATTCGGCACTAAAGCACGGGATCGAGCACGACGACCGGAATTTCGCGCGTCGTCTTCTTCTGATAGTCGACATAGGGCGGCCACCAGACGACGGCCTGATCCCAAAGCTTGGTCCGCTCCGCACCCGACACGGTTCGTGCCTTGGCCTTGAGCTTCTTCGTGCCGACCTGAAGCTCGACCTCGGGATTGACGACGATGTTCTTGTACCAGCCGGGATGATCCGGCGCGCCGCCCTTGGAAGCCACGATGAAATATCCCTTGCCGGCCTCGCCGTAGAACAGCGGGAACAGGTGCTTGTTGCCGGTCTTGCGTCCCTTGGTGACCAGCAGCAACGACGGCACCGTGCGCTGCGGCTGGTTGGGAAAGTTGGTCGTGTACATGTGACCATCGGTGCCACCGCTCTTCAGATAGCGATCGACATGATCCTTCATCCATTGCGGAAGCTTGTCGGGCATCTTAGCGTCGGTCATTATCTGTCTCCTTAAAAATTCCGATCACGCCGGCAGGCGCGTCGATTGCCAGGTCACCATTTGCCACTTTCCATTGCGTCTGGCGTAGACATCGGTGAAGCGAACGCCGAAGGCATTGGGTGTGCCGCCCACCACGACCTTGATCTGCGCAATTCCCGTCAGCACCACTGTCTCGCCGAAGTCCTGCGCCTTCACGTCGGACGGCTCGACGCTCGTATAGACGGTCGATCCCCCCGTCATGCCGCTCATCAGGCTCTTCTTGGTGTCGAGCCGCGCCGAGGAGTGGGTATAGATCAGGTCGTCGGCCAGCACGGCCTCCAGCGTGGCGACGTCCTTTGCCGCCATCGCGTGCATGCGCTTCTTGTCGAGATCGATGACCGTTTGTCCGTTGCCCGCCATGTCTCACCTCAGTTGTAATTGAGCTTCAGGCCCGGCGTCGGCCATTGCATGACACCGAGCTGGCCTTTGTCCGATAACGTAATGTAGGCAGTCTTCATGTCGGCGCCACCGAAGCAGATATTGGTCGGAAAGACGTCGGGCATCTTGACCTCGCGCACGACTGCGCCGGCCGGCGAGAATTCGGTGATCTTGCCCGTGTTGAGCGTCGCCACGACGATATTGCCGTCGGCCAGCACGGCGATGCTGTCGAAGCGCGCGGGCCCGATGACGCCGCCGATTACCTTGCCGCTGTGCGCTGCGTGGCCCTTGGGTTTGCGCAACACGCCGGGGCCTTCCACGTCGAACGCCACGAGGCTCGCGCTCTCGGTGTCGGCGACGTACAGTACCTTGCCGTCGGGCGACAGGGCGCAGCCGTTGGGGCTGAGAAACGGGTAAGCGAGGCAGACGATCTTCGATCCGTCCGGCAATGCATAGTAGACGCCGCCATGGTCGCGATGGCGGGCGTAGCGCTTGCCGAGGTCGGTGAAATAGAAGCCGCCGGCCTTGTCGAAGACGATATCGTTGGGCGCCGAGAGCTTGTGACCGTCGCATTCGATGTAGAGCGTCTTCGCGGCACCGGTGGTGCGGTCAAGACGTTGGATGGAGCCGTGCTTGTAGTCGGGATGCGGCCCCTGCCCCATCGACACGCCCTCGATGTAGCGGCTGCCACCGTTGTTGCAGAGATAAAGTGCACCATCGGGCCCGACCGCGAGGCCGTTCGGTCCGCCACCGGTCGCCGAGAACAGCGACACCTTGCCGTCGGGCGTCACGCGCGAGCAGCGGCCGTTGCGGATCTCCGTCAGGATCACCGATCCGTCGGGCATGACCACCGGGCCTTCGGGAAAGCCGAGGCCTGTCGCCAGAATGCGCACATCACTCATCGCGTTCCTCCGATTTCATCGCCGGCTTGCGGTCATTCTACTGCCAAATTGCCCTCTTTCCATGTAGAGGGCATGGGTCCGACCGCAGCGCGACATCGAAGGAGGGAAACATGCCGATCGCCACCAAATACCTGTTCATCGTCAGCATGGATGTGACGAAGGAGAAGGAGGCGCTGTTCAACGAGGTCTATGACACCGAGCACGTGCCGCTGCTGCTGAAGGTGCCGGGCGTCAAGGCGGTCACTCGCTGGAAGACCGAGCCGGCCGCCTTCAATCTCGCCGGCGAGCGCAAGCTGCTCGATGGCGGCAGCGAGCCCAACTATGTGGCGATGTACGAGATCGACAGTCCGGACGTACTGTTGAGCAAGCCGTGGGCGGAGGCGGCGGAAAAAGGCCGCTGGCCGAGCGAGGTCCGTCCCTTCACCTCGAACCGCCGGCATATCGTCCGCAAGGTGATCTGACCGTTGCGGATGGCGTTGACGCGCATCGTCATGCCATTAACGTGCGCGTGCAAAGGGAGGTCCCATGGCAATCCGAGCTGATGTCGCGGCCCAAAGGGCGCGGGCGTGCAAGGCGTTCATGGCGCAGGTTCACTCGACCACGGCCAAGGAAGGCATCACTCCGTCGACGTTGCATGCGCTGAAGCTGAAGTTGGTAGCCCTGGCCAAGCGCGCCGACTTGTTTCCGCTGGCCGACTTCGCCATGCCGGACGCGCAGGGCCGCACCTATCCCTTGCTGGTCGAGGAGAATGACGGGCACGGTCTCTATTTGACAATCGGTCTCCCGGGCAAGGAGGCGGCGCCGCACGACCATGGCATCTGGTGCGTCAACGCCGCGGTCTCCGGGCAAGAGCAGCACGTCTTCTATCGGCGCACCGACGACGGCAGAAGGGCCGGAAGTGCCACGATCGCCAAGGTGGGCGAGGTGATGGTCGAACCGGGCAGCGGCATGGTGATGGCCGATCACGACATCCACAGTACCGAAGTCGTGGGAGATCGGCCGGCCGTGGGGCTGGCGCTCTATGGCTATGCCCTGGCGCGGTTCCCCTCCGTCACATGGTTCCATCCCGAATTCACATCGGTGCGCGCGACCCTGTCGCGCCGCCATGCGGCGTGAGGCCCTGATGGCGCGAGTAAAGAAGACGTACCAGGTCACGATCCGCAACAGCGGTCAGACGATCGCGTGCGCCGTCGATCGGACGATCCTGCAGGCGGCCGTCGCGGCCGGGATCGACTATCCCTACGCTTGTGCGACGGGCAATTGCGCGACCTGCATCTCCAAGCTCGAGGATGGAAAGGTGTCGCTGCTGCCGCACGGCGACGCCTGCCTGGGCAAGGCGCAGATGAAATCGGGACTGACGCTGGCCTGTCGCGCGCGGCCGCGCAGCGACGTCACGATCAACTGGCTGGCGCGCGCCGGGAACTAGCGAGCCCAAGTCCATGCAGATCGGTTTCAACCTGCCGAACTCCGGCCCGCTCTCCGCCATCGCCGACATGACGAAGATCGCCATCGAGGGCGAGGCGATGGGCTTCGACTATCTCACCATGACCGATCACGTCGTGCTGCCCGACACCAAGGTGCCCGGCTATCCCTATTCCGAGAGCGGCGAATTCTACGAGTCGGCACCGACCGAACGGCACGAGCAGCTGATCGGCATGGCCTATGTCGCAGCCAAGACCACGCACATCCGCCTGGTGGCCGCCGTGCTGGTGGTGCCGCACCGCCCCGCCGTGCTGGCTGCCAAGATGCTGGCCACCCTCGACGTGCTGAGCGGCGGGCGGCTGGTCGTGGGTGTTGGCGCCGGCTGGCTGAAGACCGAGTTCGATGCCGTCGTCACGACGCCATTCGCCGACCGCGGCGCGGTGACCGATGAATATATCGACGCCTTCCGCGTGCTGTGGACCGAACCTGCGCCGCGCTTTGTCGGCCGCTTTACGAAGTTCGACGGCATTGTGCTGGAGCCCAAGCCCATCCAGCGTCCGTACCCGCCGATCTGGATCGGCGGGGAGAGCGGTCCGTCCGTGCGCCGCGCGGCGCGCGTCGGCGATGCCTGGTATCCGATCGGCAGCAACAACCAGCATTTGCTCGACACGCTACCGCGCCTGAAGGCCGGCATCGCCCGTCTGCGCAAGGCCACCGCCGAAGCGGGCCGCGATCCCGCCGCCATGGGAGTAGCCTTTCGCGTGAAGCGCTATGGCGCGGCGGTGCCGCCCGTCGCCTCGGACGGCGAGCGGCGGCTGTTCTCCGGCAGCGAGGCCGACCTCATCGGCGATTTCCGCGCCCTGCGCGATGCAGGCGTCACAGCGCTCGACATCGATTTCGGCCGCCCCACCGCATCGGCGGTGATCGCCGAAATGCGCCGGTTCAAGGCTGCGGTGATCGAGAAGATCTGACGGGGCGGCCCAGGCCGAGATGCTCGCGCAGCATGGTACCGGCGTAGTCGGCGCGAAAAAGGCCGCGCTCCTGCAGGATGGGCACCACCAGATCGACGAAGTCGTCGAACTGCCTGGGGAAGAACGGCGGCATGACATTGAAGCCGTCGGCAGCATTCGCGCGGAACCAGCTCTCCAGCGTATCGGCAATCTGCAGCGGGCTGCCGATCAGCAGGAGATGACCGCGCGCCGCCGCCACCCGGAAGAACAGCTCGCGCAACGTGAGCTTGTCGCGCCGGGCCATTTCGAGGAGTAGCGCCGCGCGGCTCTTGAGATGCTCAGTCTCCGGCAAGTCGGGCACAGGCTCGTCGAGCGGATAGGTCGACACGTCCGTGCCCAGCCGCTCCGACAGCACCGTGAAGGACTGCGCCATATCGACCTTGCCGTTGAGCTCGGCGAAGATCGCCTGCGCCTCCTGCTCCGTCCGCCCGACCACGGGGAACACACCCGGCATGATCAAGGCGCTGTCCGCCGTCCGACCATACTCGATCAACTGCGCCTTCAGTCCCTTGTAGAACGTTTGCGCCTCGGCCAAATCGTTCTGCGCCGTGAACACCGCATCGGCGATGCGTGCCGCCAGCGCCTGGCCAGGACCAGAGGAGCCGGCCTGGATGAGCACCGGATGGCCCTGCGGCGAACGCGGCACGTTGAGCGCGCCTTGGACGTTGAAGTACTTCCCCTTGAAGTCCGGCACATGCAGGCTGCCGGGCCGCACGAAGCGTCCGCTCTCCTTGTCGGGCACGAACGCGTCGTCGTCCCAGCTGTCCCACAGCAACCGGCAGGCTTCGACGAACTCCTCGGCCATCGCATAGCGCTCGGCATGCGGCGGGTGTTGGCGGCCGAATACGGCACCCGACTTGGCGTAAGCGGTCGTCACCACGTTCCACCCCGCCCGCCCGCCGGACAGATGGTCGAGCGAGGCGAAGCTGCGGGCCACGTGATAAGGCTCGGCATAGGTCGTGGAGGCGGTGGCCGCCAGCCCGAGCCTCGACGTGTTCATCGCCAGCGCCGAAAGGAGAGTCAGCGGTTCGAACTTACCGATGGTCGAGGGATGCTCGCCATAGCCGGTGGCAAACCCGTCGCCCAGGAAGAACATGTCGAACTTGCCGCGCTCGGCCGTGACGGCGATGTGCTTCATCAGCCCGAGGTTGGGGCCACCGGACACGGCATCGGGGTGTCGCCAGCCCGCCACGTGATGGCCTGGCACCTGCACGAAAACGCCGAGACGCATTTGGCGATGCGGTTTCACGAGCGTGCCGCCTAGAGAGTCTGCGAACCGCGCCGCCGGGCGAGACCGAGGCGAAAGATCGAGGTCGGCCGATGCGGCACGGCATGCGGCACCATCAAGTCAGGACCCCAGCCGATATCGAGCGTCGAGGAACCCGGGAAGCTTCCGGCGCGATCGACATAGGCCGGGGTCCTGTCCAAGCCAACCGCCGGCGCGACTCGTGTCAGCAGGCCGATCGGCGAATCCTGATCAACCAGGTAGCGATCGAGCTCGCTGTCGACGATCGGCACGACCGCTTCGCGGTTGTCGGCATATCGCGTGCCGAGCATGGCCGTCTTCGCCAGCGCCACGCGGACCCGCCAACTGCCGCCCTCCTCCGCTCGCCGCAGCAGTGCCGCTAGCACGCCGAGCGCGCCCAGGCAGCCCGAGCCGTAGTCGTTGAAGTAGGCCGGGATCAGCGCCGACTTTCCGAGCTTGGCGCTGTGCAAGGCCGCCAGTCCGGTCGCCGCCTGCGCCAGCTGCTCCCAGCCGCGGCGCTCGGCCCACGGTCCCTGGAAGCCATAGGCATTGACCTCAACATAGATCAGGCGCGGATTGATCTTGCACAGATCCTTCGGCCCGAAGCCGCGGCGGGCGAAGGATCCCGGACGGAAACCCTGCACGAACACGTCGCATTCGCGCACCAGCTCGAGTGCCCGCGCCCGGTCGACCTCGCCGCGCAGGTCCATGTAGGTGTTCTTCTTGCCGAACGACGTATCGATATCGAAGCCGAGGATGTGGTCCTGATAGGGATAGCGGCAGTGTATGACGTCGGCGCCGTGTTCGGCCAATAGCTTGCTGACCGTAGGTCCTGCGACGACATGCGTGAAATCGAGCACGCGCAGCTTTTCCAGGGGCCGGAACGCCGCCGGCGCGAAGGGCACGGCGGGCCCGTCGCCGAGCCGGTCGAACTCGATCAACGGCACACCCGCCAGCACCTTGCCCTGGGGATGGGCGTGCCATTCCTCCGGACTGCGCTTGATCGCGGCGCAAAGGCCGAGCGCCGAGAGCTCGTCCTCGAGCGGCTGGGCATCGTATTGTATCACGCGCTTGGCGATCGCCTCACGGTCGCTCGGGCAGCCCAGGAAACGAAGGATGCCGTCGCGCAGGTGGGCGTAGGCGCCATTGAAGACGATCTCGCGGTTGTCACGGGTCCGATAGAAGCCGTTGACCGGCGTGAAGACGGCACTGATGTCGAACTGCCAGCCGCTCTGGAAGAAGTGCGCGACCTCGTTGAAGAGCAGCGCGGCGTGGCGCCGGTCGACCTTCACATGCTGCGCGCCGAGGCCACGGCGCTCGCCGATTGCGGCCACAGTGCTGCCGATCGCGCCCATCAGCGTGACAGCGAAGTCCGCCGCCTCGATCACGGAATCGATGTAATTCGGCGATTGCTCGACCTGGACCGCTTCCGTCGCCGGCGACAGTCCCAGCCCCTGGGTGATTTCCGCCAGGATCTTCTTTTGTCGTTCGCTGTACACCGGCACAAAATGACCCCAAGGGGCCTGAATGTCGCGCTTCATTTTTCCAGGGAAGACGAAGATGGCCGAACCTTCACGTCATCATCCCGACGCGCACGACATTCTGAAACCAGAGCGTCTTCGTGCATAATGGCGGCCGACATGACGCCGCCCGCCCGCACCAATACAATTGCGATCGAACTCAATGCGGTGCTCGTGGCACTGACCGCGAACGAGCCGCAGGTCCTTACCCTGGAGGACGGCGCGCTGTTGCCCTCGGGTCCCTTCGAATCGGAGCACCCGACCCTGCAGACCGGCGTGCGGGCGTGGGTCGAGCAGCAGACGCACCATCCACTGGGCTATGTCGAGCAGCTCTACACCTTCGCCGACCGCAACCGCGGCGAGGCCGACGGCGGTCGTGTGGTTTCGATCAGCTACCTTGGCCTCACGCGCGAGCGCCTGTCGCGCGGTCCGCGTGATCCGGAGTGGCGCAACTGGTACCGCTATTTCCCCTGGGAAGACTGGCGCGCCGGGCGCGCGACGCTGGTCGCCAAGCAAATCCTGCCCCGTCTCAGGAAATGGACGAATACGCGTGATCGCAAGCAGCGCGTCGAAGTGAATTTTGGTGACGGCAAGGAACAGTGGAACGAAGACCTGGTGCTGCAGCGCTACGAGCTGCTCTACGAGGCGGGCTTGGTTCCCGAAGCCGGCGGATCGGCCGCCGATCCCCCGCTCGGCATGCCGATGCGCCATGACCATCGGCGTATCCTGGCGACCGGCATCGCCCGCCTGCGCGCCAAAATCAAATATCGCCCGGTCGTGTTCGAGCTGATGCCCGAGACGTTCACCCTGCTGCAGCTCCAGCGCGCCGTCGAGGCGCTGGCCGGCCGGCCGTTGCACAAACAGAACTTCCGCCGACTGATCGACCAGCAGGGGCTGGTCGAGGAAACCGGCGCGATGTCGTCGGAGACCGGCGGCCGGCCCGCCAAGCTCTACCGCTTCCGCCGCGAGATCGTGCTCGAGCGCGCCGCCAGTGGCAGCAAGCTGCCGCTGTCGCGTCCGGCCTGACGCCTCCTACGGAGCGGTGACGCGCTTCCAGTCGGCAGCGACGAAGCCCTGCGCATCGAGCGGCGTTTGCTTGGCGATCGCGGGCTCGGTCCCGCGGCACACCCAGTCGTAGGCCAGCATCCGCGCCGTCCCAGTGACGACCCGCGGGATGACGGCAGCGGCGCTGTTCTGCGGGTCCTTGCAGAATTCCCGCATGGCGGGGCTTGGCGTGCGGTCAGTGCCGGCCCTCATGCAGGACGGAGTCTGGGCATTGCGGCAAACCAGTACTGCGCCGTCCACGCAGCGCCAGGCGATGCCGTAGAAGGGCTGCCGGCCATCGCGGAACGCCGCGATCTCCTGCGAGCTGAAATAGGTCGCCATCATCCAGTCGGGGATGGGGCCGGTGTAGTGAGAGTCGGGCGCGTCGATCGTGCCGTAGACCCGGCAATAGGCCGGCGGGTCGCCGTAAATCTGGCCCTGCGCTGCGGCCGACGTCGCGCCGACGAGGGCCGCCAGCGCGGCGGCGATGATGATTTTGGCCCGCATTTCTGGCCCTCCTGGCAGTCTTGTACCGCGAAAATAGGGAGTTGACGTGCATTATGCTCATTCTTAGCATAATAGAAATGCTCCCCTTGAGCAGAAGAGGTGCCGCATGTCTTCCCTCGCTTTCTCCCCTGACCTGATGGCCCGTACCGCGCCGCTCTACGAGCGCGTGAAGTCGGTGATCCCTTCTATCGAATGGCCGGCTTTCGCCGAGGACATCGACGCCATCCTGGCGCTGAAGCGCGAGCGCGACGCGGTGATCCTAGCGCACAACTACCAGACGCCGGAGATCTTCCATTGTGTCGCCGACATCGTGGGCGACAGCCTGGCGCTTGCCCGCGAGGCGATGAAGGTCGATGCCGCGGTGATCGTGCTGGCCGGCGTCCATTTCATGGCCGAGACGGCGAAGCTCCTTAATCCTTCCAAGCGCGTGCTGATCCCCGACCTCCGGGCCGGATGCTCGCTGGCCGAATCGATCACCGCCGCCGACGTGCGCCTGCTGCGCCAGCGTTATCCCGGCATGCCGATCGTCACCTACGTCAACACCTCGGCGGCTGTGAAGGCCGAGAGCGACATCTGCTGCACTTCGGGCAACGCCAAAAAGATCGTGGAAAGCCTCGGGGTCCCGAAGGTCATCATGCTGCCCGACGAATATCTGGCGCAGAACATCGCCAAGGAGACCGGCGTCGAGATCGTCACCTGGGCGGGACATTGCGAAGTGCACGAACGCTTCTCCGCCGCCGACGTCCGCCAACTGCGCGCTGGCCATCCCGGCATCGTGGTGCTGGCCCATCCCGAGTGTCCGCCCGAAGTGGTGGCCGAGTCGGACTTCGCCGGCTCGACCGCGGCGATGATCGACTATGTCGGCGTCAACCATCCGGCGCGGGTCGTGCTCATGACCGAATGCTCGATGAGCGACAACGTTGCCGTCCAGCATCCCGAAACCGAATTCATCCGGCCGTGCAACCTCTGCCCGCATATGAAGCGTATCACGCTCCCCAAGATCCGCCGGGCGCTCGAGACCATGACGCATGAGGTGACCATCGATCCCGCCGTCGCCGCACCGGCGCGGCGGCCCGTCGAACGCATGCTGGCGATTTGAGGCGAACACGATGACCATCCCCTCCCTCCCAACCGTCATGCTCGAGCCGCTGGTGCGCGCCGCACTTCTGGAAGACCTCGGCCGCGGCGGCGACATCACCACCGATGCGGTCGTGCCGGCGCAGGCGCGTGCCGAAACTGCGCTGGTGGCGCGCCAGGCGGGCGTCGTGGCCGGGCTCGATCTCGCGGCCCTTGCCTTCCGCCTGGTCGAGCCCGCGATCGAGATCAGGATCGAACGCCCGGATGGCACGCGGCTCGCGCCGGGCGATCGGGTGGCCACCATCGAGGGCCCGGCGCGCGGCGTGCTGACGGCCGAGCGCGTGGCGCTGAACTTCCTGGGCCACTTGAGCGGCGTGGCTAGCGCCACGGCCACGTTGGTGGATGCGGTGAAGGGCCACAAGGCCCGCATCTGCTGTANNCTGATCAAGGACAACCACGTCGCCGCGGCCGGCAGCATCAAGGCTGCGATCCTGGCCGCGCGATCAAGCGTCGGTCATCTGGTGAAGATCGAGGTCGAGGTCGACACGCTGGCCCAGCTCGAGGAAGCGCTGGCTGTCGGTATTGATGCGGTCCTGCTCGACAACATGAAGCCTGATGAGCTTGCCAAGGCTGTCCGCATGATCGACGGCCGCGCCATCGCCGAAGCCTCGGGCCGCATCACGCCCGCGACGGCACCGGCCATTGCGGCCGCCGGCGTCGATCTGATTTCGGCCGGCTGGCTGACCCACAGCGCGTCGGTGCTCGATATCGGGCTGGACTGGCGAGGAAACTAGGGAAAGCTCACCTCGCCGTAGGGATAGTACTTCTTTAGGTCGACGTTCTTGTAGGGCAGCCCGTCGAGCCGCACCGTGCCGAGGAACGGCTCGACCGGCTCGACCAGCAGGATGGTCTTGGCAAATCCCGAATCGTCAAAGCCGCGCCGGAAGTGAACCCGCGACTTGATGGCGATCACCTTGAACGCGGCGACGTCGATTCCCAACGCCGTGATGTGCGCCAGTTCCGTGACCTGCGTCAGATAGCGGCTCAGGACCAACACATTGCCGCGGCCGAATTCGACCACGACCCAGAGCTGGCCGTAGCCCTCGACCGCCTTCAGCACCGTTCCCTTAATGCGCACCGGCTGCCCGGCCGACTCGTCGGCCAGCCCGCCGACATCCATGTCGAAGGCATCGCCCGCCTTCACGCCCCTGGCCTTCAGCGTGTCGTTGAGCGGGGTGTCGGCAATCGTGACGATCAGCACACCCGTCAGATCCTGGTCGACGACCTCCTTGAGTATCCATGTCGCCGAACCGGAGCGGTCGCTGTGGTCGGCCAGCACCACCGGCGTCGCACCGCGCGCCATGGCCTCCCGTGCAAGCTTGATACCTTCGGGGATCGTATAAACCTTGGTCGAGCCGAGCAGCGCCTCGCGCTGCCGCCAGGCCCAGGTGGCCATGTCGTCGGCGACCCTGCGCGCGAGATCGGGCTTGCCGTTGCTCATGGCCTGGATGGTCATGCCGACGTCGGGCACATCAGCGAAGGGAAAGCTGAAAAAGACATTCACATAGACGTCGGGCTCGCGCGATTCCCAGGTCAAGGCGCGTTGCACAAGGTCCATCCAGGGCGAGGCGCCGGTCCATTGCACGACGGTCGGCGAGATGATCGGCACCTTCACCGTGAAAGTGGCGGGCTTGTAGTCGCCGCGGATCGCCCGCACCAGCATACGCGCGGCACGCTCGCCCTGCAGGTGGCTGTCGTAATGCGGGAAATACTTGACGGTGAAGGCCATGTCGGCGTGACGCAGGAATTCCTCATCCTCATTGCCGTGCGGATCGAAGGTGCCGACGATGAAGGCCTCCCGTCCCACCACCTCGCGGACACGCCGCGCAATATCGGCCTCGGGCTTGGCCACACCGCGCACGCCCATGGCGCCGTGCAGGGAGAGATAGACACCGTTCCATTTGCCGCCGGCCTTGAGCTCGGCGATCATTTTGTCGAGAAAGGTCTTGTAGGCCTCGGTCGTGATCCAGCCCGAGCCGGTGCCGGTCTTGGGCCACAGCGGCGACTCGACGCCGACCAGTTCGACGCCGTCATACTCGCGCGCCACCTTCACGAAGCCGCCCATATAGGACTGGGGATCCCACGACAGCAACGCCTCGCCTTTGGCCGGCGAGCCTTTGTAGACGAAATCGTCGAGCGTGGTGTCGTTGGCGAGGAACGTCACCGTCTCGTGGACGAATTGCAGGACGGCGATACGGATCGGCTTGGCGGGCATGCAGTTTTCCCTTGCCTCGAGGCTGCGAGGCGCGAAGTCTCGCAAGAGATCCGGGAGGAAACAAATGGCGAAAAGGGTCATCGACGCTGACGGCCACATCCGTGAGCCGCCCGCGGTGTGGAACGACTATATCGAGAAGCGTTTCCGGGCCGACGCGATCCGCGTGGAGCGCGACAGCGACGGCCGCGACTGGATCTCGATCAACGGCAGGATCCGGCGCAACCTGCGACCGGCCGCGGCTTGCGTGCCGTGGGGCATGGACGATCCCAACAACGTGCCGAGCTGGGCGGACATCCTGCCCGGCTCCTACGACGGCGGCGCCCGCGCCACGGTGCTGGAGGAGGAGGGCATCGAGCGCTCGCTGCTCTATCCCTCGCTCTACCTGATCGCGGGCGACATCGAGGATCCCGCCGTCGCCGCCGCCGCCTGCCACGGCTACAACGAGTGGATCGCCGACATGTGCCGCGACGGGCGCGGCAGGCTTCAGGCGGTCGGCATCGTGCCGCTGCAGAACGTCGACGCGGCGGCCCGCGAGGTCGACCACATTGCGAAGCTGGGGCTGAAGGGCGCCTGCTTCCGGCCGGAGCGCTACAAGGGTCTGGCGCTCTACGATGACTCGCTAAAACCGTTCTGGGAGCGGGTCGCGGGCAACGGCCTGTTCGCCGCCGTCCACGGCAGCTTCGGCGCGCTGATGCCGAGCTTCGCCACCGGCCGCTACGACAACCTGTTCTTCAGCCACATGATCTGCCATCCCTTCGAGCAGATGGCGGCGGTGCTCGACATCGTTGCCGGCGGCGTGCTCGACCGGCATCCCAGCCTGCGCGTGGCGTTCCTGGAATCAGGACTGGGCTGGCTGGAATATTGGATCGAGCGCCTCGACGGCCATTTCGACTCGATGGGCCAGCATGTGCCGTGGCTCAAGCGCAAGCCCTCCGAGCTGTTCCGCGAGCAGTGCTTCATCTCCATCGAATCGGACGAGGCCCACATGCTGCCGCGGCTGAAGGAGCTCGGCCTCGATCACTGCGTGTTCTGGGGCGCCGACTACCCCCACTACGATTGCACCTATCCCGGCGCCGTCACGGAGCTGGAGGAGAACCTGGCGCCGCT
>PLYQ01000127.1 GCA_003153415.1 Rhodospirillales bacterium | reverse complement strand
CACGCTCTACACCGGCAACGACGACCATATCGTGGCCGACCTCGTGACACCGCTGGTCGTGCGTACCGGCAACCGTGAAGTAACATTGCGCTTCCGCGGCGGTCTCCTCGGGCACTGGAGCGTGTGGACGCGGGGCGCGGTGAAGCTCCTGGAGCGGCTCAAGCTCTCGGTGTCGGCGGGCGCGATTCCACCCGAGGTGCTGGCGCTCGATTCGTTCGTCACCGACTGCAACAGCGTGGTGTTCGACGTCGACCACGATTTCGCTGGCTGCATTCCGGGATGCCACGAGATTCTCCGCCGGCAGGGGCTGATGACCTCCATCGAGTGCCTCGATCCGCACGAGAAGCTCAGTCCGGGACAGAGCGAAGGCATCGACCGGCTCTACGCAACCTATCCCGAGCTGCACGATGACGCCTTCGTCGCCGCCAATCTCGAGCGTTGGCGGCACTAGGCGGTGGACGATCTCTTCGCAACACACGATGCGCTGGCCGTCGGCGAGATGGTCAAGGCGCGCAAGATCGGCGTCCGCGAGCTGGTGGACGACTCGATCGCGCGCCTGCACAACCTCAACACGTCGCTGAATGCCATCACGGATTTCTATGACGGCGCGCTGCTAGACAAATCCGTCGCGGCGGCGGGTGAGGGGCCCTTCCACGGCGTGCCCTTCGTCGTGAAGCAACTCATGGCCGACTGTGCTGGCACACCGACGACGCTGGGCTCGCGCTTCTTCGCCAAGGAGCCGGTCGCCGCCGCCGACAGTGCCGCGGTGGCGCGCATGCGGCGGGCCGGGTTGGTGATCGTGGGCCGCAGCAATACCAGCGAATTCGGACTGGCGCCCACGACCGAGCCCGCCTTCGGCGGCGCGACGGTTAGTCCCTGGCGCAAGGATCTCTCCTCAGGCGGATCATCCGGCGGCTCGGCGGCGGTTGTCGCGGCACGCGGTCTGCCGATGGCGCACGCGACCGATGGCGGCGGTTCCATTCGCATCCCGGCGTCGCTCTGCGGCCTGTTCGGCCTGAAACCGTCGCGCGGGCGGGTGAGCCTGGCGCCGATCGGCGAGACGCTGGCGGGAGCGGGTGCGCAGCATTGCGTGTCGATCTCGGTGCGGGACAGTGCGGCGCTGCTCGATGCGCTGGCTGGTGGCGAGCCGGGTGATCCCTATCGCGCGCCGCCCGTCGAGGGCACGTTCCTCGAGGCTACGCAGCGCACGCCGGGCAGACTGCGCGTAGCTTTCATGCGCAAGCCGGTGGGCGGCGCGCCAATCGATCCGGTGTTGGTCGGCGCGGTCGAGCGCACGGCCAAGCTTCTGGCCGACCTCGGCCACCATGTCGAGGAGGCGTCGCCCGACTACGACGCCGCGGCGACCGGCGCCACCTTCGGCACGGTGATGTCCGCCAACACTTATGCGAACATCCAGATCCGGGCCGGAGGCCGCGTGCCGGGACCGGGCGACCTTGAGCCCGTAACCCGGCTTTACGCCGAACGGGGGCGTGGCTTCTCGGCCAACGACTACATCCGCGCCGTGCAGACCTTCCATCGCACCGGCCGTGCGCTGGGCGCCTTCTTCGAGAAATACGACGTGCTGCTCTCGCCCACGATCGCCCGCACGAGCCTGCCCTTGGGCGCGGTCCGGATGGACGGCTCGCTCGAGCAATACGAGGAAGGGCTGGCACCCATGGTGCCCTTCACCTCGGTATGCAACGCCACCGGCGTGCCGGCCATGTCGGTGCCCCTGGAATGGACCGACGATGGACTTCCCATCGGGCTGCATTTCGTTGGCCGCTTCGGCGCCGAAGAAATGCTATTCTCGTTGGCGGCACAGCTTGAGCAGGTCCGGCCCTGGCGCGAGCGGCAGCCAGCGTCGTAGGCCTTCCGGGGGAGAGGCTCAAGAAGCGCTGAATGTCTGGGTCGTGAACGACGCGCGTAACCACTGGCCGTGCGCCAAGAGAGAACGTTCGGGATGTGGCCTCCGCGAAGTGGTACGACGCGGAGGAAGGAGAAGCGGCTGACGTGGCGCGCGACGGTGCGCTGCAATCTCGGCGCGATCTATGACAGGGAGAAGCGGTGCTGGGTGCCGGGGGCGGTTGCGGAGGGCTAACCCGGGAGAAATACACCGAGGAACCGTTCGTATACGCACAATAAATGCTGCAGGCCGTCCGCCCCTCGGCAATAATGCCGGCTCCAGTACGGATTGGGGGGCACCGGCTGCGATGACCAGACGCCAAATGCATCTGATCGCCTATCTCAAGACCGGCCCGACCGCGCAGCATACAGGGGGCTGGCGCCATCCTGAGTCGACGCTGGACGATATCCTCGACGCGAGCCGGTACGAGCATATTGCGCGCGTGCTGGAAGCAGCGAAGTTCGACGGATGCTTCTTCGCCGATCTGTTCGGCCTCTACGACATCCATGATGGCAGCTACGACGCCTATGTGCGGGGCGGCGGACAGATCAGTTTCCTCGACCCGACCGTGGTCCTGCCGGTCATGGCAGCGGCAACCCGCCATCTCGGGGTCGGCGCTACGCTCTCCACGAGCTTCCACTCCGCCTATCACCTCGCCCGCTGGCTGGCGTCGCTCGATGTGATGAGCAAGGGACGCGTGGCCTGGAACGTCGTGACTTCGGCCACCGATCTAGAGGCCCGCAATGCCGGCCTTGATGAATTGCCCCCGCGCGAACTGCGCTATGACAGGGCAGACGAAGTCCTGGAGGCATGCTTTGCGCTGTGGAACGGCTGGGAAGAGGGCGCCTTCGTCCTCGACAAGACGGCGGGCGTGTTTGCCGATCCGACCAAGGTCCACTACGCCAACTACCACGGACGGTGGATCAAGACGCGCGGCCCTCTTTCGATTCCGCGCAGCCCGCAGGGCCATCCCGTTATCATGCAGGCTGGCAGCTCCGACCGCGGGCGGGAGTTCGCGGCGCGCTGGGCGGAGGTGATCTTCACCATCCAGCGCGG
Organism: Rhodospirillales bacterium; assembly: GCA_003153415.1. Taxonomy (GTDB): domain Bacteria; phylum Pseudomonadota; class Alphaproteobacteria; order Reyranellales; family Reyranellaceae; genus Reyranella. Next base: position 3,621 of record PLYQ01000127.1, on the reverse strand, counting down.
TCCGGAGGAAATGCGCGAATTCTACCAAGACATCAAGACGCGCATGCAGGCGCGCGGGCGGGCGCCCAGCGAGTGCAACATCCTGCCCAACATCTCGGTCGTCCTCGGCGAGACCGAGTCGATCGCCCGCGAGCGAGCCGCCTATCTCGACAGCCTGATCAGCCCTGAACTCAACCGGGCCACGACTTCCAGCGGTCTCGGCGCCGACATCACCAAGCTCAAGGAGGGTGTCACCCTAGCCAGCCTGCAGGGCAACCAGGGCATGAAGGGCTCGGAGGACGTGCTGAAACAGACCATGAAGGCTAAAGGCCTGAGCTTTGCCGAGGTCGCCGTGCAGCGCGGGCGCGGAGGTGAGCTCGTCGGCACGGCCTCGATGGTCGCCGACCGCCTGCAGGAAATCTTCGAGACAGGCGTGTGCGACGGCTTCGTCCTGTCGCCGGTCAATTTCCCGGGCATGTTCGAGCAGTTCTGCCGCAGCGTCGTGCCCGAGCTGCAGCGCCGCGGCTTGTTTCGGACCGACTATACCGGCCTGACGCTGCGGGAGAATTTGAGGAGTTAAGTAGATTGACGCTTATGCTGCTTCGCAAAGGGGAACCTTCATGACCAGATCGACCACTCGCCGCACGCTCTTGGCAGGCGCCGCGGCTGCCGCAGCATCGCCGTTCGCGGCGCGGGCACAGGGCGGCCCGGACCTCAAAGGCACCACCGTGGTCTTCGCGAGTTGGGGCGGTGCCTACCAGGACGCCGAAAAAGTGAGCTACTGCGAGCCTTTCGAAAAGGCCACCGGCGCCAAGGTCGTACAGGATGGGCCGATGAACCCCGCCAAGTTCCGCGCCATGATCGCCAGTGGCACGCCTGATTGGGACGTCGCCGACGTCACGGGCGGCTTTCTCGAGGTTGGCATCAAGGATGGGCTGTTCGAGAAGATCGACACCAAGCTCATCACCACCAGCCGCATCGATCCACGCTTCGTGAGCGAGTACGGTGTGGGCTGCATCGTTTGGTCTTCCAATCTCGGCTTCAGCACGACGGCCTTCCCAAACGGCGCGCCGAAGACCTGGGCCGACCTGTTCGACCTCAAGAAGTTCCCCGGCAAACGGACGCTGCAAGATTCGCCCACCGCTTCGCTTGAGGTGGCGCTGCTGGCCGACGGCGTCGCAGCCGACAAGCTCTATCCGCTCGATGTCGATCGCGCCTTCAAGAAGCTCGACGTCATCAAGGAACACACGGTTTTCTGGTCCACGAATTCGCAATCGCAGCAGCTGTTCGTCGATCGCGAAGTGACCGCCGGCGTTATCCTGAACGGTCGCGTCTACGACGCTGCGCAAAAAGGTGCGAAGATCGCGCTGTCGTGGGAGCAGAACATCCAGCAGGTTGACTATCTCGTCGTGCCACGCGGCAGCCGAAACCGCGACGCCGCCATGCGCCTGATCGACACAATGACGTTGGCCGAGAATCAGGCGAAGCTCGCCAACCTGATTGCTTACTCGCCAACCAATAACGAGGCCTTCAAGTCGATCGACCCCAAGCTCGAGCCGTGGCTTTGTACGGCGCCGGAGAACACCAAGCGCGGCTTGGTGCTCGATCAGGCATACTGGCGCGATAACCTCAAGAAGCTCACGGAACGCTGGACGGCGTGGAAGCTCGCGTGATGGCGATGCTGCATCGATGAGGCCGATCGACCGGCGCATCTGGCTCCTTCTGCCGGCCACCCTGCTGCTGACGGTGGCATTCCTGGGGCCGGTCGGCTGGCTGCTGGCGCGCGCCTTCACCTTTCCGCAGCCGGGGTTCCAGAACTTCGAGTTGCTGTGGCAGCGGCCGGTCTATCTGCGGGTCATGGGCAACACGCTGCTCATCAGCGCGATCGTCACACCGATCGTTGTGCTTCTGGGGTTCCCCGTGGCGCACATGATGGCCCACGGTTCGGCGCGGCTGCGCCGCTGGCTGGTGTTCCTCGTGCTGGTGCCGTTCTGGACCAGCCTGCTGGTGCGCAGTTTTGCCACTGCGATCCTTCTGCAGCGGCACGGCGTCATCAACTCGTTCCTGATCGGTTTCGGCTTCATCGATGAGCCCTTGCCGCTGCTCTACAATCTGACCGGCCTGCTGGCGGGATGCGTGCAGGTGCTCCTGCCGTTCGTCATCTTCCCGCTCTATTCCGCGATGGCGCGCATCGACCCGGCGCTGATGAAGGCGGCCGCCACACTGGGCGCGCCCCCGCTGCGCGCCTTCGTGCGGGTCTACTTGCCTCTCACTTTGCCAGGTGTGATGACCGGCGCGACTCTCGTGTTCATCAGCACGCTTGGCTATTACATCATTCCCGCCCTGCTGGGTGGCGCCCGCCAACAAATGGTCGCCCAGCTCATTCAGGATCAGATCGCGACGTTCGGCAATTGGGGCGTCGCCGGCGCACTGTCACTCGTGCTTCTGCTCGCCACCGGTGTGCTGCTGGCGCTCCTGCAGCTCACTGTCGGGCTGAAGGAGATCGCCCGGTGAGCCCAATCGCGAGCAACGACGGCATGCGACCCTGGCGCCTTCTGCGCGCCGCGCTGTGCGTCTTCGTGGCGGTTTGTCTTCTGTCGCCGCTGGTCGTAGTGCTGATCATCTCGTTCAGCTCGGCGCCGTTCCTGCAATTCCCACCGCCCGGCCTCTCGCTGCGCTGGTACATGCTGCTTTTCTCGACACCGGCCTGGATGAATTCCCTGCTGGTGAGCGTCGAACTTCTCGTGCCGTCGTCGATCCTGGCCACGATCATGGGCACTGCGGCGGCGTATGCGCTGGTCCGCGGGCGCGTGCCCGGAGCGCCTTTCATCATGGCGTGCCTCATGCTGCCGATCGTGGTGCCGGGCATGATCACAGCAGCGGCGCTGTTCGGCGTCTATCGCGGCCTCGGTTTGAACGGCACCCTAACCGGCCTCATCATCGGGCACACCGTGCTCAACCTGCCCTATGTGGTGGCGACGGTCGCGTCCGCGTTGCGCGTGCAGGATGCGCGGCTGGAGCTGGCGGCCGCGACGCTGGGCGCGCCGCCTTGGGCCACGTTTCGCCGCATCACTCTGCCGCTGGTGCTGCCGGCCGTTCTGTCTTCGCTGCTGATCGCAATGATTCTCTCCTTCGACGAGCTGATCGTCTCCCTGTTTGTGAGCTCAGCCCGCGTACGCCCGGTCGCGGTGCAGATGTGGTCGAACCTTATGGGAGATTTCGATCCGACGATCGCCGCTATCGCCTCGGTGTGCTTCCTGTTCGCGTTCCTGGTGCTGCTCGCAGATCTGGCATTGCGCGCCGGACGCAGCTTGCGGCTGACCTGACGGCAGAGGACAGATGGAGGAGGCCGTCCTTGAGCTGTCGGGCGTGCGCAAGCGATACGACGCGGTGCTGGCCGTAGACAACCTCGACCTGCGGCTGCGCACAGGCGAATTCCTCACGCTGCTCGGCCCCTCGGGTTCCGGCAAGACGACGACCCTGATGATGGTTGCCGGTCTGCAACAGCCCGATGCCGGGACGATCGCCTTGAACGGAGTCTCGGTGGTGCGGCTGCCGCCCTATAGGCGCGATATCGGCATGGTGTTCCAGAACTATGCGCTGTTCCCGCACCTGAGCGTCGCGAAGAACATCGCGTTCGGC
>PLYQ01000129.1 GCA_003153415.1 Rhodospirillales bacterium | reverse complement strand
TCCGGCAAACAGGAATGTGCTCTAGGATGCCGGCTTCTTGCCTGCCTTGTAGTCGGCGATCGCGGCCTTCAGCATCTTGTACTCGCTGCAGCCGAAGACGCAGAGCGAGTCGAGCCGCGCCAGATGCTGGTCGGCCTCTTTCGGACGATCGAGCATCAGATAGGCTTCACCGACATACTCGTGCGCGCCGAGATGCTTAGGATCGATCGAGAGCGCCTGATTGTAGTATTGCAGGGAGCCGTTGGGGTCGCCCGACTTGCGCGTGGCATAGCCCATCAGATTGTAGGCGTCGGCGTTCTTGGGATCCTTGGCAACGACCTGCTGCAGGAGCGGTAGCGAGCCCCTGTAGTCCTTAGCCTCGATCATTGCCTTGGCGCGCGTGAAGTTGGCATCGATGACCTTGGGCGGCGTCGAATCCATGCTGCCACCGCCACCGCCGGCAGCGTAGGCTGTCGCGGAAAGGCCGAGGGCAAGCGACGCAAGGGTAGCGAAAAAGGTCAAGCGCATGGTCCACCTCCTGTTTGCGGGGATTCTTACTCGCATACCCCTTTGCGCAACGAAATTATTATGACAATGCCGTGAGTTCGGTGGCCCGCTTGACCGCCCGCACCGCCAAGCGTCCCTGACGACCGCGGATTTCAACCTCGTGACCAGTGGAGGTCGGCAGATCGGTTCCGGCCTGGTCGAGAAGTTCCTGCGACACGACAAGCTCGACGCCGAATTCCTTGGTGAGCGTCTCCAGGCGGCTGGCGGTATTGACGGTATCGCCGATCACGGTGAGTTGAGTGGCGCGCTCGTAGCCCATCTCGCCCACGATGGTCGGTCCGGCATGCAGCCCGATGCCGATGCGCAAAGGCTGGTCGAGATCGCCCGACAGCGCCTCGTTGAGATCGTCGAGGGCATGCGCCATGCGCCGCGCCGCATCGAGCGCTTGGCGACAGGCGACTTGCGGCCCGCTATCGAGACCGAAGATCGCCATCACGCCGTCGCCGATGAATTTGTCGAGGCGGCCGCCCGCGGCTTCGACGGCATGACCGGTGGCGCGGAAATAACGGTTGAGCAGGAACACGACGTCGTAGGGCAGCTTGCCCTCCGAGATCGAGGTGAAGCCGCGGATGTCGGCGAACAGGATCGCGACATAGCGCTCGCCGCCGTGTGCCTGCGGCTGGCGGCGATAGGCTTCGACCGGGCCGGCCGAGGCCGGCAGCAGCGGCGTAATGCGGTAGCGGCCCGGCGGCGGCCGTAACTGGCAGGCCAGTCGCACATTGGCGGGTGCGCCGACGCGCGCCAGCACCTTCTGTTCTTCCGGCGACGCCTCTGGCAGCAGGCCGCGATCGGGCCCGCCGACCCGCACGCGACAGGTCGAACAACGACCCCGGCCGCCGCACACCGAAGCGTGCGGGATGCCGCCCAGCCTGCTCATCTCGAGCACGCTGAGGCCGGTCGGCAACGACACGGTCTTGAGGTCGCCGTAGGTCAGATGGACCACGCCGGCGCGCCGTTCCCACAAATCGCGCACCGGACGTGCCGCGAAGCAAGCCGCCAACAGCAGCACGGATGCGGCCATCAAGCTGTCGGCGATCATGTAGAGAGCAGCCGCATGCTCTGGACTCGTTGCACCGGCGCGTTCGAAGACTCCGTTCAGGAAGCCAGGTTGTTGGGCGAGTTCGGCGAAGTCGCGCAGCGCTATTGCAGCGCCGCCAAGGCCGGCCGCCGGAACCAGCAACGCCACGGCGTAGAGTGCCGGCAGCCACGTCCGATACCACGGCCTGAGGCGCCAGGCGAAGTGCAGGCCGATGCAGGCGTGGATCCAGACGACGAACACCAGGCCGAACTGGCGGGCGACACCGAGCCAGGTCCCGGAAACCAAGGAACCCAGCACCCAAGGGTAGCCGCTTTGCACGTCGTAGAGCTCATACGCTAGGCGCGTGCCGACGACGTGTAGGGCGCCGAGCGGCACGATGAGAGATCCGAGGCCCAACTGCGTCCACTCCCAGGGCGAGAGCCTGAGCGCGCGCCGCCGGAACACCGACCACATCGCCAGCGTAAAATGCACGAGGAGCGCGCCGTAGAGCGCGGTCTGGCCCAGCGGATTCTGCCAGATAAAGACGAACCAGATGCGGCCCATTTCGACGACGCGCAGCGAGATCAGGCCGAGCGCGTGATTGAGCAGATGGGTGATGACATAGAAGAGAAGGACGTAGCCCGACCAGAGGCGAATACGTCCGACGGTCATGGCGCTATTTCAGAAGCGGCAACACCGCTTCGGGCGGCCGGCCGATCGCAGCGCGCGAGCCCGCGACGACGATGGGTCGCTGCAGCAGGATCGGGTGGGCAGCGATTGCTTTGGCAATCTCGGCCTTGCCGAGATCGGCCTTCTTCTTCTTGAGTGCCTTGAACTGCGGCTCGTCGTCGCGGATCAGCGCGCCCGGATCGCCGCCTAGCAGATCGATCAGCTTTTCCACTTCAGCTCTACTGGGCGGTGCCTTGAGATATTCCCGGATCGTTGGCTCGACGCCTTTCCTGCGCAGCAGCTTGAGCGTCTGACGCGACTTGCCACAGCGAGGATTGTGCCAGATCGTGACCGTCATGCCGGAACTCCTGAGCAGACCATGGCCGCGCCGTCAGGCTTCGTCCAGTGCATCGGGGTCGGCGGCATCGATCACCTTTTTGGCAACGTCATAAGCGAAGCCGGCGCGCGCCATGGCGGCGAGGTCCTTCGTGCGGTGATCCTTGCGGTCCTTTTGGCGGAAGGGGCCGACGCGACGGCGGCAGGCGAGCGCTACGGCGGCCTGCCATTCGCGTTGAGCCGGGTTGGTGTCCAGCTCGAGGTCGAGGCCGTCCATCGCCTTGTCGAGCGTGTCACCGTCGACACCTGCCATCTTGAGCTTTTGGCGCGTCAGCCGGCCCGATGTGCCGCGCCGGTGCAGCGAACGCGCCTTGGTTTGCGCGAAGGCCTTGTCGTCGATCACTCCGGCATCGACGAACTTCGCCACGATGGTCTCGATCGCCTGCTTGACGTTGTCCATCACCGGCGCTTCGAGCATCTGGGCTTTGCGTACGCGCCGGTTCAAGACGCGGCGCAGGCCCTCGGCCGTACTGGGATAGCGCTCGAGATAGAACGCGGCGGCGTTTTGAAGGTATTTGGCGGTGATCGGTCGCGCGATGCGCTTCATAGTCAGGCTCGCAGAGGAATGCCGACCATGGTCTCGAGCTCGGCGATGGCGATGTCGGGGTCGCCGACCTTGATGGTGCGCATGCCCATGGCGCGGGCGGGCTTCAGGTTGATGCCGAGATCGTCGAGATAGACGCAGCGCTCGGGCGGCACGCTGAGCAGGTCGCAGGTGTGTCGGTAGATCCGCGGATCGGGCTTGCGCCAGCCGAGCTTGCTCGATTCCACCACATGTTCGAACAGCGTCATGATTTCGGCGACGGCCCTCGCCTTGTCGGGGCTGCGCGACATGCCGGGCCCGTCGCCTGCCTTCATGTTGTTGGTGATGCAGGCGGTCCGAAAGGCGGCCTTGCAGCGGCGCAGCGCTTCCACCATCTGCGGCCGAATGTCGCCGCTTAGTGACTGCAGAATGCGCCAGCCATCGAGCGTGTGACCCTGCTCACGTGCTTCCTCCTGGAACAGGGTGACGAAGTCTTCCAGCGAAACTTCGCTTCGTTCCATTTTCGCCCAGGCATTGGTGTCGGGATTGCGTGCATTGAGCCTGCGAATGAAATCTTCGGGAAGGCCTGCCTCGCGTTCGTAGTTTCTGAAGGCCTCGAAGGGGCTGGTCAGAATGACCCCACCGAAGTCCCACAGCACGGCGAGGGGGGTATTGGCATGGCTCGTATTCATGGTCCTGCGACGGTCTTTACCTTGTTCCTGCCCCACTCGGGCCCTATCTGACGCCCTCCATAGGCGACGGTTTGTGCGTTGACTACCGTCTGCCTTCACTCCGATTGGGAATTGGAAATGAACGAAGCAGCGGTAATGCCGCGCGGCGACGCCGTGGCACAGGTAGGCGAAATGGTCGTGAGCGACGGGCGCAACCGGAGAGCGGCGGAGACGCGGCGCAAGATCATCGAGGCCGCCAAGGCCATGATTTCTGAGACCAGCGTAGCGCCAACGGTCGTGGCCGTGGCCAAGCGAGCCGACGTCTCGGTCCGGTCGGTTTTCCAGCATTTCGGCGATGTTGAGTCACTTTTTGTAACTGTCGTGGACAGCATCCGGGAAGACCTAGTGGTGCCGTCGCGGACCCCGAGCGACCGGCCCCTATCGGCGCGGGTCCATTCGGTTGTGCAGCACCTCGGTCAGCTGTTCGACAAGATCGTGCCGCTGCGGGTCGCCGCCGGCCAGTTCGTCGACAATCCCGCCCTGATCGAGCGCGGCCTGGCTTCGCGGCTGGAGTTGCGCGAAGCCACGCATCAGGTTTTTGTCCCGGAATTCGCTGCTTTGGGCGACGAGGCCCAGCAGGAGCTGGCCGACGCCATCGGCGCGGCGCTATCGCTCGACGCCTGGATCGTTCTGCGCCGGCGCGACAAGCTGAGCTTCGAGCGGGCCGCTGCGGTGTGGCGCCTGACCCTAAGTGCGCTTCTGGCCCAGGCGCTGCGGTCGCCGGCGTAGGTTTCGGGGCAGTCGCCAATTGACTTGGCGTTTGGGATCGTCGAGTTAAAGGCCCCCAACCACCCCAGTCGCATCACAAATGGCATCCAGCCAACTTCACGAAGATTTTTCGCGCGAGGAACACGTCAAGGTCGGTACCGATCGCGGTTTCGGCCTGGTCTTTGCGGGCTTCTTTGCAATCCTTGCCGCGCTCTCGCTGTGGCGCGGCAGCGCGACCTGGCACTGGACCCTTCCGGTTGCCGCGGTGTTTTTAGCCGTTGCCCTTACCTTTCCACGGCTTCTCAACCCCCTCAACCGGCTGTGGCTGAAGTTCGGGTTGCTGCTCTATAAAGTCATGAACCCGATCGTGCTGGGCCTGCTGTTTTTTGTCACCATCATGCCGATCGGTCTGGTTATGCGCGCTTTCGGCAAGGATTTCCTGCGACTGCGGTTGGATCGGAGCGCCAAGAGCTACTGGATCGACCGCACGCCGCCGGGGCCGCCGCCGCAATCGATGCGCAACCAGTTCTGAATTCGAAAGGACCTTAAGTCATGGGCTCCATCATCGTCGAACTCTGGGCCTTCATGCGGGAGCGCAAGAAGTTCTGGTTGCTGCCGATCCTGATCATGATGGTGATCTTCGGCGGCCTGATCGTGCTGACCAAAGGCTCGGCCATCGCGCCGTTCATCTACACGTTGTTTTAGCGCTGTTCTAGGCAAGCGGGCGCAGTCCAATGCGGGTTCTCGGCATCTCGGCCTTCTATCACGACAGCGCCGCCGCGCTGATCGAGGATGGCGAACTGGTCGGCGCCGCGCAGGAAGAGCGTTTCACCCGCAAGAAGCACGATTCAGGCTTTCCCGAGAAAGCCGTGCAGTTCTGCCTCGATCGGGCCGGCATCAAGCTGGCTGACGTCGACTACGTCGCCTTCTACGACAAGCCGTTCCTGAAGTTCGAACGCCTGCTCGAGACCTACCTCGCCTACGCGCCGCGCGGATTCAAATCCTTCCGCATGGCCATGCCGCTGTGGCTGAAGGAGAAGCTGTTCCAGAAAACGCTGCTGCGCGACGAGATGAAGAAGTGGCAGCCCGACTTCGACTGGCAGAAGCGCCTGCTGTTCGGCGAGCATCACCAGAGCCATGCCGCCTCCGCCTTCTTCCCGTCACCCTACGACGAGGCCGCCATCCTGTGCATGGACGGCGTCGGCGAGTGGGCGACCACGTCGCTCGGCTGGGGCCAGGGCAACAAGCTCGAAATGCTGCGCGAGATTCATTTTCCGCATTCGATCGGCCTGCTCTACTCGGCCTTCACCTACTACACCGGGTTCAAGGTCAACTCAGGTGAATATAAAGTCATGGGGCTGGCGCCCTATGGCGAGCCGAAGTTCAAGGGCCTGATCCTCGACAAGATCGTCGACCTCAAGGAAGACGGCACCTTCCACCTCGACCAATCTTATTTCGACTACTGCACCGGCCTGCGCATGACGAACGACAAGTTCGGCGCGCTGTTCGGCGGCAAGGCGCGCAAGCCCGAAGAACTGCTGACCCAGCATCACATGGATCTGGCGGCCTCGATCCAGGCCGTCACCGAGGAGATCGTGCTGCGACTCGGCCGGTCGGTGAAGAAGGAGACCGGCGCCAGGAATATCTGCCTGGCCGGCGGCGTGGCGCTGAACTGCGTCGCCAACGGCAAGCTGCTGCGTGAGAACGTGTTCGACAATATCTGGGTGCAGCCGGCGGCCGGCGATGCCGGCGGTGCGGTCGGTGCAGCATACGCGGCCTACCACGGATTCATGGGTCAGCCGCGCAAGCTCAACGGCCATATGGACGGCATGGCCGGCTCCTACCTCGGCCCGGAATACAGCGACGACGAGATCGCCCAACGGCTCACCGCGGCCGGCGCCAAGCTCACCCGTCTCGACCATGCCCAGATGATCGACCAGACGGCGCAGGCTCTCGCCGATTCCAAGGCGGTGGGCTGGATGCAGGGCCGCATGGAGTTCGGCCCGCGCTCGTTGGGCGCGCGCTCCATCCTGGGTGACGCCCGTTCGCCCTCGATGCAGAAGACGCTCAACCTCAAGGTCAAGTACCGCGAATCGTTCCGGCCCTTCGCGCCGGCCGTGCTGCGCGAGGACGTCGGCCAATATTTCGACATCAAGAGCGACAGCCCATACATGCTGATGGTGGCGCCGGTGGTCGAGGATCGCCGTCGCGCCATGACGGAGGCGGAAGAGGCGCTGTTCGGCATCGACAAGCTGAACGTGCCACGATCCGACATCCCCGCGGTCACCCACGTCGATTATTCCGCCCGCGTGCAGACCGTGCACAAGGAAACCAACCCGGACTTCCACGCGCTGATCGAGGCATTCAAGGCCAAGACCGGCTGCTCGGTGCTGGTGAACACCTCGTTCAATGTGCGCGGCGAGCCGATCGTGTGTACGCCGGAAGACGCCTGGCGCTGCTTTATGGGCAGCGAGATCGAGGTGCTGGTGGCCGGCAATTGCCTGCTGCGCAAGGAAGACCAGGATCCGGCGCTGAAGCTCGACTACAAGAACGCCTTCGAACTCGACTAGGGCGCCCACGATGCCGGCCCCGACGATGCGGGTGGTCGTTTGCGATCGCCTGGGCGATCCTTCCGTCCTGAAGATCGAGGAGCGACCGATCCCGCAGCCCGGGCCGGGCGACGTGCTGATCAAGGTCGGCGCCGCCTCGGTCAATTTCCCCGACGTGCTGATGCTGAGCGCGGGCTACCAGCACAAGCCCGAGTTGCCCTTCATCCCCGGCATGGAAGGGGCCGGCACCGTCGAGAAGGTCGGCGCTGACGTGAAGAACTGGCGGGCCGGAGACACGGTGATCTTCGGCGTGCGGCCCGGCGCCATGGCCGAATATGTGAAACTTCCCGCGAGTGGTGTCCTGATGCGCTTGCCCGAAGGCTGGTCCTTCGCCGAGGGCTCGGCATTCCGTGTCGGGGCGACCACGGCCTTCCATTCGCTGGTCCATCGCGCCCATCTCAGAAAAGGCGAGACCTTGCTGGTCCATGGCGCGTCGGGTGGCGTCGGCATGGCCGCCGTGCAGCTCGGCAGGCATCTCGGCGCCCGGGTGATCGCCACTGGCGGCGACGATGCGCGCCTGGCCATCGTGAAGGCCAATGGCGCAGACGACGTTGTGAACTATCGCACCACCGACTTCGTTGCCGTCGTGAGGGATCTGACCGGCGGCAAGGGCGTCGACGTCGTTTACGATCCGGTCGGCGGCGAGGTGCTGGAGAAGTCGATGCGCGCGGCGGCCTATGGCGCGCGGTTGCTGGTCGTCGGCTTCACCTCGGGTGGGCCGAGCAAGATCATGTCCAATTACGTGCTGATCAAGGGCTTGACCATCCTGGGCGTGCGCGCCGGTGAAACGGTGCGGCGCCAATCGCCCGAGCTTGGCCGGGATTACGTCGACGAGTTGCCACGGCTTGCCGCATCCGGCGTGATGCGGCCGCACATCTCGCACCGTTTCCCGATGGAGCGCGCCGCCGAGGCGTTTCAGTTGCTGCTTGACCGCAAGGTGATCGGCAAGGCCGTGATCGAGATCGCGGGGTAGCGGAAGACGCCTAACGGAAGATAATCGTCACGCGACGATCCTTCTCGGAGGCGTCGTTGCTCCCCAAGCTCATATTGCCGAACGCCTCGGGATTGGAAGCGATGATAACGTCCTTCGCGGGGTAGCCGGCGCGGATCAATTCGCCGGCGACGGCTTGGGCGCGCGCCTGGGCCAGCTTGGCGTTCATCGCCTTGTCGCCCAGCTTGTCGGTCTGGCCGACGATGCAGACCTTGACGGACTTGCGCGCCTTGGCCGTCGCAGCAGCCTCGGCAATGATGGGCTTGGCCTCCGGCTTCAGCGCCGCGCTGCCGAGGTCGAACAGCACCCACGGGGTCTTGGACGCCGCGGCCGACCCGGCCGTCGGGCAGGTTGCGACAGTCTGGGCGAAGGCAGAAGCGGCGGCGAGCAACACGCCGGCCGAAATGAGAGCGCTGAACTTGGTCATTTGAGATCTCCTTTCAGGGCCATTTCGACGAACGGCAGGCGATCGTTGCCGAAGAACATCATGTCGTCCACGAAGCTGGTTGGGGCGCCGAACACGCCGCGGGCGACCGCTTCATCTGTCGTGGCTTTTAGTCGGTCCTTAACGTCCTGATCTTGGATCCGGTTCCCGAATTTTTGCGGATCGAGCCCGGCGGCGGCGAGGACGGCGGCCACTTCCTTAATGTCGTTGAGATTGCGGCCGTCGACCCACATCGCCTTGAACAGGGCGGGATGGTAGCGCTCGAAGGTGCCGTCGATCTGCGCCGCCGCCGCGCCGCGCATCAGGGCGAGCGTGTTGATGGGAAAGAACGGGTTGCGCTGGAACGGCACGCCGTAGTGACGCGCCCACATCGGCATGTCGAAGCCGCTCCACTTGGATTTCAGGGGCTGCTCGGTCGGCGAGCTGTTGCCGGTTGCCTTGAAGACGCCGCCCAGCAGCATCGGCTTGCGCACCAGCGTCGCCCCGGCGCGCTTGGCGACGGCCTCGACCTGGGTGTCGGCCAGGTAGCTGTAGGGGCTGCCGTAGTCGAAGTAGAATTCCAGTGTGCGGGCCATGGGCGTCCCTCCTTGCTTGTGACAAGCCTGCGCTGCTTCTAGCCTTGGCTCAAGAAAGTTTGGGGAAGGAACATATGGGCCGAGTTGCAGACAAGGTCGTGCTGGTGACGGGCGCGGGGTCCGGCATCGGCCGCGCGACCGCGAAGCTGCTTGCCGCAGAGGGCGCGACGGTGATCGTGACCGACATCAACCGGCCGGGCGGCCTGGAGACGGTGCAGCAGATCGGCGGCAAGTCGCGTTTCGAGGAGCACGACACGGCCAAAGAGGTCGACTGGAAGCGCATCATCGACGAAGTGATGGCGCGCGAGGGCAAGCTGAATGGGCTGGTCAACAACGCCGGCATCGCCGGTCCCTATCCTTCGACCTTCGAGACCGAGACCCTGGAGCAATGGCGGCGCATGCTGTCGATCAACGTCGAAGGCGTCTTCCTCGGCTGCAAATACGGTGTGCCGGCGCTGCGCCAATCGGGTGGCGGCTCGGTCGTCAACACTTCCTCGCTTGCGGCTTTCCTCGGCACGCCCGCGCTGTCGGCCTACGGCGCCAGCAAGGGGGCGGTGCGGCAGTTCACCAAGACGGTGGCGATCGACTGCGCGCGCAAGGGCTACAAGGTGCGCTGCAATTCGGTCCATCCCGGCATCATCATGACGCCGATGGGCCAGGGCATCCTGCCCAATGACAAGGCCAGGGAGCGGGCGCTCAGGACCATCCCGATCGGCGGATTCGGCGCGCCCGAGGATATCGCCTATGGCATCCTCTACCTGATTTCCGACGAATCGCGCTTCGTCACCGGCAGCGAGCTGGTGATCGACGGCGGCATGAACGCGATCTAGGGAGCGAGACGACCATGCAGCACGCTGACCAGGTGGCCTACCTCGAGCGAATGCTCGACATGGTGCGCACCAACACCCGCGACGACGGGCCGGGGCTCAGCCACACCGCGGTCGAAGGCTATTTCGATCCGGCGCAGTACCAGCGCGAGGTGGCGGTGTTGTTCCGCAAGCATCCGGTCGTGGTCGGCCACTCGGGCCAGGTGCGCAAACCGGGCGACTTCGTGGTGCACAACGAGACCGGCCAGCCGATCCTGATCGTGCGCGGCACCGATGGCGTGCTGCGCGCCTTCCTCAATGTCTGCCGTCACCGCAGCGCTTCCGTCGAACCCAAGCCCTGTGGCTCGAACAAGCGTGCCTTCGTGTGTCCCTATCATGGCTGGAGCTACGACCTCACCGGCCGGCTGGTCGGAATCACCGACGGCACGGCGTTCGGCGATGTCGACAAGAGCAAGCACAGCCTGCGTCGCCTCAAGGTTGCCGAGAAGTACGGGCTGATTTGGGTTGTGCCGACGGTCCTGGAGGACAACGAGGATGCGGCACTGGATATCGACAGCTATCTCGGTCCGATAAAGCCCGACCTGCAGGCCTGGACCATGGAGGGCTGGGAGCGGCACAGCTTCGAGCCGATCCGCAAGAACATGAACTGGAAGCTGGTGATCGACACGTTCCTCGAGCTCTATCACTTCCGCTATCTTCATCCCGGCACGGTGTTCCCGCTGTTCCTCGACAACATCGCGACCTACGAGCAGATGGGCCGGCACATAAGGATCTCCGCCGCCAAACGCACGCTTGTCGAGCTCGAGGGCCAGCCGAAAAAGGATTGGCGCATCCTCGACCACGCCATCGTGCTCTATTCGCTCTTTCCCAACACGGTGCTGGCCTACACTCAGGACCATTGCGGCGTGTTCACCAGCTTCCCGATCGCGCCCGAGGAGTCGGTGCTGCACTTCTCGGTGCTGATCAGTCCGGAGGAGAAGGCCAAGAAGCCGGAGAGCTACTGGGAGGCCAACCGCGACCTGTTCGGATCAGCGCTCGTCGAGGATCTCAGCATCGGCGAGACCATCCAGCGCAACTGCCACACTGGGGCCAACCAGCGCCAGACCTTCGGCAAGTTCGAGAAGGCGCTGGGCTGGTATCACGACGAAATCGATAACGCGCTGCGTTAGCAGCGCGGGCTCTCGCGCTTGTAATCAAGCGCGAGAGCCCGCGCAGTGCAAATTGCGCTCGGCGCTGCGACACTTGGATTTTTTCTGCTCTGCGCGGCGCCCGCGCTTCGGTCGCTCAGCGCTTTTGCCGACGTAGTCGGCAAAACGCATAGCTCCCTGCGGCGCTACACGCCGCCAGGCGCGCGCAGGTGCGCGCCTTATTTTATCGTCACCTGATGGGTGAGCTTGTCGCCGTCGGTGATGGTGACCGAGGCGAAGCCCAGCAGCTTCAGGAGATCGAAGAAGGTTGCGTCCTCGGCAACCGTGCGCTCCTGGAAGAAAGGCGACAGCCGCGACATGGTCGTCATGTTGGCCAGCACGCCGCGCATGCGATAAATCGAGTTCATCTCGCCCGGCTGCATGCCGATGATGATCAGCTTGTCGCCCTTCTCGCCCTTGGCGAAGACGGCGTAGGGCACGCGATAGGCCGACTGCAGCGTGCCCATGGCCACCACGGTGACGAACTGGATACGCTGTGTCCGCGTCGTGCCGGCGATCGTCTGCATGCTGGATTCGAAGATCTCGGTCGAGGTCGGCTTGGGGTAGTAGTAGCCGATATAGCGGTCCTCTCCGGCCGGTGCGGGAGTGGCGGCAGCCGGCGTGGGTTTGGCGGTCGCCGGCTTGGCGGTCTGCGCCGACGCCGACGCAGCGGCGACCAGCAGGGCGATTGCCACAGAGGCTGCGAGTTTCTTGATCATTTTCCGCTCCCGAGCTTTCTTAAGGACTAGAACAACGTATAGCCGCCATCGATGACGAAGTCGCGCCCCGTCGTGTATCCGGTGGCGCCGCTCGCCAGATAGACGGCGATCGGCCCGAAATCGGCGCCGACGCCCCAGCGCCGTTCGGGGATGCGCGGCATGACGTTGCCGGCGAACCTTTCGTTGCCGAAGGCATTGGCGGTCATTTCAGTCTCGATCCAGCCCGGCAGGATCGAATTGGCGGTGATTTTGTAGCGCGCAAGTTCGACGGCCAGCGCGCGGACCATGGCGGTGACGCCTCCCTTGCTGGCGCCATAGTGGCTGGAGCGCGCTGCGCCTTCGATCGCCGCGGTGCTGGCCATTGCCACCAGCGAGCCGCCTTTTCCGCGCTCGACCATGTGCTTGGCAGCGGCACGGAAGGTGAAGAACACGCCGTCGAGGTTGACCCGCATCACGCGACGCCATTCCTCGTAGTCCATCTCCAGGATCGAGCCCTTGCCGCGGCCCGAGACGCCTGAATTGGCGACGCAATTGTCGACATGGCCCATCACCTTGAGCGTCTCGGCGAAGCCCGCCTGGACCTGAGCCTCGTCGCCGACGTCGACGATCTGGGTGTGGATCTTGCGGCCGTGGCGCTTCAGCTTCTCTGCAACGCCGGCATTTTTCTTGGGGTTGGTGCCCCAGATGCAGATATCGGCGCCCGCTTCGGCCAGCGCGTCGGCCATGCCAAAGCCGATGCCGCCATTGCCGCCAGTGACCAGCGATACCTTGCCCGTCAGATCGAAGCCCTTGTAGGCCATGTCACGCCCCTCCCGATGGGAGGAGCATGAGCACGAAACGCCGCGTCAGTTCAACTGATCGGTTTCGACCAGCACAATCTCGGCGTCTTCGCTGGCCTTGAGCGTGATCTCGGCCTCGTCGACCACGGCGACGCCGTCGCGGGCGTTGGCCGTCACCGACTTGCCGTCCGCGCCCAGCACCTCGATCCTGCCCTTGGCCGGCACGAGATAGGCGGGCTTGCCGTCCAGCCTCTGCGTGATCGTCTGGCCGGCCTTCAGGGTGCCGGCAAACAGCGCGCCGTCGGCATAGAGCGGGATCGCCCCGTCATGGCCACGGCCCGACGCGAGCGGCACGAGCTTGCCGTCGCGCCCGTCGGCCGGGAAATCGACGGTCTCCCAGCGCGCCGGCACGCCCTGCTTGTTGGGCAGGATCCAGATCTGGAACAGCTCGGTCTCGGCGCTCTCTTTGTTGTACTCGGCGTGCTGGATGCCGTTACCCGCACTCATCACCTGGATCTGGCCCGCTTCGGTGCGGCCCTGGTTACCCAGGTGATCCTGATGGGTGATCGCGCCTTTGATGACGTAGGTCACGATCTCCATGTCGCGATGGGGATGCGGCGGGAAGCCCGAATTGGGCGCGATGCGGTCATTGTTCCATACGCGCAGCGCACCCCAGTGCACGCGGTCGTTGTTGCGGTAGTCGGCAAAGCTGAAATGGAAGTTGGCCTTGAGCCAGCCGTGGTCCGACTTGCCCAACTTTTCAAAGGGTCTGCGTTCGATCATGGGATTACCTCTTGGCCCCAAAATGGCGCTCGGCTGCGCAGGATCAAGTTTCTGGTTGGTAACGGCCGAATTGACGGCCCGTCAGCGTCCGTGATTGACGATGATGCGCTCGATTTCCGCCTCTTCGAACGGAATATCTGCCTTGTCGCCGATCCTGGTGATGCAGCCGCCGTCGATCCGCACCCGATCGAAGCGACGACCGTCGTTCAGGGAGATGGAGGCTATTTGGTATCCCATGCCGGTTGTCGGCTGGGAGAACAGGAAGGACGCCCACTTCTTCGATAATGCCAGCATATCGATCCCAAGCAGCGTCTCGGCGCCCATCCCTCCCTGCCTCCCCTTCAGACGGGGGAGGCAGGGAAAGGTCAATTACTCGGCAGGCATCGGGGCAATCTCCAGATCCGCAGTCAATTGCTTGCCCTTGGTTTCTGGCCCCAGCCACACGGCGATGATGACGATGACCAGGAAGACCATTGTGCTGATCATCATGGGCAGGGCGAAGCCCATTTTCATCTCGACGGCGAAGTAGGTCAGCACCGGCGCCACGAAGCCACCCCAGATCGCACCCTGGTGGTAGACGAAGCCCGAGGCGGTGGCCCGCACTTCGGTTGGGTAGCGCTCCGACAGGTAGCTCGGGTTCTGGCCGTAGATCGCGCCGCCGAACAGGCCCTGGAGGATGAAGCCCCAGATGATCAACGTCGGGTCCTTCGTCCAGAGGTAGAGCGGCGTGACGAAGATCGCGATGGCCGCCGGTATCATGATCGCCCACCGCCGGCCCCATTTATCCGCCACCAGTCCCCATATGCAGTTGCCGGCGAAGACCACGATATTGGCCCAGAACAGGGGAAACGCCACCATCGCCGGCGTCCAGTTCAGCTCCTTCTGCAGGTAGCTCGAGAACAGCGCCCAGATCGAGTAGTAGACGCAGAAGGCAGCGGCCATCCAGAGGATGCCGGTCAGCGTGTTCCACAGCAGGCCACGCTTGAAGATCGAGAGCAACGGCGCGTGCACTTCGGCCTTCTTCTCCTTTTGCAGGCGCTTGTTCTCGACCCAGACCTCGGGCTCCTTCACGTAGAAGCGGATCCAGACCACTACCAAGGCCGGCAGGATCCCGATCCACAACAGGCCGCGCCAACCGATATGGTCGTAGAGGATGCCATAGGCTGCGGCCGACATCGCGAAGCCGAGGCCCCACGATCCCTGCAGGACGCCGCTCATGAAGCCGCGCGACCGGATCGGCCAGGATTCCATCGCCAGTGCTGCACCCGCCGGCCACTCCGCGCCCATGCCGATGCCGAGCAGCGCGCGGAAGAAGAACAGGAAGGCGAAGGTCGGCGAGAAGCCGGCGATGAAGTTGCAGATCGAGTACCACAGGATGGAGATCATCAGCGGGCCCTTGCGCCCCATGCGATCGGCCATCCAGCCCGCCGCCGTGGCACCGGCCAGACGCATCCACAGCGTGACCGCGAACACCGCCGTCACCGCCGTCAGCGGAACGTCGAATTCCTTGGCGATCGGCACCATGATCAGAAGAAAGATCGTGAAATCGAACGCATCCAGCGTCCACCCGAGCCAAGCGGCGATGTAGGCGTACCATTGATCCTTGGTCGGCTCTTTCCACCACGGGACAGGTGTCCCGCTCGCGAGGCCTGCGGCCATGATTCATCTCCCCATAAAGAGGCCGGCTCTCTTGGAGCCGCGCGTTTTTGTACGCAGAATCACGCAACTAAGCGGGTACTGGCGATCAGGCTACGCTCGGTCAGGAACCGTGTCGAGGGCAGTTGCCTGGGGCCCGGCCGGGCGGCTAGACGTAACGCCGTGTGACTGTTGGTGAAGCAAAATGACGCAATCCGTTGCGCGCGAAGCGGCCTGTTCCTGTGGCCAACTGCGACTCCGGCTGGCCGGCGATCCGCAGCTTGTGTCGTCCTGCCACTGTCTTGCCTGCCAACGCCGCACCGGCGCGCTGTTCGGATCGACGTCGTTCTGGCGCAAGAGCCAGATCGTCTCGTCCGAGGGCAACAGCCGGACCTTCCGTCGGCAGGGCGACAGCGGCACCTGGCTCAGCTTTCAGTTCTGCCCCGATTGCGGCTCGACGGTTTTTTGGGAGAGCGAGCGGCAGCCCGACCTGGTCAGCGTCGCTGTCGGCGCCTTTGCCGATCCGCACTTCCCGGCTCCCGTCCGCACGGTCTGGACCGAGACCAAGCACGAGTGGCTCGCCTTTCCAGCGCACCTTCCGCACCATCCGAAAAACCCCGGCTGAACATGCCTGCGACGAACGCTACGGATACGCTCGGCTACTACAGAACCCACGGTTCTTTGACTGAGCCGGGCAGGTTCGCGGGGGATTTCGCCAAGCTGCCGAGCGAGCTTCCGGATCTGTGCCGATTCATCCAGGGTGTCGTCCTCCATTCCGACTGGGCGGCGGCCTATGGCGTGCAGGGTGGTGCCGCGCTCAGCCGCGATACGCTTGCCGTCGTCCGGCGCATGGCACTCGTCGAGGCCGCCGGCGCGGGCAGCCTGCCGCCGGCACGGCGGACACCCGGTACCTGCCGCGACTTCGCCCTCATGCTGTGCAGCCTCCTGCGCGAGCGCGCGGTGCCGGCACGAGTGCGTTGCGGCTTCGCGACGTATTTTCCCGCCAATCCCTTCGAAGACCATTGGGTTTGCGAATACTGGAAGATCGGCGACGGGCGATGGGCACTGGCCGACGCCCAGCTCGACGAGCTGCAACGTCGTCATCTTCGCGTTGCGTTCGATACGACCGACTTGCCTCCGGCGACCTTCCTCAATGCCGGCGAAGCCTGGACGGCCTGGCGGGCCGGCAAGGCGGAGGCGGCCGCCTTCGGCCATGGTTCCTCGACCGGTGCCTGGTTCCTGCGGATCAATCTGATGCGGGACCTGTTTGCCTTGCGCAAACAAGAGATGTCGCCCTGGGATTCCTGGCGGTCGGCCACATCCGAAAGCACGGTGCTGGACGATGCGGCCCTCGCCGCCTGCGATCTGATCGCCGAGGCGACCCGACAGGCCGACGGGCGGGCGCTCGATCTCGCGTGCGAGCCGCCGCCCTGGGCGTGACAAAAAGTGGGAAGAAACGCCTAAAAGCCTTATGCCATCGGCATCCTAGGCGTCCCACCCAGGTGGGAAGCCGTGGGAAGCTCAGCGCCCCTCGCGCCACCAGGCGCTGCCGATCGCCATCAGGAAGGCCAGCGCCACCAGGATGCCGGGCAGCAGCGGCAACTGGTTGATGCCGGCCACCGTATAGCCTTCGTTGCGGCGCAGCCCGATCCAGTCCGAGCCGCCGGCGGCGCGGCCCGGCCGCACCGAGCGGATGTCGGGATCGGCATTGTCGGCCAGCCACATCAGCCCGCCGCCCGAGGCCTCGACCAGGGGCCGGAGCTTGGTGTCGGTCGCGCGCACGTCGGAGAATTCCAGCGGGTCGGGATTGCCGACCGCCGCCACGGTCCTGAGCGTTCCGTCGTCGAAGCGGTAGAGGCCGGGCTTGTCGACATCGACCACGGCCAGGCCAAGGCCGGGTGCGCTCTGGCGCAGATCGAGCGTGCGCGTGGCGCCACCGGTGGGCGGAGTGCCCGGCGCGGTCATGGCGACCTGCGGGAAGGTGGTGGCCAGCGTGCGGCGCGTCACCTCGATGCGGCCACCGACCGCGGTGGCGCGCAGCGCTTCCTCTTCGAGGTCGGGTTCCTTCATCAGCCAGTGGGCAACCCGGCGTACCAGTTCGGGTTGTGGCCCGCCGCCATCGATGCCGCGGTTCCACAGCCAGAGATGGTCGGACATCATCTGCGCGACGCGGCCCTGGCCCACCCTGTCGAGAATGACCAGCGGGCGCTCTTCCGCGCCGGACAGGATGGCGTTGCCGTGCTCGGTGCGCGACGTGACGAGACGGAACCAGCGGCCCCACTCCGGCTCCTTTCCGGGATCGCCGGCCTGCGGCAGGTTGGCCGTCACGGGATGGCGATTGCCGATCTCGGTGACCTTGGGCTTGAAGCCGGTCTCCAGCACGTCGCCCAAGGGTGCTGCCGGCAGGATGGCGCCGAGCGGCGTGCGATAGAGCGAGCGTTGCGTGGCAAACACCGGCCCGACCGAGACCAGCAACGCGCCGCCGCCTTTGACGTATTCGGCAATGTTGCGGAAGTAATCCCGGGTGATCAGGCCGCCCGACTCGTAGCGGTCGAAGATGATGAGATCGAATTCCTTGAGCTTCTGCTCGAACAGCTCGCGCATCGGGAAGACGATCAGCGACAGCTCGCGCACCGGCGTGAAGTCGTCCTTCTGTGGCGTGCGCAGGATGGTGAAGTGCACCAGGTCGACCGCCGGATCGCTCTTCAGCAGGTTCCGCCACGCCCGCTCGCCCTGGTAGGGCTCGCCCGACACCAGCAGCACGCGCAGCCGGTCGCGCACGCCGTTGATGGTGAAGAGGGCCCGGTTATTGTCGAGCGTGAGTTCGTTCGGGCCGGGTGCTACTTCGAGTTCGACGACATTGGCGCCGGGATTGCCGACGGTGATCGGCAGCTCGACCGAGCGGCCGACCGGGACGTCGAGACGACGCACGACCTCGCCGCCGACCGACAGCGTCACCGGCGCGGTCCCGCCCGACGGATCTTCGACGCGGAACTTGGCCGTCACCTGGCGGCCGACCACGCCGAAGCGCGGCGACTGCTCGATCACGATCAACCGGTCTTTCTCGTTCTTCCGGCCGGCGATCAGCGCATGGAGCGGCGCGCCGCCCAGCTCAGGCGGCAGGCCGGCCGGCACGTCGTGCACCTGGCCGTCGCTCAGCAGCACGACGCCCGCCAATCGTTCCGGGGGCACTTCCACAAGCGCCGAGCGCATGGTCTCGATCAGGCGCGTGCCGCCCGGCCGCTCGCTACCGAGCTGGATGTGCGACGGCGGCAGCACGACCTCGCGGACTTCCAAGCCCTCTTGCTGGCTGAGCTTCCGCTTCAGCGCCTCGCGCGCCGCGGCGACCTGCTGGCGACGCTCGCCGATCGCCATCGAATCGGAGTCGTCGATCACCACCAATGCCACGTCGGCGATCGGCTTCCTCTGTTCTTCGATCAGTGCCGGATTGGCCAATGCCGCCAGCACGATGGCGATCGAGCCCAGCCGCCAGACCGTGCCGCGCGCGCCGGCGCGCAGGCCGAGCAGCACCAGCACCAGGCCGATGACGCCCAGCACCGCCAGCAAGGTCCACGGCAGCAGCGGATCGAAGGCGATCGAGACGGCCGACGTCGCGTTCATCGCCTGAGCCTTTGCATGATGTCGGGCAGATGCACCTGGTCGTCCTTGTAGTTGCCGGTGAGCGCATGCATCACCAGATTGACGCCGACCCGGAACGACATCTCGCGCTGCGTCTCGCCGCCCGGCGTCACCGGCAAGAGGCCGCGGCCGCGCTGGTCGACCGCCCAGGCGCCGGCATAGTCGTTGGCGCCGATCACGATGGCGGTGACGCCGTCATTGACGCGACCGCTGCCCGATTCGATCCAGACCTTGCCGCCCTGCCAGCGGCCCGGCATGTCGGACAGCAGATAGAAGGACTTGGTCAGCACATGGTCGGGCGGCATGGCGATCAAGGGCGGCGTCTCGACCCCGCCGAGCAGCCGCTTGAGATCGGGATTGCCGCCCACTGGGCGATCAAAATTGAGCTGCTGGTCGCGGGTGTCGATGAAGATGATGCCGCCGGTTCGCAGATAGCGATCGAGCGCGGCCGACGCGCGCGGCGACAGGTTGGGCTGGCTCGAGGTGATCGGCCAGTAGATCAGCGGATAGAGGCGCGGCTCGTCGTGGTCGAGATCGAGGCCGACCGGATCGCCCGGCTCGACCGAGGTGCGATTGCGCAGGATTTCGCTCAGGCCCTCGAGCCCCGCCTTGCTGATGTCGTCGACTTCCTTGTCGCCGGTGATGATGTAGGCCAGCCGAATGTCGAGCGCGCCCTTCAGCGCCTGCTCCTCGCTGAGCGGCGGCGGTCCCGGCCGTTGCGCCGGCTGTCCGGGTGCCGTCGCCCCAGGTGGCGTCAAGGCAGGCGGCGTCGCATTTGGCGGCGTCAGGGTGGGCGGAGCAGTCGGCTGAGGCTGCTGTGCGCCGGCATCGGGGGCGCCGGCCAACAGCATCGCGAACAGCAGCAGCGCGGCCGGCGCGGCATGACTGAGCCGCGAGCCGCGGCTGAACCGCATCGCGCGCGGCAGCAGACCGCGCAGCCATAGCGAGATCAGGAGATCGGCCAGCAGCAACAGCGCGGCGGCGAGCAGGCACCAGCGCCCGAGATCGGTCTCGCCGCCCTCCGACATCCGGTCGGTCGCGACGCCGGACGGCAGCACCAGCGGCTTGGGCACGCCGACGTGGCTGCCGAGGTTGAAGGCGACCTGGGCATTCTCGTCGCCGTACAGGCCGGGTGGCGTGGTCGGCTTCGGCTTGAAACTTTCGTTGGCGTCGGCCGGCAGCATCTGCGCACCGGGCGGCGGCGCACCGAGGCGGCCGAAGCCGTCGAGCGTGCGCCACGGCTTCAGCGCCTTGTTGACGCCGTCGCCCGCCACGCCGCGCGACATCGTCACCAGCCGCTGCAGCATGTTCACGAACAGGCCCGACAGCGCCATGTTGCTCCAGTTCGTGTTGGCCGTGGTGTGGACCAGCACGAGATATCCTTGGCCGCGCTTCTCGGCCGTCACCAGCGGCGTGCCGTCGGCCAGCCGCGCCCAGGTCTTGTCGGCGAGGTCGGGCGTCGGTTCGGCCAGCACCTGCTGCTGGATGCGCACGTCCTTGGGAACGGCGATGCCGAGGAAGGGACTGTTGGTCGGGAACTCGGCGAGCGCGCTCGGCTGGCCCCAGCTCATGACGCCGCCCAGGGCGCGATCGCCCAGGCGAAGCGGCGTCGGCACCAGCGTGTCGCTGCCTGCCGCCAGATTGGGACCAGCGAAGCGCACGGCGATACCGCCGCGTTCGATCCACTTGGCGATCTCGTCGCGATCGATCGCCGAGGGCGCCGCACCATCGGGGATCAGCAGCACGGCAGTCGAGCGCGTCAATACCGTTTCGCGATCGCCGATGCTGAGACTCACATAGGGATCGAGCGCACGTTCGAGGAAGTAGACCTCCTGCAGCAGCGGCTGGCCGGTCGCCGCCGCGCGCTCGCCCAGGATGGACACCGGCCGGCGGCGATGGCGCTCGTCGAGCAGTACGGCACTGCCGGCGCCGCCCTGGCTTTCGATGTCGAGCCGCGCCATGCGGTTGCGCAGCTCGGCCGGCGCCGGCAGCACGCCCTCGCCCTGCGTGGCGGTCGCGGCAAAATCGAGCTCGATGCGGGCCACGACCCGGCCCTGTTCGTCGGCTGCCTGGATCGCGGCCTTGCGCGGGCCGTCGGCCACCGGACGGAGCGCTTTCACCTTGAGATCGCGGCCCTCGGGCTCGGGCGGCAGCAGCAGAAGCGGCGTGTTGGCGGCATCGGGCAGCACGACCTGCAGCCCGTCGAATTTGCCCAGGCGCTCGCTGAGCTTGGCCGTGCCCTCATCGTCCAGCCCGTCGCTCAGCCAGACGACATAGGCGCCGGGATCGATCTTCATCTGGTCGATCTCGGCCACGGCTGCGGCACGGTCGGTCGGCCAGGGCTTGGGCCGGAAGGCGCGCAGGATGGTGCGGGTTTCGTCCGGCCGCAGCGCGCCGCGCCGAATCGCGGGGGCATCGAGCGGCAGCGGTGCCGTGCCAAGCATCGCCACCAGGCGGCCGCCGCGCTCGGCGCGCTGGATCAGCCGCTCGGCATGGGCGATGCGCGTCGTCCAGCCCGGCGCCGACGACCAGCCGTCGTCCATGATCAGCAGCAGCGGTCCGCGGCCGGGCAGGTCGGCCTGCGGGTTGAGCAGCGGCTTGGCCACGGCCAGGATCAGCGCCGCCGCTAGCAACAGCCGCAACAGCAGCAGCCACCACGGCATCTTCATCGGCGTCTGCTCGGTCGGCTCGAGCCCGACCAGCAGCCGGATGGCGGGAAAGCGCACCAGTCGCGGCAGCGGCGGGATCAGTCGCAGCAGCCAATAGATCACCGGCAGCGCCAACAGCAGCGCCAGCATGGCCGGAGCGGCAAAAGCGAACGCGCCGAGGCTCAGCATGGGCTAGACCCATCGGAGCGCGCCACTCCAGTGGCGCAATTATGAGCACCACTGGAGTGGCGCGCTCCGATGAACGAAACCTTCACCATACTCACGCCACCGCCAGCCGACGCAGGTCGGCCATGGCGAGATAGAGCGACAGCAGCACGGTCTGCGGCGGCCGGTCGGTGCGATGGAGATGGACCGTCCAGTCGGCCGGACGAGTGAGCCGCTGCAGGCCCTCTTTCTGGGCGGCCAGCCGCGCGCCGTAGGCGGTGCGCACGGCCTCGACCCGGCGAATGGTGTGCTGGCCTTCGGCTTCCAGCCCCTCGAACTTCACATGGCCAGCGAACGGCAGGTCTTCCTCGGCCGGATCGAGCACCTGGACGAGATGGCCGCGCACGCCGGCGCTGGCGTAGTGGCGGATCACGGGCTCGATACTGTCGAGCGGATCGAGCCAGTCGGAGACCAGCACGACCGTGCCGTGCGCCGGCAGCGGCACCATGGGCGGCAGGCTGGGTGGCGTGCGAGCGGTATCTTGCGTCTCGTCGAGCAGGGTTTCGGCGATGCGGCGCACGGCGATGCGTCCCGAGGTTGGCCGCATGCCGCCGCCCAGCACGGCGACGCGCTCGCCGGCATCGGCCAGCAGGCTCGCCAGTGCCAGGGTCAGCAGCTCGGCGCGCACCGCCTTGGTATCGATGTTGCGCAGCGACGCGTAGTTCATCGAGGGCGACGCGTCGCGCCAAAGCCAGACGCTGGCCGCGGCCTCCCATTCGGTCTCGCGCACGAACAGATGCCGACTGCGCGCGCTCTGGCGCCAGTCGATCTGGCTGGCACTGTCGCCGTCACGATAGGGCCGGTACTGCCAGAAGGCGTCGCCCTGGCCGACCCGCCGCCGGCCGTGCACGCCCTGGATCACGGTCGCGGCGACGCGGTCAGCCGCCACCATCAGCGCGGGCAGCGTTCCGGCTAACTCAAGCGAGCGGTTAAGGGTGGAGGGCGCGGCCATCTAATTTCTCTTTGGCTCCCCCGTCTTACGGGGGAGGTGGCCCGCAGGGCCGGAGGGGGAAAGCCTCAGCGCGCTATTTCAAAGTGGACTTCAACATCGAAGCCTCGTCGAGAAATGGACTCCTTGCGAGCCTTAACCAGGAGCTGTTGAACGAGAGAGACCTCATCGCGAATTTTGTTAGGCAGGTGAGTTAGGCCAGAGACGCGAATCGCGTATGGCGGGTTGCCTTGTCCCGGGACGTTCCAAACGAGCAACTCCAGCAGGCCGTTTATGTTGCGCACGTTTGCTACGGCTCGGCCGTCATACTCATATTGTGCGCGTCCAATCGCGTCGTAGAAGTCGACAACGGACTTCCAATCGCTTCCGCGCAGATCAATGACGCGCATCATCCGAAACTTCGGCGTCCATGTTGGGGCTTTCCCCCTCCGCCCTTCGGGCACCTCCCCCGTGTGACGGGGGAGGAAGGCTTATGATCAGCCTCTTCCGACGAACGGCATCTTGGTCGCCATCACCGTCATGAACTGGACGTTGGCATCGAGCGGCAGGCTGTCCATGTAGACGATGGCATTGGCCACCGCCTGCACGTCCATGCGCGGCTCGGCCACCGTCGTGCCGTTGGGCTGCAGCACGCCCTTGGTCATGCGCTCGGTCATCGGCGTGATGGCATTGCCGATGTCGATCTGGCCGCAGGCGATGTCGTAGGCGCGGCCGTCGAGCGAGGTCGACTTGGTGAGGCCGGTGATGGCGTGCTTGGTCGAGGTGTAGGCNNGGCTTCTGGTCCTTCATGATCTTCATGGCTTCCTGGGTGCACAGGAACGGCCCGGTCAGGTTGGCCGCCACGACACCCAGCCAGGTCTCGTAGGGCAGCTCCTCGAGCGGCACCGGTGGGGCGCCGCCGCCGGCATTGTTGAAGATCAGGTCGAGGCGGCCGTGCGCCGCCTTCACCTTGGCGAAAAGCGCGATGATGTCGTCGCGCTTGGTGACGTCGGTCGGCACGGCCATGGCGTTGGGCGCGTTGTTGCCGGCCAGGCTCTTGGTCTCTTCGAGCGCGTCCTTGCGGCGGCCGGCCAGCGCCACCTTGTAGCCGTTCTTGAGCAGCGCCAGAGCCGAAGCGCGGCCAATGCCGCTGCCCGCACCGGTGACGATTGCGATCTTTGCCATGGGTTCTTTCCTCCTCGAGGACACGACCCTAGCAGACCGATGGCGCGGGGTTGAAGCGGCCGTTTCGCAGGTGCAGTGTCCGGCCCATGCAACGCCGTTCGTTCGTCGCCGGCCTGGGGACGCTGTGGCTGCCGTCCCTGGCGCGTGCCGACGCGCCGTTGGCGCCACAGCCGTTTGCGCTCGGCGTCGCCTCTGGACGGCCGACGCCGGGTTCCATCGTGCTGTGGACCCGATTGATGGCGGCCGAGCGGTCCGAGCGGCTCGGCGCGCCAATTTCGGTCGACTGGGCGATCGCCGAGGACGAGGCGATGCGGCGGATCGTACACTCCGGCCAGGCGATGGCCGAAGCGCGCTGGGCACACTCGGTGCATGTCGAAGTCGGCGGCCTGAAGCCCGGCTGGCACTATTGGTACCGCTTCACGGTGCGCGGCGTCGCCAGCCCCGTCGGTCGGACCAAGACCGCGCCTGAGCTGACTGAGCGGTTGGCGGCACTCAATTTCGCCTTCGCCTCCTGTCAGCAGTACGAACAGGGCTACTACACCGCTTTCCATCACATGGCAGCGGATGACATCGACCTCGTCGTGCATCTCGGCGATTACATCTACGATTCGTCGTGGGGACGCGACCTGGTGCGCCACCAGGACGGCGGGCGGGCGACGACGCTCGATCAGTATCGCAACCGTTACGCGCTCTACAAATCCGACAAGGACTTGCAGGTCGCCCACGTGGCGCATCCCTGGATCGTCACCTGGGACGACCACGAGGTCGACAATAACTACGCCAACGACGTTTCCCCGCTGCAGCCCGACCCCAAGCTCTTTCTGGCGCAACGCGCCGCGGCCTATCAGGCGTTCTGGGAGCACATGCCGCTGCCCGATGCCATGCAGCCCAAGGGGCCTTCGCTGCAGCTCTACGACCGCTACCGCTTCGGCGATCTCGCCGAATTCCATGTGCTCGACGACCGGCAATATCGTTCGCATCGCGCCTGCCGCCCCATCCCGGGGCGGAACAAGGCGCTGGAGAACTGCGCCGAGAGGCTCGCCGTGGACCGCACCATGCTGGGTGCCGCGCAGGAAGCGTGGCTCAAGGAGGGCCTGTCTCGCGGCGGGACGCGCTGGAACTTGATTGCCCAGCAAACCCTGATGGCCGAGCTCGATAGCGGCAAGGGCGAAGAGCACCTCTTCGAGTCCGACCGCTGGGACGGCTACCCGGCGGCGCGCCAGCGCCTGCTTGACCAGGTGGCGGCCTCGCCGGTGCACGACACGCTGGTGTTGAGCGGCGACGTGCATTCCTTCTGGGCCGCCGACCTCAAGCGCGATTTTGCGGTATCTGCCTCACCGACCGTCGCCACCGAGTTCGTCGGCGGCTCGATCACCTCGCAGGGTCCGTCGCCCGCCCGATTGGCGGCCATGGTGGGCAAGAACCCGCACATCCGGTACGCCAAGAGCGGCGCCTATGGCTATGCGCACGTGGCGCTCGCACAGAAATCGGCGCTGGTGTCGTTCCGCGTCGTCGACACCGTCAAGAGTCCGCAGTCCGCCATCTCGACGGCGGCACGCTTCGCCGTCGAGGCAGGCCACCCGGGCGTCGTCGCGGCCTAGGTTCCGAGGAGAGCCCAAAATGACAGCCGAACAACCCAGCCTGACGATCACCCGCCGCCTCAATGCGTCGCCGGCGAAAATCTACGACGCGTGGACCCGGCCCGATCAGATGATGCGCTGGTGGAGTCCCGATGCGGGACCGACGCTGAGCGCTGAGACGGACGTGCGCCCTGGCGGCCATTTCCGGATCGTCTTTCAGATGCTCAACGGCGTGCAGCGCGATTGCAGCGGCGTCTACCGTGAGGTCGAGCCGAACCGGCGACTCGTTTTCACCTGGCGGTGGGCTCATGTGCCCGCGCGGGAGACCTTGGTCACTGTTGGGCTGCGCGCCCTTGCCGAGGGGACGGAACTTACCTTTACACACGCCCAGTTCCACGACGAGGCCGACCGCGACGACCATCGCAAAGGCTGGGGCGGCGTTCTCGACAAGCTCGAGAAGTTCCTCGTTCAACCGGCGTAGCGGATCAGGTCAGCGTCTTGAGGTAGGCGCGCCAACCGCCGAGCGCGGTGATGTCGCGCGCATCGGTCGTCGCGTAGCTCTCGCACAGGAATCCCTGTACGGCCGAGCCGTCAGCCAGGGCGACGGTGCCGAGCCCGAGTGGCGCGGGAATCTGGCGCACGAAGGCGCCCACCTTGTCGGCCGGCAGGCTCCACACTTCGAGCTCGATGGCACCACCACCGTCGGAGACGCGGATCATGCCCGGCCGATGCGGCGGCCCGCCGGGCAGGGCGTAGAAACGATAGGCCGTCGCGGTGTGGCCGGCGTATTCCAGCCGGCCACCCAGCTCGGTGAGTTGCCGGTTGAGGGGCAGGCCGCTCATGTGGGCGCCGACCACAGCGATCGACACGCGATCCTCGACGACGAGGGGATCGGCCTCGACAGGCGGCAGCTTGCTGGACGTCTTGCCAAGCGGCAGGGCCGTAGCTCTTTGCCAGCGCGCGCCGAAGGCCAGCAGCGCGCGCTCGCTATGCGGGCGGCCGATCAAGGTGACGCCGAACGGCAGGCTATCGGGACGAAACCCGGCAGGCAGAGAGAGGGCGCTCAGGTCAAAGAAATTGACGAAATTGGTGTAGCGGCCGAGTTGGGAATTGTAGAGTACCGGCTCGCGCTCGAGATCGGCTACGCGATAGATCGTGCCAGTGGTCGGCAAGGCGAGGAAATCGAGGCCCTGCATCTCGGCATCGGCGCGGGCCTTCAATTCGGCGAGCTCGTATTGACCTTCGAAGACATCGACGGCGCTGTACTCGCGGCCACCCAGGATGATCTCGCGCGTGACGGGCCAGACACCGGCCTTCTCATCGGCGCTCTCCAGAAAGGCGCCGACCGCCGCTGTGCGCTCGGCGACCCACGGGCCGCTGTAGAGGAGCTGGGCAGCGTCACGAAAGGGCGCGTAGTCGAACTCGACCGCTGTGCCGCCCAACGTCTTCAGGCGCTCGATCGACTGAGCGTAGAGCGCAGCATAGGCGGCATCGCCGAAGAACTCGGCGTCGTGCTGTCTGAGAATGCCGAAGCGGAAGGTCTTGCCGATCGCCGGCGTGGGCTTGGGTTGGGTCGCCACGCCGAGAATGGTATCGGCATCAGCACAGGAGAGCGCGAACACCGACACGCAGTCGAGCGAGGCGCACGCGGGCACGGTGCCCTTGTTGCTGAGCAGTCCCGGCGTCGGCTTCAAGCCAACGATATTGTTGAAGCCCGCCGGCACGCGACCCGAGCCCGCTGTGTCGGTGCCGAGCGCGAAGCTCACCAGGCCCGACGACACCGCTACCGCCGAGCCCGAGCTGGAGCCGCCGGGAATGTAGGACGGGTCGAACGGATTGCGCGGCACGCCGTAGGGCGAGCGCACGCCCACCAGGCCGGTGGCGAACTGATCGAGGTTGGTCTTGCCCACGACGATGGCGCCGGCGTCGGTGAGGCGCTTGATCACCTCGGCCGAAGCCTCGGCCTCGTAGGCGAAGCCCGGGCAGGCGGCGGTCGTGGTCATGCCGACGACATCGATATTGTCCTTCGCCGCGAAGGGCACGCCGTAGAGCGGCAGCCGCTCGATCTCGCTGCGGCGCCCATCGAGCGCCTCGGCTTGGGCGAGCAGATCCGCGTCAGGCGCGCGCGATATCCACACCTTGTCGTCGCCGGCCGCGGCGATGCGCGCCAGCACCTCCTTGATCACCTGCCGGCAAGTGAGGGTTCCGGCCGCGTAGGCGGCCTGCAAATTGTGGATGCCGAGATCGAGGGCACTGTTCATGGCGTCTCTCTAGCGAACCCTCGGCCGGATTGCATCCCGAGCCGGCCTGTCGGTCGTTGGCACGCTCCTTGCCTTCGTAGGCTCTGCAATCCCGGGGTGGGAGCAGGGGGAACCAATGAAGCGTCGCACTTTCTTCAAGACGACGGCCGCTGCCGGAGCGACCGCAACGGCGGCACCGGCCATCTGGTCCGACGCCAAGGCGCAGGCGCGCAACGAGACCTTGTTGATCGTGGGCGAGAGCCCGCCCAATTCGATGGACATCCACGGCCTCGGCGCCAACCGGCCGGCCTACGAGGTGTCGTGGAACACCCACGACCGGCTGATCACCTACGGCGCCAAGAAGGACGCCAACGGCAACCCGCACTACGACTACACCAAGCTCGAGCCGGAGCTGGCGACCGACTGGAACGTCACGCCGACCTCGGCCACCTTCAAGCTGCGCAAGGACGCCAAGTTCCACGACGGCACGCCGATCACCGCCAAGGATGTGAAGTGGTCGTTCGATAGAGCCGTCACGGTGGGCGGCTTCCCGACCTTCCAGATGGCGGCGGGCTCGCTGCAGAAGCCTGAGCAGTTCGTGGTGGTCGACGACTCAACCTTCCGCATCGACTTCCTGCGCGCCGACAAGCTCACGTTGCCCGACATCGGCGTGCCCGTGCCGGTGATCATGAATTCCGAACTCTGCAAGAAGAACGCGACCGCGACCGATCCCTGGGCGATGGAGTGGACCAAGAACAACCACGCCTCGGGCGGCGCCTACAAGGTCGAGCGCTGGCAGCCCGGCCAGGAAGTCATCTATGTTCGCAATGACGACTGGAAGAACGGGCCGCTGCCTAAGGTCAGGCGCGTCATCATGCGCATCATCCCTTCGGCCGGCAACCGGCGCGCGCTGCTCGAGCGCGGCGACGCCGACCTCTCGTTCGATCTGCCGTCCAAGGATTTCTCGGAGCTCCGCAA
>PLYQ01000235.1:32475-32628 GCA_003153415.1 Rhodospirillales bacterium | reverse complement strand
TCGCGCTCGATCATGGTCGGCACGCTGGGAAACAGCCGCACGGCCTCGCGGTAGAGATCCCACACGCCGTCGACGATGGCATGGTCATGGGTGTCGACGATGTGGGTGCCGTTGTTCTGGTGGCCGGCGAGATGGAACTGCCGCACCCGCTCG
>PLYQ01000235.1:0-32449 GCA_003153415.1 Rhodospirillales bacterium | reverse complement strand
CATCTCCGACGCTGCGTAGGTGACGTAGCTCGAGACATTCTCGAGCACGAGCCTGCGGCCGAGATAATCCTGCACGCGGGCCACGCGTTCGACGAGATGGTCGAGCACCTCGCCGGTATAGGGCAGCGGCAGCAGATCGTGCATGTTGGTGCCGCGCAGGCCGGTGAAGCAGAGATGGTCGGAGATCCACAGCGGCTGCACGCGCGCCGCCAGCGCCTTCAGGCCGGCGAGATAGTCCATGTCGAGCGGATCGATCGAGCCGATCGACAGCGACACGCCGTGCAGGGCGATCGGATAGTCGCGGCGAAAAGTGTCGAGCCAATGGAGCGGCCGGCCGCCGGGAACCATGTAGTTCTCCGACAGCACCTCGAACCAGCTCACCCGGCCGGGCGACTGGGCGATCTCCTCGTAGTGCTGGTGCCGCAGGCCGAGGCCGAATCCGATGTCGAGGTCGCTCATGCGATGGACTCTAATCCAAAAACGAATCGGCAAATTATCAGCACGGCTGGGATAGTATGGATTGCACCGCGGAATCGCANNCGAAGCCCTGGCCCTTGCAGGCGTTCATGCCCTTGCAGGCGTTGCTGGCGCCCTTGCAGGCGCTTTGGCCCTTGCAGGCGTTGGCGCCCGGGCAGGGCACATCCGCCGAGGCCGACGCGGCGACGAAAGTGCTCGCGGCGAAGACTGCGGCAGCGGCGGTGATGAGAGTACGCTTCGTCATGATCTGAATTCTCCCCTGTTGATCATCGCATCGGCCGACACGCCGATGGGGCAGTCCGATGCTGCTCCATCGATACGATTGAGCACAGTGGGCCGATCACCATGATGTCTCACAGTTTGGTGAGGTTCAGAGGATCTTGCCGCCCTTCGACGTGCACTCGCCGGCACTCGCGGCTTCGTTCCAGCCCTGGCCTTTGCACGAGTTCTTGCCCTTGCATGAGGACGACGCAGTCTTGCAGGCGCTGGTGCCTTTGCACGAGTTGATGCCGCTGCACTTGACAGCGCCCTGGGCCGAGGCGACCGACGCCAGGCTGCCTGCCGCGAACAACGCCGCCGCCGAAGCGGCAAGAAGGCTGCGCTTGTTCATTGTGAACTCCTCTACCCCAAAACTATCCGACCGATCCTGACTCCGCGCACGTCGGTCGTGAAGTCAGGGCTTGGCGATGGAACGTGATTGCCCGATCACCGCTGCGTGAAGCGGGCCGGCGAAAGCGCTGCTTCCGCAACGCCAAGTGTCGCGATATCGCCTGGCAGTCCCTTGCCGAGCGCCAGGCTCGCGGCCAGCCGCCCCGCCGCGGCGCCGGTCTGGATGCCATAGCCGCCTTGGCCCGCCAGCCAGAAGAAGCCTTCGACCGCGGGGTCGTAGCCCACCACCAGGTTCTTGTCGGCGACGAAGCTTCGGAGTCCGGCCCATTTGTTCTTGATGCGAAGAATTTGCAGCGTCGTNNCTCGGGCTTGATGTACCAGGTCTCGTCGAAATCGATCGCCATCGGCAGAGGCGCGAGGTCGAGGCCGGGCGGCGAGTCGAAGGTGAAGGCCGTGCGTCGCTTGGGCACCAGCCCGATCGGTTTGGCGCCGGCCAGTCCGCCCACGACGTCGGCCCACGCGCCGGCGGCGTTCACGATATTGGCGGCGCCGATCGTCTCGCCGTCGCCGAGGCGAATCGTCCAGCGGCCGTCCTTGCGGTCAAGTGCGGCGACTTCGGCGTTGAGGCGGAGCGCCACGCCCGACGCCCGCGCGCCGCGCAGGAAACCGGCGTGGATGGCCGCCACGTCCATATCCGCGGCCTCCTCGAAGATCGCGCCGCCCGCTGCGGCAGCGGGCCGGAGCAGTGGCTGGCGGCGCAGCGTCTCGGCCGGCTCGAGCCAACGCACGGAGGGCACCAGCCGGGCGTAATCGGCGGCGGCCTTTCTCATCGCCGCCTCCTGCTCGGCGCGGCCGGCGATCAGCGCGCCGCGCGGCGTCAGCAGTGGATGGTCGGTAAAGCCCTGCGGCGGCGCTCTATAGAAGTGGCCGGATGCCACCGTGATGGCGCGGATCTCGGCGCTGCCATAGGTCTCCGAATGCAATGCGGCCGACCGGCCGGTCGTGTGATAGGCCGGCACATGCTCGCGCTCGAGGAGGATCACCCCGGCGTGGGGCGCGAGGGAATAGGCGGCGGAAACTCCGGCGATGCCGGCGCCGACGATGGCGAAATCGAAATCCTGCATGAAGCTACATTGCAGGGTCGCTGGCGCGACGGCAATATCGAGCCATGTTCCCGGTCTCCGACTCCGTGTTCAACTGGTACGATCTGGGAGCGACCCTGCTGTGGGGCATCAGCGGCGCCATGCTGGGTGCGCGCAAGGGCTACGACATCATGGGCATCTTCATCGTCGCCATGGTGTCGGCGACCGGCGGCGGGCTGCTGCGTGACGGCATATTCCTTCCGGACGGGCCGCCACGACTGATCAAGACGCCCAATTATCTCTATATGGTGGCGATCGCCACCGCGCTGGTCTTCTTCTTCGGCCAACGCCTGCGCGAGCTCGGCTGGATGCCCGGTTTCCTGACCCTGGCGGACGCGGTGGGCATCCGTGCCTACGCCGTCGTTGGCATGAACCTGGCGATGGCGGCCGAGTTGCCGTTGCTCGGGATCATCCTGGTTGGCGTGGTCAATGCGGTCGGCGGCAGCATCCTGCGCGACGTCCTGATGGGTATCCAACCCGAGGTTCTGCGACCCGGCGTCCTGCTCGGACTGGCTTCGCTGATGGGCTGCATCCTCTTCATGGGACTCCTGAAACTCGGCGTGTCCTCGCAATGGGCCGGGGCGGCGACGGTAGCGTTCGTGTTCGTGATCCGCGTGTTGGCCTTGCGCTTCGGGGTTCAAACCCGCGCCTTGAATGCCTTCGAGGAAGATTGGCGCCGGGATTCGAAATGAACATCGCCCATCTGCTGCTGGGCTCTGCCCAGGAATTCTGCGACCTCACGGCACTGGCGCACGGCGCGCGCGCCCATCTCACCTACCGCGAGCTATGGCGCAAGGTCTCGGTCATGAGCACGCATCTGCGCGTGCGCTTCGGCCTGCAGTCGGGCGACCGCGTGGCTTTCGCCATGACCAATTGCGTCGAGGCGATCGAGGTCATGTACGCGATCTGGCACGCCGGCCTCTGCGCCGTGCCGATGAACGCCAAGCTGCATGCCAAGGAGTTTGCCTTCATTCTGGAGAACTCGGGGGCGAGGCTGTGCTTCGTCACGCCCGATCTTGCCACCACGATCGCCGAAGCGGCCAAGGAGGCGCCCGCGCTGAAGGAGATCGTCGATGTGACGACGCGGCCCTACAGCTTCATGGAAGTGGGCGATCCCAGCCCGATGGCCGATGCCGAGCCAACCGATCCGGCCTGGCTGTTCTACACCTCGGGCACCACGGGACGGCCCAAGGGCGCCACGCTCACCCACCGCAATCTTCTGGCGATGACGCTCAACTACTACGCCGATGTCGATCGCCCCGAGCCGCGCGGCTCGATCGTGCATGCCGCGCCGATCAGCCACGGTTCGGGCCTGTGGAATTTCCCGATGCTGGCGCGCGGCTCGGTCCAGGTCTTTCCCGAAAGTGGCCACTACGATGTGCCCGAGACGGTCGATTTGATGAACCGCTGGCCCGATTGCAGCATCTTCCTCGCACCGACCATGGTGAAGCGCCTGATCGAGCATCCTGCGGTCGGCGACCTCCGGCCAGGCGCATTGCGGTTCATCACCTACGGCGGCGCGCCGATGTATGTCAGCGACCTCAAGCGCGCCATGGCGACGCTCGGCGACCGGGCGCTGACCCAGCTCTACGGCCAAGGCGAGAGCCCGATGACCATCACCCATCTCAGCCGCGACTTCCACGCCGCCAAGGACCATCCGCGCTGGGAGGCGCGGCTGGCCTCCGCGGGCGTCGCCGATACTTGCATGGAGGTCCGCGTTGTCGACGAAGAGGGGCGCCCGGTGGCGACCGGCGAGGTCGGCGAGATCATCTGCAAGGGCGATCCCGTGATGACCGGCTACTGGAACAATCGCGAGGCCAGCGCGAAATCGCTGCGCGCCGGCTGGCTGTGGACCGGCGACGTCGGCGCCTTCGACGAGGACGGTTTCCTGACCTTGAAGGACCGCTCCAAGGACATGATCATTTCGGGCGGCTCCAACATCTATCCGCGCGAGATCGAGGACGTGCTGAGCCTCCATCCCGCCGTCGCCGANNCGGCCGAGCTCGACAAGCTCTGCCTCGACAATATCGCGCGCTTCAAGCGGCCCAAGGACTACAAGTTCGTCGAGGCGCTGCCCAAGAACAATTACGGCAAGATTCTCAAGACGGAGCTGCGCTCGAAGCTCTAAGGTCACGGCAGAAAACGAGGAGGAAACCATGGGCAGCATGATCGATTTCAAACGTCCCGACGGCTCGACCTGCAAGGGCTATGTCGCCGAAGCCGGCCCAAGCAAATCAGGGGGTGGCAAGCCGGGCATCGTCGTGATCCAGGAATGGTGGGGACTCAACGACCAGATCAAGGGCGTCGCCGATCGCTTCGCGGCCGCCGGCTACAACGCGTTGGCGCCCGACCTCTACAAGGGTCGCGTGACGCAGAAGCCGGATGAGGCCAACCACATGATGAGCGGGCTGGATTTCGTCGGAGCGTCCGATCAGGACATCGCGGGCGCGGTCAAGCATCTCGCCGCCATGAGCCGAAAAGTGGGCGTCATGGGCTTCTGCATGGGCGGCGCGCTCACTATCGCCGCCGCCGCGCGCGTGGCCGGCATCGCCTGCGGCGTGCCGTTCTATGGCGTGCCGCCCGGAGGGCTGGCCGATCCGGCCAAGATCAAGATCCCCATGCAGGGCCATTTCGCCAACACCGACGATTGGTGCACGCCCGCCGTGGTGAACGATTTCGAGAAGGCGATGACGTCGGGCGGCAACAAGCCCGAGGTCTATCGCTATGACGCCGCGCACGCCTTCGCCAACGAAAAGAGCCCTGCCTATAACGCGGCCGCGGCCAAGCAGGCGTGGGAACGCATGATGACGTTCCTGGGCAAGCACCTCTGATCTCTGCTGGGAGCGCGTCACTCCAGTGGCGCTCATATTCATGAAATGATGCGCCACTGGAGTGGCGCGCTCCCAGCGATGAGATGACCGTACGTCCTTCCTTCGGCTTGGCAATCGTCGGGCTGGGCGCCTCGCTCGCCCCGCTCGACATCGCCGTCAACGTTGCCTTGCCGGCGATCACCGCGCATTTTCGGCTGGCTATGGGCGACGTGCAGTGGATCGTGATCTGCTACGTGCTGGTCTATGGTTCGCTGATGCTGGTGTGCGGCAAGCTGGGCGACCTGTTCGGCCACCGCCTGATCTTCCGCATCGGCCTCGTCGTCTCGGCGGTCGGCTGCGCAGCCTGCGCCGCCGCACCGGACTGGCCGCTGTTCCTGGCGGCGCGTGCCGCGCAGGGTGTCGGCACGGCGCTGGCGATCTCCTGCACCACCGCACTTGCCGTCTCGCTCTATCCGCCCGGGCGGCGCCTGCGGGCGCTGGCGGCCTTCTCCATGATTGTGTCGCTCGCCGCCGCGGTCGGGCCGTTCCTGGGCGGCGTACTGGTCGAGCTGTGGGGATGGCCCGCCGTCTATTGGGTGCGCGTGCCGATTGCGCTGCTGACGCTGGCCTTGTCCGGGCTGCTGCCGTCGCCGCCTGCCGACGCGCGGCCCTTCGATTTCACCGGTGGTATCCTGGTGGCCGCGGCCATGAGTGCCTTCCTGCTCGCCCTGGTGATGGTGCAGCGGCCGGAAGTATCGGTCTGGCTGGCGCTTGCCGTGTTCGTGGTCTCGCTCGCGCTGACGCAGTGGTACGTCAGACGAAGTCATCGGATAGAAGAGCCGATCATCCGGCCGTCGCTGTTTGCCGATCCGGCCTTCGTCGTGCCCAACGTCATGAACATGCTCGCGAGCCTGGCCGCCTTCGCCATCCTGCTGCTGACGCCGTATTACCTGATGAATGTGCTGAAGCTGTCGACTTTCCTGAGCGGACTGGTGCTTGCCGTGGCTTTTGTCGCTGCCTTGGCGGGAGCGCCGCTTGCCGCCTGGCTGGTGCCGCGGATCGGTCGTCGGCCGACGGCCTTCTGCGGCGTGGTCCTCGTCGGATTGGCGCTGCTGCCGCACGGCTTCACCGGCGCCACGACGCCGGTCGCCGTGGTGGGACTGTTGCTCGCCCTCCAAGCGCTGGGGATGGGCCTGCTTGCCGTCGCCTATACGGATCTGGTGGTCGACACGCTCGCCGAGCATGACCGCGGCGTCGCCGGCTCGCTCGTGTTGCTGACGCGCACGATCGGCAATGTGAGCGGCGCCTCGGTGCTGAGTGCGTTGTATGCGTATGGCGCTTCGGGACTCGGCGGCACCGAAGGCTTTCTCGCCGGCTATCGCTTCGCGTTCGTCGCGGCAGGCGGCGGATTGCTGGTGGCGTTGCTGCTCTCCTGCGCCGTGCCGCGCGCCTGGTTTGGCCGCTCGGTCGCTCCCGCTAGATCTTGATATTGCCCTTGGTGATGATCTCGCCGAACATTTTGCTCTCGACGGAAATCCGCGCGCGAAAGTCGGTTGGGTTGAGGTAGGTCACGCGCGCGCCGCCGAGGTGGAGCCGCTCGATGACCTCAGGCGAGCGCAGCGCCTCGGCGATCGCTTGGTCGAGCCTGGCGACGATCGCCGGCGACGTGCCGGCGGGCGCCTGGATGCCGAACCACGAATCGCCGCCGTCCTTGCCGTAGCCCGCCTCGCGCAGCGTCGGGATGTCGGGGAAGTCCGGGTGCCGCACGTCGGCCAGCATGGCGAGGCCAATCAGCTTGCCGGCCTTGATGTGCGGCAGGCAGGTCTGGTCGAACTGCGCCTGGACCTCGTCGGCCAGCAGGGCGTTGGTCGCCGGTGCGCTGCCGCGGTAGGGCACGTGCGTCATCTTGATGTCGGCCTCGAGGCTCAACATCTCGCCGAACAGGTGGGTGATGGTGGCAAGGCCCGATGAGCCGAAGTTGATCTTGCCCGGGTTGGCCTTGGCGTAGGCCACGAACTCGGCGACCGTCCGCGCCGGCACCGCGGGGTTGATGGCGAAGACGCCCCACGAAGTGCACATGCGCGACACCGGAATGAAGTCCTTCTCCGGGTCGAACGGGATCGCCTGCAGGTGCCGCGTGATGCACACCATGGCCGTCGTCGTGGTGAGGAAGGTGTGGTTGTCGACCGGCTGGTTCTTGACGAACTCGGCACCGATCATGCCCGAGGCGCCGGCCTTGTTGTCGAAGATCATGAGCTGGCCGAGGCTGCGCGAAGCGTATTCCATGACGATGCGGGTCGAGACATCGGACGGCCCGCCGGGCGGATAGGGAATCACCATGCGCAGCGGCCTGGCAGGCCAGGCCTGCGCCGCGGCCGGAGCAGCGGATGCGGCAATCGCCGCCAGGGCCGAGGCGGTGAAAGCGCGGCGACGCATGAAATCCTCCCAGTCTTCTTGGCGTCGAGTTTNNCCCTGTTCAAGGCGTACCCCGCCGGCGTGCGCGCCAGGCTGATGGCGCTGCGCGCGCTGGTGTTCGATGTCGCAGCCCGGACCGAAGGCGTCCGCCGCCTGCTGGAGACCCTGAAATGGGGCCAGCCGAGCTATCTCACTGAAGAGACTGGCAGCGGCACGACGGTGCGCATCGACCGGCTGAAGGATCGCGACGGCTACGCGATTTATTTCCATTGCCAGAGCGGCCTGGTCGACGCCTTCCGCGCGATCTATCCCGACACGTTCACTTACGAAGGCAAGCGCGCCATCGTGTTCGATACGACGGACCGCGTGCCGGGCCGGCAATTGCGTCACTGTGTGGCGCTCGCCCTCACTCATCACGCCAGGAAGAGGTCGAGTAAGCCCAAGTGAATACCATCGGCTATTCCGCCCCCCGCATCCTCACTATGAATCCGAGCCAGCTCTTCGCCGGCCACATGGCGGTGCGGGATGGCCGCATTCTGAGGGCGTGCTCGCTTGGGTCGTTGAAGGGCCGGGGCAAGTTCGAAACAGACGACCGCGTCGCCGATTTCGCCATTCTCGAGGACGATCCGCCGGCCGTGTCGCCGGCGAAACTCAAGGACATCGGCGTATGGGGCACGATGTTGGGCAGCAAGATCTCCGAGGCGCCCGAGGTATGACGCGATAGGGGGATGGCCGGATGTGTAACCACTTCTTCGACCACAATGCGTGGAGCCTGAACCTCGGCCTGGGCGCCGGGCTCGCCTGCGGCTTCCTCAACACCGCAGCGTCGTCTGGGTCGGCGGTGTCCCTGCCGATCCTGATGCTGGTCGGCCTCGATCCGCTGTCTGCCAATGCCGCGAACCGGATTCCGGTGCTGCTTGGTGCCGTGTCGGCGTCGATGAGTTTTCACACCAAGAAGGCGCTGCCCTGGCCGATGGCCTTCAAGGTCGCCCTGCCGTCCGCAGTGGGAAGTCTGGCCGGTGCGGTGTTGTCCGAGTTTCTGGCGCCCCGGGAAGTCGGGCTGGTCATTACTGCGGCGCTCTTTGTCGCGCTGGCACTCCTGTTCAGCAAGGTGAAGCAGGCGATAGAGCAGGTCACCACTGAAGCGGCGCACTTCGGCTTTCGCGAGGCCCTGATCTTCGCCGCCATCGGCGTATGGCTCGGCTTCATCGTACTGGACGGCGCGACCTATCTCCTCCTGGCGCTAACTCTGGCGGTCGGACTGAACCTGTTGCAGGCCAATGCGATCAAGAGCGCCGTGCTGGTGCCCACCACTTTCATTGCCATGATTGTGTTCGCCTACAAGGGCAACATCGACTGGGATGTCGGCCTGTTCATGGGGTTGGGCAGCGTGCTGGGTGGAGTTCTGGGCGCGCGGGTCGCCACGGCGCCGAAAGCCAAGCGCTACATTTTCGGACTGCTCGTGGTCGTCATATCGGCCGAACTGGTGGAGCTTATCCTGCACTATGTTTTGCGGGTCGTCTGAGGATGAGGTACGGACCATGGTTCCCTTCACTGTCGTCGTCGGCTGGCCTGGGCGCAGGCAAGACGACCCTGCTCGACCACGTGCTGGCGGGCCTCACGGGGCGGTACGATACGGAAGACCGCGGCTGGTGCTGCTATGGCGCAGGCCCGTGCTAGGCTCCCCGCAAAGGGAGCGAACGACATGAGCGGCAGGCTGAAGGACAAGGTGGCGATCGTGGTCGGCGCAGGCTCGAGCGGACCGGGCTGGGGCAACGGCAAATGCACCGCGATGACCTTCGCCCGAGAAGGCGCCAAGGTGTTCTGCGTCGACCGCAAGCGTGCCGCGGCCGAGGAGACCGTTGGACTGATCGAAAAGGAGGCCGGCGCCTCCGTGGCCTTCGAGGCCGACGCGTCGAAGAACTCAGACGTCAAGGCGATGGTCGCTGCCTGCATGGAAAAGTGGGGCCGGGTCGACATCCTCGACAACAACGTCGGCATCGGCTCGCAAGGCGGGCCGGTCGAGTTGAGCGAGGACGAGTGGGACAAGGTCTTCGACGTCAACGTGAAGAGCTTTTTCCTGACGGCCAAGCACGTCATTCCCATCATGGAGAAGCAGGGCAAGGGCGCGATCGTGAATGTGAGCTCGATCGCCTCGATCCGCAGCCCCAAGGGGATCTCGTATCTCGCCTACAATGCGAGCAAGGGGGCGGTGAATTCGCTGACCTTGGCGATTGCCTCGCAGTACGCCGACAAGGGTATCCGCTGCAACGCCATCCTGCCCGGCCTGATGCATACGCCGATGATCGACTTCCTGGCCGAGCAGTACGCCAAGGGCGTAAAGGACCACAACCAGGCCTACGACAAGATGATCGCCTTGCGCGACCGCGCCTCGCCGACCGGCAAGATGGGCACGGGTTGGGATACGGCTAATGCGGCACTTTTCCTGGCGTCGGACGAGGCGGCCTATGTCAATGGCCATCTGCTTGTGGTCGACGGCGGCATCACGGTGCGGGCCTAGCGCCTGGCCCTCCGCGTTCAATAGGCGTGATTTATGGGTGCGCGACCTAGGACGGCAGGCGGAGCACCGTCGCTAGAGACCATAATCGTCGTTTCGGACCGACCGGGCGTAGGATGGGCTAGCGACCTCGCCAACCCCAGGAGCGCGCCGTGTCCGATCTCTTCGCCGCACCGCTTTCTACAACCGCTCGGCGGCCCAAAATCNNACCGTGGCGGCCTAGGTCGGTCGGACGGGGTGCTACAGCACGATGACTTTTGCTTCAGCAGTCGGCCCGGCTCTCGCAGCGAAGCGGTGCACGAGCCGGGCCGACGGCGCAATGCGAATGAAGGTCATCGCGCTTTAGTCGGAGCTGGCCTTGGCGCTGTCGCGCCGCAGCCAGAAGCGGAACACCAAAGGACTGGCGAGCAGGATCAGGAACAGCCGGAAGAGATGATGCGTGGCCACCATGGCGATCTCGATGCCGAGCGCGAGGCCAATCAGGCTCATCTCGGCGAAGCCGCCCGGCGCGTAGCTCAGCACCGTGGCGTCGAGGTTGAGCCCGGTGACCGTCACCGCGATCTTGGCGAAGATCACGGCGCACAGGATCATGATGAATGCAGCACCAATCGAGGCAGCCATCTCCTTGTGCAGCTTGTCGATCGCGGCGCCCACGAAGCGGCAGCCGATGCCGGCGCCGACCACGACCTGAGCTGCCGCCACCAGCTCGCCCGGCGGCTTGGAGGTGGTGAGGCCGGAGAGGTGGGCGATGGCGCTCAGGATCATCGGGCCCATCATGAAGCTCGCGGGCAGGCGCAGCAGGCGCGCCACCGCGGCGCCGACCAGGCCGCAGGCGACCAGGATGGCGTAGTCCTTCCAGTCGTTGCCGGTAGGTCCGTGCACCATGGTGAGCACGCTGGTTTGCGCGCCGTTGACCAGCCGGTACCAGACCGGAATGGTCATGACGACGGTGAGGATGCGCACGGCGTGGGCCAGCGCAATGGCGCGCTCCTGGCCGCCCATGGCGCCGCCCAGGATGGTCATGTCGTTCAGCCCGCCCGGCATGGCGGCGAAGTAGCAGGTCGGCCTGTTCCAGTCGGTGAAGCGGCGGAGCCACAGGTAGCAGAGGCTGGCGCCGCACAGCGTCATGATCGAGACGATGCCGAGGCTCACCGCCCATTGCCCGAGCCGCTGCA
Source organism: Rhodospirillales bacterium (assembly GCA_003153415.1). GTDB lineage: Bacteria > Pseudomonadota > Alphaproteobacteria > Reyranellales > Reyranellaceae > Reyranella. The sequence goes on along the minus strand of PLYQ01000235.1, from coordinate 21,303 downwards.
CCAGATCGGCCGAGAAGCCCGAGCCCAGCAGCACGCCCAGGATGATGATGAAGCCCTGGCGCAGCTGAACCCGCATGCCGACCCGCAAGCCCGCAAAGGCCGCCACGGTCGTGAACATGCAGGAGCCCAGCATCCAGGCCAGCGGCATCCTGAGCCAGTTGAAGACGAAGCCGCCAACGCCGCCGATGGCGATCGCCAGCAGGATCGGCCCGATACCGTTATGGCCGATGATGTTCTTGCGCTCGGGCTTGAACGGGATTTCTTTGTCACTCAAGACGCGAACCGATCCGACACGACGCTGGGCGCGCGCGACTCCAGTCGCGCGTCTTTGCTGGTGCCGCAAGAAAGATCGCGCCACTCAAGGCGGAGTTTACTCCGCCGCGGTGGCGCGCCCCCGGCGATGAACGTCATGGCGCGAACTGTTCTTTCAAAATGCGTTCTTCCAGATCGTGCTCGGGGTCGAACAGCAGGGTGAGCGTGATGTCGGTGGCTTCGGTCACGGTCACACTGGCGACGTTGGGTATTTCCACCGAGTCGGCCGCCGCCGCGACCGGGCGCTTGCGTGGATCGAGCACGGTGAATTCGACCGTCGAGTGGCGCGGAAGCAGCGCGCCGCGCCAGCGTCGCGGCCGGAAGGCGTTGATCGGCGTCAGCGCCAGCAGGCCCGCGGTCAGCGGAATGATCGGGCCGTGAGCAGACAGGTTATAGGCCGTCGATCCGGCCGGCGTCGCCACCAGTGCGCCGTCGCAATAGAGCTCGGGCAAGCGCTTGTGGCCGTCGACAGAGACGGCGATGCGCGCGGTCTGGCGACTGGAGCGCAACAGCGAGACTTCGTTGATTGCCGTCACCTCGTGGCGCTGGCCGCGCGTGTTGGTGGCGATCATGCGCAGCGGCGTCAGCGCCACCTGGCGCGCCTTCTTCAGCCGCGCCGTCAGGCCGCTCAAGCGGTACTGGTTCAGCAGAAAGCCGACGGTGCCGAGATTCATCCCGAAGATCGGCGTCTCGCGCCGCATATTGCGGTGCAGGGTCTGCAGCATCAGCCCGTCGCCGCCCAGCGCCACGATGATGTCGGCCTGGGCCGGCGGCACGGCGCCGTAGCGGCGCTCGAGCGCCACGCGTGCGGCACGGGCTGCCGGCGAGGCGGCGGCGACGAAGGCGAGGCGCGGAGTTGGGGAGGAGGCGGCCATTTGGGGGTTGCAGTGCCTTCTGTGCAAGAATCGTACTATAGCCGCCAGGGGGGCCGTTGCGATAAAATCACCCCCAACAAAGTCGCGAGGAGGAACACGATGGAACTGGTGCCGCTGCGCCCAGGGTTCGGAGTCGAGGTCAAGGGTCTCAGCATGCTCGACGTCGCGACCGATGCCGAGGCTTACAAGGCCGTGCGCGCCGCCTTCGAAGAGCATTCCCTGTTGGTGTTCCGCGACCAGGACATCGCCGATGACGTCCAGGTCGCCTATTCCCGCTCGTTCGGGCCGCTCGAGCTCACCAAGGTTTCTTCGCTCGGCCAGAACACCTTCTATTCGCGCCTCACCAACAATGTGAAGGGCCAGATCGTACCGCCCGACCACCGTCAGGTGCTGGTCGCCAAGGCCAACGCACTTTGGCACACCGATTCGTCCTTCAAGAAGACGCCGGCGTTGGCCTCGGTGTTGACCGCCCGCGTGCTGCCCGACGCCGGCGGCGAGACCGAATTCACCTCGACGCGACTTGCCTGGGAGCGCCTGCCGTCGGACTTGCAGGGCCGCCTGAGGGACGCAGTGGCGACCCACTCCTATGCCAACAGCCGCGACCAGATCCATCCCGACCTCGCGACCGAGATGGAGCGCAAGGCGCTGCCGCCGGTACGCTGGCGGCTGAACTGGCGCAACCCGAGCAACGACCGACGTTCGCTCTATGTCGCCAGCCACGCCTACGCAATCGACGGCATGGACGACCGCGATGCCCGCCAGCTTCTCGCGCAATTGCTTGACGAGGCGACGCGGCGCGAATTCGTCTACAGCCACCAATGGCGGCAGGGCGACGCGGTGATGTGGGACAATCGCGCCATGCTGCATCGTGGCCGGCCGTGGCCCTACGAGCGCGAACGCACCATGACGCGCACCACGATATCGGCGACCGATGTCGACGGATTGAATGAAGTGAAGCCTCCGGTTCTCCATTAGGAAAGGTTCGATATGCGCTTGCTCATTACATTCTGATGCTGGCATTGGTGTTGCCGGGTCTGGCAGTTGCCCAACAGGAACCGCGCGCCAAGCGAGGGGGGAATGGCGCCACAATAAGCAGCGGCAACGGCCCGAATTCGAACGGCCAAGGATTGAACGCGGCTACCAGAAAGAAGGGCGATCGGCCAACCGGCGCCGCCGACACCTCGGCGCCTGCTCAGCCGGCCGCTCCGCCGAAGCAGTAGCGTCGCCGGCCTAGGCCGTGGCTCCGCGTAATGTATGGATCGCCTGCGGCTCGTCGATGTCCTTGAGCGCATGATGGCCGAGGGCGACAGTCTCGCCCTCAGGCAGGAGCGACGCCATCGTCGCCGACACGATCACCGGGCAATCGAGCTCCGAACAGAGCTTCTCCAGGCGCGCCGCATGGTTGACGGCCGGCCCCATGACGGTGAAGTCGAGCCGCCGGCTGGCGCCGATGTTGCCGAACATGACTTCGCCGATGTGCAGCGCCAGGCCGAAGCGCACGACCGGCTCGTCGCCCGCCGCACGGATCCGGTTGAGGACCGTCATGGCGTCGGCCACCGAGGCTGCCGCGCGCGCCGCCCGCAACGCCGTGGCGGCGCGTTCGGAGGGCGCGGCCACCGGGAACATCGCCAGCATGCCGTCGCCCATGAACTTCAGGATCTCGCCGCCGGCACTGGTCACGATGCCGCCCATCACGTCGAAATAGTCGTTGAGCAGCGCGATGATGGTGTCGCGCGACAGTCTGTCCGACGCGCGCGTGAAGCCGCGCAGGTCGCAGAACCAGATCACCGCGTCGATGGTCTGGCCGTCGCCTCGTTTGACCTCGCCGGCGAGGATGCGCTGGCCGGCGGCTCGGCCAACATAGGCGTCGAGCAGTTGCGCTGCCGTGTCGCGCAACGAGTGGACCTCGACCAGGCGCGTGAAGGCGAACTGCAACAGGTACATGCGGTCGAGATCGCGGGCTGAGAAGCCGCCCGGCCGGTCCGACACCACGCTCAGTGCATCGACATGGCCGGTCGTGAAGAGCAGCGGCAGCGCCACATAGTCGGTGGCGCCTTCGGCCTTGAGCTGGCGCAGGATCGGCGCCTGCGGTTCGTGCTGGTCGAAACGGACGCGCACGGTCTTGCGCTGCTCGAAGACCACGGGCAGCGGGTTATCGCGATAATCCGCATCCTGGTTGTCGCCGTGCCGGCGAATGGCGGTTTCGACGCCTTGGCCGCGCCGCCAGAAATAGCCGGTGCCGGCGAACTCCGGATGCAGGGTCAGCTGAAAATAGGCGAGGCGATAAAGCGGCAAGCCAGCGCTGACCAGCTGCTCACCGGCCGCTGCGACCAGCGCGCTGGTATCGGTGATGCGATAGGCTTCGGTGACGAACCAGCGGGCTAGCGGATCGGCGTAGACGCGGTTGACGGTTTCGTCGTCCATGCCGCGATCATAGCACTACGGTGGCGGTTACTCCGCCGCGGCGAGGCGCTGGTTCTGGGCCGCGGCGACCTTGGCGCGGGCGAGATCCTCGCCGCGCTTCTTGGTGACGGCCGCACCGCCGCCGGCGGTCTCGGCGAAGAGCGACAGCTTGTCCATCTCGTCCTCGACCACGGGCTCCAGCGCGAGGTCGGTGTATTCGCGGCGCTTGGGGTCGTTCCTGACCTTCTGACCGATGCGCCAACCCTGCCACGACAGCCAGCCATAGATCTTGAGCTTCCGCCAGGTATCGGCGGCGAGCTTGAGATGGAAGAGGCCGATCGGGTCGATCGGCATGCCGTAGCGACGGTCGCGGCGGTAGCGCAGGCGGACGATGCCGCCTTCCAGAGGATGGACACCCTCGGCCTCGAACATGACCTTGAACATGGTCATGAACTGCGCTGGCTCAGCTGGGTTGTGGCCAGGGATGGCGCCGTGGCGGCGCGCCACCGTCTCGATATGCTCGGGCGTGTAGTAGGTCTTCCAGGCGTCGCGGTAGGTCTGGTCGTATTCGGCGTCGCTCATCCTGGGGTGATGCACGACGCGATGATGGAGATCGTACTTGTTGAGGTCCGGGTCCATCCAGACGCCCTGCTTCCACAGCGTCTGGTGGTCTTCCGAGCCGGGCAACGGCGTCAGCATGAACAGCTCGAGGATGTCGAGCGGCAGTTCCTTTTTGATGATCTCCATGTCGCGCAGGATCGATTCGCGCGTATCGCCGGGGAACCCGAGGATGTAGCCGGCCCAGGTCGAGGCGCCACTGGTGTGCCAGGCCTGCAGCATCCTGCGGTATTCGGTGATCTTGTTCTGGCGCTTCTTGGCGGCCAGCAGGTTGTCGGGGTTGACGTTCTCGAGCCCGATGAACACGCGATAGACGCCGGCCCAGCGCGCCTTGGCGATGAAGTTCGGGATGCGATGACACTGTGTGTCGACCTGGATGATCAGCGACACCTCGATGCCTTCGTTCTCCTTGAGTTCGATCAGCCGATCAAAGAAGTCTTCCCAGTGCTTGTTGCGGGCCATGTTGTCGTCGGTGATGAAAAACGACGTGATGCCCTGGGCATAGTTCTCGCGAACGATCGCCTCGAGGTCGTCGGTGCTGCGGAAGCGGCTCTTGCGGCCCTGCACGTTGATGATGGTGCAGAACGAACACTGGAACGGGCAGCCGCGGCCGAGGTCGAAGCTCGACTTTTTACCCTCGTTGCGCACCAGCGCGGCGGGCGGCAGCGTGGGCACCGGCGCGCCCTCGATGCCCGGCAGGTCGTCCATGTAGTTGTAGAGCGGCTTCAGCGTGCCGTTCCAGGCGCTCAGCAGGATCTCGTCGAGCCGGCCTTCCTCGGCCTCGCCGGCGAAGATCGAGATGCCCATGTCCATGGCGTTCTGGATTTCGGGCGGCACGACCGGCAGCATCGACAAGCAGCCGGCGGCATGGAATCCGCCCATCGCCACCGGCAACCCGGCCTTGATGAAGTGACGCGCCAGGTCGACGGCGCGAGGAAACTGGTTGGACTGCACGCCGACCAGGCAGATCAACCCGCGGCCGCCGGTCTTCTTGAAATCGGCGATGATGCGGTCCGGCCTGACCCGGGTGTTGGTCTCGTCGAACGGCTTGATGACGATGTCGACGTCCGGACCCAGCGTTTGCCGGCGGCGGCAATCCTCGCCCAGGCCATAGAGGGCGGCCAGCGTATTGGACGGAATGTGAGAACGCAGCCAGGTGATCGGATAGCCATCGTCGTCGTAGTGCGTCGGCTTGATCAGCACCAGCTGGAAGGTCGTTCTCTTGGCTGCCCGGCCCATTGCGGACTTTCCTCAAATCAAAAATCCGCTGGCAGTCCCGGCACGATGCCGGCCGCTTGACGGTCGCTCNNCAATGACCATTGCCGCAGGTTAAGGTCTTCTTTTTAATACATATTATTGCTCGGTAAATAGAGTTTTGACCCTCGTCTGGCTCGGGGGCGGTATGAACAGGAGTTCATTGCAGGTCCTGTCGCGAACCGTCACCTTGCCCGTCCCCTAAGAAGACGCCCGAGAAGGCGTTTGGGGGAAGGGAAACGAACAAGACGTGAGTGTCATCGCGCGCGTGCCGGCATTGGCGCCGTTCCAGGTTCGGAGCTTTCGCTTCCAGTGGCCGGCCGATTTGCTGGCCTCATGGGCCTTCGAAATGGAAGGCATCATTCTGGGATGGTTCGTGCTGGTCTCGACCGGCTCGGTGCTGGCGCTCGCCCTGTTCGGTTCGCTGCAATTTCTCGGCACGCTGATCTCGCCGTTCTTCGGAATGGCAGGTGACCGCATCGGCAATCGCAAGCTGCTCTGCCTGATGCGCGCCACCTATGTCGTGGTGGCGTTGGCGCTGATGATCCTGTTCCTCGCCGACCTTGCGACACCGGTCGCCATCTTCACGCTCGCCACTCTGGTCGGACTGGTACGCCCCTCCGACATCACGATGCGCAATCTGCTGGTCGGCGAGACCATGCCGACCGAGCTCTTGATGCGCGCCATGGGCGTGTCGCGCACGACGGCCGATTCCGCCCGTATCGTGGGTGCACTGTCCGGTGCCGGCCTGGTCGCAGCGCTGGGATCGGGCGTGGCCTATCTCGCGGTCTGTGCGGTCTATGCCGTGAGCCTCGCGCTCACCTTCAATGTCGGCATCCGACGCATCCGCGTGCTGGGCGAGGGGATCGAGGCCCTCTCGCCGCTGCGCGCCCTGCGGGAAGGCTTCGCCTATGTCTGGTCGACGCCGGACGTGCGAGCGGCGACCTTGCTCGCCTTCCTGATGAATTTTGCCGCCTATCCGATTATCAGCTCGCTGCTCGCCTACGTCGCCAAGGACATCTACGGCCTCGACCAGAGGGGCCTGGGCTGGCTGATCGCAAGTTTCGCCAGTGGCGCGCTGTTGGGATCGATCGCGCTCTCCCTGTACGGGGCGCGGATTAGGGCGGCGCGCACCATGATCGCCTGTGCGCTCCTGTGGTTTACCCTCAATCTCATCTTCTCGTGGATCGAGGCGCCACGGTGGGGTGAGGCGTTGCTGTTTGTCGCCGGGTTCGCGCAAAGCTTCTGCATGGTGCCGATGGCGGTGATCCTGCTACGCACGGCAGATCCCGCCTTTCGCGGCCGCGTCATGGGCGTGCGCATGCTCGCCGTCTACGGCATGCCGTTGGGGTTGCTGCTGGCCGGACCGCTGGTCGAGCATCTCGGCTATGCCGTGACGGGCTCGCTCTACAGCGTGCTGGGCATCGCCTTCACCCTGCTGATCGTCACCCGCTGGCGCCGCCATTTGTGGCATCCGGGGTCGGCTTCCAACACGCGCTGACGGTCGCGCAACTTTTGGCCTTCGTCGGCGTTTGCTTGCCGATGCAGGGAAGATTGGCCAGAACCGTCGCATTAGCTGTTGCCGTCGTGCTGACGGGAACGGTGGCGAACGCACAGCGCATCCCTCTCGACACGACGCCCGACCCGGACGAGCTGCGCAACATCTTCACGATCCAGATCGAGAACGATGTCTTCAATCGCATCGGCAAGTCTGACCGCGACTACACCAATGGAATCCGCTTGGGCTGGCTGTCACCAGCCCTGCCGGAGCTGCCGGACGGTCTCACAACGCTGGTCACCATTCCGACTTTCTTCGGCGAAACGCCCGCGACCTCGGTCACGCGGCGGGTTGGCATCTCGTTCGGCCAGAATCTCTATACGCCGGCCGACACAACGACGCCGGGGCCTATCTACAACGACCGGCCTTATGCGGCCTGGCTGTATGCCAGCTTCGCCCTGCAGTCGATCTACAAGCGTGCCAAGCCCGACAAGCCGGGCAACGAAGAACCGGTACGGCTGGATACCCTGCAGCTCGACTTCGGCCTGGTCGGCCCGGCGGCGGGCGGCGAGTTCGTGCAGAACAACTTCCACCGGCTGATCGGCGTCGCCCCTGCCAACGGCTGGGCCAACCAGCTCTACAACGAGCCGACCTTCGGGCTGACCTTCGACAGGCGCTGGCGGATCGGTCGCCGCATCCTGATGGACGATCCCAAGCTCGAGTACGATATCGTGCCACAGCTGGGCGCGACCGTGGGTAATGCGGCGACCTTTGCCTCGACCGGCGCAATCCTCCGTATCGGCAAGGATTTGCGCAACGACTTCGGCCCGACCCGGGCGAGGCCGGCCCTGCCGGGCTCCGAGGGTTTCGTTGGCGACGGCTTCGGCTGGTATTTCTTCGCCGGACTGAGCGGCGAGGCTTGGGCGCGCAACATGTTCCTCGACGGCAATACGGCTGGCCATGACATCGTCAGCGTGACGCATCGCCCGTTTGTGGCCGAGGCCTCGGCCGGCCTCACCTTCCTGTTCCGTGGCGTGCGCATCAGCTACACGCAGGTTCTGCGCACGCCGGAGTTCTTCCAGCGCGACCGTTGGGATCAGTTCGGCTCGATCAACGTTACGTTCCGTTACTAGGCTCTATCACCCGAGATTCTTCTCGGCGAACGACCAGTTCGCCAGCTTATCAAGCCAGGCGGCGATGTAGTCGGGCCGGCGGTTCTGGTAGTCGAGGTAGTAGGCATGCTCCCACACGTCGGCCGTGAGGAGCGGCTTCTCGCCGTGCGCTATCGGCGAGTCGGCGTTTGAGGTCGTGGTGATCTTGAGTTTGCCGTCCTTGCCCTTGACCAGCCACGCCCAGCCGCTGCCGAACTGCCCGAGAGCGGCCTTGGTGAAGGCGTCCTTGAATTCCTTGAGACCGCCGAAGCTGCTCTGCAGCGCCTCCTTGATCTTGCCGGTGGGTTCGCCGCCCTTCGGCGCCATGCTGTGCCAGTAGAAGTCGTGGTTCCACGCCTGATCGGCATTGTTGAAGATCGCCTTGTCCTTCTCGTTGCCGGCCGAGCGTTTGACCACGTCCTCGAGCGACAGGCCCTCGTACGGCGTGCCTGCCACCAGCTCGTTCAGCTTGCTGACATAGGCGGCGTGGTGTTTGCCGTAGTGGAACGAGATGGTCCTGGCCGAAATTACTGGCTCCAGTGCGTTTTCGGCATAGGGCAGCTTGGCGAGGGTGAAGGGGGTTTGCGCCTTGTCCAACGGCATGGTCGGTACTCCGGGTTATAGATACACCGATTATGGAACGCTCCAACGAGGAAATTGTTGCGTCGCCCTTTGTGAGGGGTATGTAGAAACGAGGCAGGGCCGAGGAGGTTCGTCGTGAAGGGCAACCCACAAATTATCGCCGAACTGAACAAGCTCCTGAAAAACGAGCTGACGGCAATCAATCAATATTTCCTGCATGCCCGGATGATGAAGCATTGGGGTTTCGAGCGGCTGGGCAAGAAGGTTTACGAGGAATCGATCGGCGAGATGAAGCACGCCGACAAGCTGATCCAGCGCATCCTGCTGCTCGACGGCCTGCCTAACCTTCAAGATCTCGGCAAGATCGCGATCGGCGAGACCGTGCCGGAGTGCCTGGCCGCCGATCTCAAGCTCGAGAGCGCGGCGCGCACCGCGTTGGTTGCGGCGGCGGCGCATTGCGAGACGGCGAAGGATTTCGTCAGCCGCGAGATCGTGGTCGCGATTCTCGAGGATGCCGAGGCGCACATCGATTTCCTGGAGACCGAGATCGGGCTGATCGAAAAGGTCGGCGAGCAGAATTATCTGCAGAGCCAGATCGGCGAAGGCAAGGAGCCCTAGCTAATCGGCCGCCAGAACGTTCGGCGGCGCGTCTTGTTCAGAAGCGATCGTTTGGGAAATCCGCTGGCGCAGGTCGGACGCACAGCCGCCGCATTGTGGGCTCTGCCCACAGGCGCGAAAAACGTCAGCCGGACGGCGGGCGCCCGCCCGGACGGCGGCGTCGACATCGCGTTCCCGGATGGCCCGGCAGATGCAGAGATACATTGGCGTTTCGACCGTTTCTCAATGCAGTTGCGACTTACTCGCAATGAGAAGATAAGACGCGTTCGCAACTGGGTCAAGGACCCTAGAAGCCTTTTAGACGGTATTTTTCCAGAGCTTCTCGAAAGGGCATGTCGATTGGGTGGGGTGCCGTGCCCTTGAGCCGGACCACCGTCATCTCGGCCGCCGCAATGCAGAGCCCATCCTTGAAGGCAGCCGATCCCACGGTGATCGAGCTGGTGCCGATTTTGAGCACGCCGGTTCCCAGCTCGACCTGGCCGGGCCAGTGCGATTCGGCGAGGAAGCTCACCGTCATGCCGGCCGAGATGCCGCGTACGCCATCCTCGCCGCGCGCCATCATGCCCATGTCCCGCATGAAGGTAAGACGGGCAGTTTCGAGGTAGGCGCAGATCGCCACGTTGTTGATGTGGCCCGCTGCATCCTGGTCGGAGAAACGCACCGTGTCGGTGCACCAATGCAGATAGATCGAGCGGTCTTGCAGGCGTTTGTCGCGTGACATGGAGGCTGAGTGTAACATTCCGCCGCCATGGCACATCCCATCTTCACCGAGGAACACGACCTCATCCGCGCCCAGCTCCGCCGCTTCGTCGACGAGCGGGTCCGCCCCGACGGTCCGAAATGGGAAGAGGCGGGCTTCGTGCCGCGCGAGGTGCTGCGCCAGATGGGCGAACTTGGCTTCTTCTCGCTGCGCGTGCCCGAGGCGCTGGGCGGGTCGGGCCTCGACGCGCGTGCCTCGGTCGTGCTGGCTGAGGAGGTCGGCCGCTCCACGCACGGCGGTTTTGCCATCACCGTTCTGGTCCACACCGACATGGCAAGTCCGCATCTGTTACGCTTCGGCACCAAGCGCCAACTGGAGAAATACCTGCCGGGCGTTATGGCCGGAACGACCGTCACCGCGGTCGGTGTCACCGAGCCCGGTGCCGGCTCCGACGTGGCCGGCATCCGCACCCGCGCGGTGCGCGATGGCAATCACTACCTGCTGAACGGCGCCAAGATGTTCATCACCAATGGCGTGCATGGCGACCTCTATTTCATCGCCGCCCGCACCGATCCCGACGCCAAGGGATCGCGTGCCATCACCATGTTCATCGTCGAGAAGGGAACGCCCGGTTTCCGCGTCGGCCGCGCCCTCGACAAGACCGGCTGGCGCAGCTCCGACACCGCCGAACTCGTCTTCGAGGACTGCCGCGTGCCGGTCGAGAACGTGCTGGGCGAGGAGAATCGCGGCTTCTATTCGATCATGGCCAACTTCCAGACCGAGCGCCTGGTGATCGGCGCCATGGCGATGGCCGAGGCGCGCGAGGCGCTCCGGCTCACCTTCGACTACGTCAACCAGCGCACCGCCTTCGGCAAGCCCTTGTGGGACAAGCAGACCATCCGCCAGCGCCTGTCGCGGCGGCTGGCCGAGGTCGAGGCGGCACGCCAGCTCGTGCACCACACCGCTTGGCTCGATGCCGAGGGCCGAGACTGCGTGGCCCAGGTCTCGATGGTAAAGGCACTGGCTGGCGACCTGGTGAACGAAGTGCTCTACGACTGCGTGCAGTTCCACGGCGGCATGGGCTTCGTGCGCGAGACCGCCGTCGAGCGCATGGCCCGCGACGCGCGCGTGCAGTCGATCGGCGGCGGTGCCTCGGAAGTCATGCTCGAGGAGATCGCCAAGCGGTTCGGCCAGGCCTTGTCAGCGTGAGCGCGGCAAAGCATCTTGGCCCGCGATGAGCGAACCGCGTTACTGGGAAGACTACGAAGTCGGCAAGAAATACCCGCTGGGCTCCACGAGCTTCACCGAGCAGGAGATCGTCGATTTTGCCGGGCTCTACGATCCGCAGAACTTTCACACCGACCGTGAAGCGGCCGCCCAATCGATGTTCGGCGGCCTCATCGCCTCGGGCTGGCATGTGGCCTCCAAGATGATGCGCCTGTTCGTCGACAACTACCTCGACAACCGTACGGCGCTGGGCTCGCCAGGCCTCGACGAACTGCGCTGGCTGAAGCCAGTGCGGCCCGGCGACACGCTCACCGGCTGGGTCGAGTGTGCCGCCAAGGTTCCCTCCAAGAGCCGGCCTAATCTCGGGGTCATCCACGAACACTGGAGCGTCATCAATCAGAGAGGCGAGCTGGTGATGACGGTGAAGGGCATCAATATGGTGCGGCGTAGGCCTGCATGAGGAGGCCGGCATGAAGCGGGCGGTGAAGGGTCTCGACCACGTCGTGGTCATGGTCGATAGCATCGACGCGGCGAATGCTGCGTATACGAAACTCGGCTTTCAGGTGCAGCCGCGTGGCTTCCACAAGAAGCTCGGTACGGCCAACCATCTCATGATCTTCGAGAAGGACTATTTCGAGATCCTGGGCATCGTCAAAGACTCACCTTTCAACGCCGAGCGGCGCGAATGGCTGAAGGACGGCGGGGGGCTGGCCAACGTGGCACTCGCCACCGATGGCGCCGACCTGGCGTTCGACGCCTTCAAGGCCGCAGGCCTGCAGCCTGATGCGCCGCTGTTCTTCGACCGTGCCGTCGAGATCGCAGGCAAGACCGAGCATGCCCAGTTCCGCACCGTGCGCATCCCCAAGACCCATATGCCGGTGGTCGGCTTCTTCGTCTGCGAGCACCTGACGCCGCAATTCGTTTATCGGGCCGAATGGGCCAAGCATCCCAACGGCGCGCGAGGCATACTGGGCGTCACGGTGATCGCCGAGCAGCCGGCAAAATGGATTCCCGAGCTCGAGAAGTATTTTGGCGCGGGCTCGGCCAGGCGCGAAGGCGAGGGCTTGGTGGTGGATACCGGAACCCAGCCGATCCGCTATCTCGCGCGCACGGACTATGCGGCGCGCTATCCCGGCATTACGCCGGTGCGGCCGGGCGATCATCCGGCGCTGCTCAGCGTCCGTGTCGAAAACCTCACCGCCTGCGAGGCGTTGCTCAGGAAGAACGGCGTGAAAACCGTGAAGCCCGATGCCGGCCGGCTGCTCGTGCCGCCGTCGGAGGCCGCCCACCTCACCCTGGAATTCGCGGAGCGCTAGGCTTCATGGCGTTCGATCTCGCCGATCGCGGCATCTATGGCTTTGCCACTTCGGAACATCTGAGGTTCGCCGACGTCGATGCCAACGGTCACATCAACAACGGCGCCTTCCTGCAGCTCCTGGAGAATGCGCGCGTGTCCTACATGCGCCACATCGTGCGTTCCGGCCTACCGCGCTTTCGCGTCGTGGTCGGCCGGCTGGAGATCGATTTCAAGCGCCAGATGTTCTACCCCGGCACCGCCACTGCCTGTGCCCGCCTGGTCGAGGCGCATGAGCGCAAGTGCGTCGTGGGTCACGGCCTGTTCGACGGCGAGGGCAACTGCACCGCCACCCTGCTTGCCATCATGGTGTCTCTGAACGAAGAGACGCATCGCAGCGTCCCGTTCGATCCGGCGGTGCACGCCGCGCTCGAACGATTCGCTGCTTCCAAGGACGGACTCCCGACATGACCGACGCGCTCATTCCCGAAGGCTTCCGCAAGCTCGACGTCGCCGACGATTTCGTCGGCCTGATCGGGCCGCTCTGGTTCAAGCCGGAGGGCGAGAAGCTGCGCGTCGGCCTGCCGCTCGAAACGCGCCATGGCAACCCGATGGGCTGGGCGCACGGCGGGTTGCTGGTCACGGTGGCCGACATGGTGATGGGCGCGGGCTCGGGCCATGCCACGGCGATCCGCTGGCCCCATCCCACGGTGTCGCTCAGCACCGAATTCGTGCGCGGCGCCCGGCTCGGCCAGTGGCTCGAAGGTACCGCACGCATTGCTCGCCGCACCGTCAATTTCTGCTTTGCCAGCTGCGACCTCATTTGCGGCGGCGAGATCGTTCTGGTCGCCTCCGGCGTGTTCAAGGTGCCGGATGTCGACCGGATCCCCGAGGCGCTGCGTGGCAAGGTGATGGGCCGATGGGGCGACTAGAACGGGTCTAGTTGCCCGGCGCGGCACTCCTTGTGCCTGACCAGGGATACCAATCGTTCGGCTTGATGGTACTCGACCAGCGGCCGGCAAAAGAGCGCGTGTCGGCGGCAAAGATCAGTTCTAGTGTTCCCTCGCTGTGCCGATCGCGCCAGCGGCACATCAGCGTAAGTGCCCTGACGGCCACGCATCCTTCGAGCGTGCCGTCGACGCGCGTGCCGCCCGGTTCGACAAACAAATACTCGCCCGCCACCGTCTGATTGGGTGTCGAGCGGAGGGTCGTCGTGATCGGCAGCGGTTGAGGTCCGCCGCGAAGCTGGCCGCTGTATCGGCCGACGATCCTGGCCGTCCACGACTCTTCAGCAGTCGCACAAACGGTGCCGAGCAGGACGAAACCCATTGCGGAGACGAGTCGGAGGAGGACAAACGCTCGCGTCATGCGTTGCTACCTCTTCTTCTTGCGGTAGATCTTGTAGCGGTCGACGTCCATGAGGTGCTCGTAGCCCTCGAAGGCATCGGCGAACACGCGATTCTGCTGGAAGTATTCGAGGTAGTCGAAGACCTTGCCCTGGCAGCGTGGCATGCCGGGGATCGTGTCGAGGATCAAGAGATCGGGCTGGCCACGCGCGAAATCCTCCGAGACGGCGTCGAACACGAACTTCTCGGTGTCGCCCATCGTGTCGGGCGCGTTGTAGAGCGCGGGGAAATCCTCGCAGTCGGCGTAGACACCCTGGACCACCCACATCGTCAGGAACCGCATGGTCATGCGGCCTTTGAGGTAGTTCAGCATCGGCCAGAACGGATAGACGCCGGGCGACAGCGTCATGATCGTGCGATGCGGCGCGTTCTGCTCGACGATGTGGCGCAGGATGCCGCCGATCGAATCCTCGTACTGGCGCTGCTTGTAGAAGGGCGGCGTGTAGAGTGCCGCCTGGAAGTAGAGCAGCACCATCAGCGTGGCCGAGATCACCGCCACCGGCAGGCGATGGCCGCTGCGACTGATCGGCAGGTAGCGGTCGACGGTCTGCGACAGTGTGAGAGCAGCCAGCAGGATCGCGGCCGAGAGGGCGGGCAGCACGTGATAGGGCCAGCCCTTGGCCTGGGCGATGGCCGAGAGCGCGGCGCCGACGCCGAACGCCAGCAACGCGCGGGCAGCCAGCGTGTGGGTGAGGAACACCGCGAAGCCGCCGAAGATCAGCAGCGCCAGAAGGGTCGGCGCCATCACGTCGCTGAACAGCACCTGCCGCCAGCCGGATTCGCCGATCGGTTCGTAGGATTCGATCGCCAGCGGCATCACGAAGCGGCCGTACTCGGAGAAGACCGTGTACATCAGCACGAGATGGCCGACCGCCACGGCGCCGATCATCCATGGAATGGGATCGCGCAAAGCCGTCCGCCAGCCGCGGCGCAGCAGCAGATAGAGTTCGACGGCCGCCGGGATCGCAAGATAGTACGGTTTCAGCACCAGGAAGATGCCGGCGACGAGGCCGATGGCGAGCGCCGAGCCTCGCGTCAGATGCACGCCCTCGGCGCGCGCCATCGACGCCATCAAGTAGGGCGCGCAGGCCACGAACATCAGATGCTCGCGCTGGCCGAAGTGCTCGTTGGGCAGCACCGTGAACAGGAACAGTAGCACCGGCGGCAGCAGCGCTTCGGTCAACGCATGGTCGGCCGAGGGCACGAGACGGACCAGCCGGCGGCAGGCGAAAAAGGAGGCGAAGATGCCGGCCACCACCCAGGCGGTAAACCAGAAAGTCGCGCTGCCCGGCAGCAGCTTGGCGGTCAGCACGGGCAGCGCGTGCACGACGAAGACCAGCGGCAGGTTCTCGTCGATCACTTCGACATAGAGCTTCTCGCCGCCGATCCAACGGCCCGAAACGTCGAGGATGGCCGCCACGTCGTGGTTGATCGGCGGGAAGAAATAGCCCGCGAGCCACAGCACCGGCAGGGCAAACAGCGGCACCAGCAGCAGTCGTTCGACACGCGGCGAGAGTGTTGGCGGTTTGGTCGTGGCGGTTGGCAAGACAGGACGAAGATATCATAAGCGGGAGTCATTTCTCCTCCCCAGTCTGCTGGGGAGGTGTCGGCGTCTTACGACGACGGAGGGGTCATGAGTTACGAGCCGGGGCGTTTGACCCCCGGCGCCTGTGAAGGCGCAAGGTCGCGGTATAACGGCGACACTTCTCCATAAGAATGGGGAGGGAAAGCACTCGACATGGAGCGGGCTGAATACGAACGCATGCATGCGGTCGAAGATCGCATGTGGTGGTATCGCGGCCTGCGCATGCTGGCCGCCGACCTGCTCGTGCGCTCCCTGGACCGCTCGGGCGCGGCCGGCCCGGTGCTCGATGCCGGCTGCGGCACCGGCGGCATGCTGGCGAGGCTCGGCCCCGCGGTCGCCGGCCGTCCGACCTTGGGCCTTGAATACGATGTAATTGCAGCCGGCCTCGCCGCCGCTAAGGCCGGGCGGCCTGTGGCAGCCGGTTCGGTCAACGAAATGCCGTTGGCCGACGGCGCGCTGGGCGGCTATCTGTCGCTCGACGTGCTGAGCCATGGCGGTGTCGAGCCGGGGCGCGCCCTGGCCGAGGCGCATCGCTGCCTCGCACCGGGCGCGGTCGCGGTGTTCAATCTGCCGGCCTATGGCTGGCTGTTGTCGGCGCATGACAGGCGCGTGCACAATGTCCGCCGCTTCGATCGTGGCCAGGTGCGCGCGCTGCTTGCCGGCCATGGTTTCCGTATCCTCCACTCCAGCTACTGGAACACCTTGCTGTTTCCCCTGATGCTGCTGCACCGAGCACTTGAACGCGTCGACGCCGCGAGCGACGTGCGCGACTATCCGCGCTGGCTCGACGCGCTGTTCTCCGCGGCACTCGCGCTCGAGCGGCTGGCGATCGCGGCTGGCATCTCCCTGCCGTTCGGCGGATCGCTGATCGTCGTGGCGGCCCGCGATGGCTGAGGCGCCCGTTGCCCCCACTGCCCCCGCTCTGTCAGTCGTCGTGCCGGTCTACAACGGCGCCGGCACGATCGGCGAGCTGGTCGAGGCGTTGCGCGCGCTCGATATCCCGGGCGGGTTGGAGATCGTACTGGTGGTCGATGGCAGCCCCGACAACAGCCTCGAGACCTGCAAGCAGCTTGCCGCCNNCCGCCGGGCGAGGTGAAGCGCCTGTTCGAGCACGCTCGCGACGGCGGCTACGACGCGGTCTACACCTATTATGCCGACAAGCAGCACGCGGCCTGGCGCAACTGGGGCAGCCGCTTCACCAACTGGTGCGCCGACCGGCTGATCGACAAGCCGCGCGGCCTCTATCTCTCTAGCTTCCGCTGCCTCTCGGCGTTCGTGCGCGAGCGCATCGTGGTGAGCTACGAAGGGCCTTACCCGTACGTCGACGGTCTGGTCTTGCAGGTGACGCAGAACGTCGGCCGTCTGCAGGTCGAGCACCTGCCACGCATCGCGGGGCGCTCCAACTATACCCTGCGCCGGCTGTTGCGGCTTTGGCTGTCGATGTTCCTCAATTTTTCGGTGATGCCACTTCGCCTCGCCACCTTGTTCGGCATGGGCTTCGGCGTCCTGGGCGCGCTGGCGGCTGTCATCGTCGTTGCCGAGGCGATTTCGGAGAATAGGCCGCCGCAGGGCTGGGCCTCGCTGATGGTGGCGGTGCTGGTTTTGGCCGGGGTGCAGCTCGTGCTGGTCGGGCTGATCGGCGAGTATCTCGGCCGCATGTTCCTTGCCGTCAACCGCAAGCCGCAATATCTCGTGCGCGAAGTGTTTCGCCGCGGGCCCGAGGGATCGGAGGGCGGCCTCGACGTCGAACGGCCGGCCGCCGACACCAAGGCGGGCGGCCAGCCTCATCGCCTGCCATCGCAACCGGAGTCCTGAACAATGATGATCTACTACGTGGCGCTGGGGATCGGCATTCTGGCCGGCATCGCCGGGCAGATGCTGCTGAAGACGGGAGCCGACGCGCCGACTATCGTGAGCCAGCTCCTGCGACCCTCGACGATCTTCGGCTTCGCGCTCTACGCCTCGGCGGCCTTCCTCTACATCATTGCGCTGCGCAAGATTCCGGTGTCGGTCGCCTTTCCCAGCGTCTCGCTGTCCTATGCGCTTGTGGCGGTGCTCGGCCACTTTCTTTTCGGCGAACCGTTTGGCCTCAAGCAGATCGGCGGCATCGCGCTCATCATGGGCGGCGTCGCCCTCATCAATCAGACTTGAGAGGACGCGGCGTGACCTACGAGCAGATCAGGTACGAGACCAAAGATGGCATCCTCACCATCACGCTCAACCGGCCGGACAAGCTCAACGCCTTCACCGGCAAGATGCTGTCTGAGCTCTTGGACGCCCTCGACCGCGCCGATCGTGACGACGACGTGCGCGCGGTGGTGTTCACCGGTGCCGGCCGCGGCTTCTGCGCCGGCGCCGACCTGTCGGGCGGGGCCAACACCTTCAACTCCGAGAACCGTGGGCCGGTCGATCCCGGCCTCGCCGGTCATCGCGATGGTGGCGGCCTGTTCACCTTGCGTCTTTACGATTCGCTGAAGCCCACCATCGCCGCCTGCAACGGCCCGGCCGTCGGCGTCGGCATCACCATGCAGCTCGCCATGGATGTGCGCCTGGCGTCCGAGGCGGCACGCTACGGTTTCGTCTTCACCCGCCGCGCCATCGTCATGGAGGCCTGCTCGAGCTGGTTCCTGGCGCGCCTCGTCGGCCCGCAGCAGGCGCTGGAATGGGTAATGACCGGCCGCGTGTTCGGTGCAGACGAGGCGCTCAACGGCAGGCTGGTGCGCTCGATCCACAAGCCCGACGCGCTGCTGCCCGCGGCTTATGCGCTGGCCGGCGAGATCGCCGACAACACTGCGCCCGTCTCGGTCGCGCTCAATCGCCAGATGATCTGGAAGATGCTGGGCGCCGACCATCCGATGGAGGCCCACAAGGTCGACTCCAAGGGCATCTACGAGCGCGGCAAGTCGGCCGACGTGAAGGAGGGTGTGAGCGCCTTCCTGGAAAAACGCCCGGCTCGCTTCCCAATGAAGGTGAGCGACGGCATGCCGTCCTACTTCCCGTGGTGGCAGGAGCGGACCTTCAAGTAGGACGGTTGCCCAAGGTCGGTCGTTGCGGCACTCTCCTGGCGCACAAGAAATAGTTCGGAGGAAACGATGACCAAGCTGCACATGCGGCGGCGCGCGATTTTGGCCGCGGCCCCGGCCCTAATCGCTGCTCCCTATGTGGTGCGCGCCCAGGGCAAGCCGGAAAAATCCAAGGTCGTGCTGGCGGTCGGCGGCAAGTCGGCGCTGTACTATCTCTCGCTCACGGTCGCCGAGAGGAAGGGCTTCTTCAAAGAGGCCGGCCTCGATGTCGAGATCAACGACTTCCAGGGCGGGTCCAAGTCGCTCGAAGCGCTGATGGGCGGCAGCGCCGACGTCGTGGCCGGCGCCTACGAGCACACCATCCGCATGCAGCAGCGTGGTCAGCCGATCAAGGGCTTCGCACTGATCGGCCGCGGCATGCAACTCGCCATCGGCATGCGTAAGGACGTGGCTGACAAGGTCAAGGGGCCGGCCGACATCAAGGGCATGAAGTTCGGCATCACCGCGCCCGGCTCGCAGACCCAGATGCTGGTGACCAGCTGGGCGGCCAAGGGCGGGCTGAAGGCAAATGATATCGTGGTGATCGGTGTCGGCGCTGGCGCCTCGGTGGTGGCGGCGATCGAGAACAAGTCGGTCGACGGCATCTCGCAGGCCGATCCCGCTCTGACGATCCTGCAGGAGAAGGACCTCATCAAGATCGTGCTCGACACGCGTACGATGAAGGGCAACCAGGAGCTGTTCGGCGGCTCGATGCCGGCAGCGTGCCTCTACGCCCAGCCCGCGCTGCTCACCAAAACGCCGAACACCGCGCAGGCGCTGGCAACGGCGATCGTGCGGGCCGATGAGTGGCTGCAGACCGCCAAGCCGTCGGATGTGGCCGACACGGTGCCGACGCAATACCTGCTGGGCGACAAGGCGATCTACGAAAAGGCCTTCGCCAACGTGCGCGAAACGATCTCGCCGGACGGCATGATGCCTCCCGACGGTCCGGCCAATTGCCTGAAGTTCCTAGTCGACGGCGATCCCAAGATCGCGGCTGACAGGGCGAAGATCAAGCTCGAGGACACGTGGACCAACGAGTTCGCCCAACGCGCCAAGAAGCACAGCTAGGCACGTCTCGACGATGAGTGGCATACCGGCGCTGGCGCTGGAGGACATCACCTGCCGGTTCGCCGCCCGCGACGGCGGCGCGCCTTATACGGCGGTGGCCAAGTCCACGCTGAGGGTGGCAGAGGGCGAGTTCGTCTCGGTCGTGGGGCCGACCGGCTGCGGCAAGTCGACCTTGTTGAACGTCGCGGCGGGGCTGCTCCAGCCCTCGTCGGGCACCGTGAGCGTGTTTGGCGAGACGCTGGTCGCGGCCCAAGGGGTCAACAGGCGCGCCGGCTACATGTTCCAGGCCGACGCGCTGATGCCATGGCGCACCGGCATCGACAACGTCGTCGCTGGCCTCGAGTTTCGCGGCGCGCCACGCGCCGAAGCGCTGGCACAAGGCGAGCTCTGGCTGCGCCGGGTCGGACTGGCGGGCTTCGGCGATCGCTATCCGCACCAGATGTCGGGCGGCATGCGCAAGCGTCTGGCGCTGGCGCAGACCCTGATCCTGAGTCCCGACATCCTGCTGATGGACGAGCCTTTCTCGGCGCTCGACGTGCAGACGCGCCAGCTCATGGAGAACGAGCTCCTGGCACTGTGGGCGGAGGATAGGAAGTCGGTGCTGTTCATCACCCACGACCTCGAGGAGGCGATCGCGCTGTCCGACCGCGTGGTCGTGCTGTCGGCCGGCCCCGCGACGCGGCCGATCGGCGACTTCAGGGTCGACCTGCCGCGGCCGCGCGACGTGTCGGAGATCCGCATGACGCCGGAGTTCCTGGCGCTGCATCGCGAGATCTGGGCGGCCATGAAGGAGGAAGTCCTGAAGGCCTACGCGGCGCAGAAGGCCAGCTGACGACATGCGCCTGCGCGTCCTCCAGGTCTTCGTCCTCGTCGTCCTGATCGCCGGCTGGTACGTGCTGACCGCGCCCGGCCTCGTGCCGGCGGTCTATTTCGAGCAGGACAACCGCGCCGCCTTCTTCTTCGGCGAGCCGCAGAAGGTCTTTCTGGTCATCGTCGACTGGTTCGCGACGGGCGAGATCTTCGGTCATCTTGCCGTGACACTGCTCGAGACCGCGCTCGGCTTCCTGATCGGCTCGGCGTCCGGGCTCGGCATCGGTCTGTGGCTGGCGTTGTCGCCCACCGCCTCGGCAGTGATGGATCCCTACATCAAGGGCTTCAACTCGATGCCGCGCGTCGTGCTGGCGCCGATCTTCGCGGTGTGGTTCGGGCTCGGCATCTGGTCGAAAGTGGCGCTGGGCGTCACGCTGGTCTTCTTCGTGGTGTTCTTCAACGTCTACCAGGGCGTGCGCGAGGTCAGTCCCAACCTGATCGCCAACGCCCGCATGCTGGGTGCCTCGGGCCGCCAGCTCCTACGCTCGATCTACCTGCCGAGCGCCATGAGCTGGGTGTTCGCCAGCCTGCACAATGCCGTGGGGCTGGCCTTCGTCGGCGCCGTGGTCGGCGAGTATCTCGGCTCCTCGCAGGGCGTCGGCTATCTCATCCTGCAGGCCGAGGGCACGTTCGACATCAACACCGTCTTCGCCGGCATCATCGTGCTCACGGCCTTCGCCTTGGTGCTCGACGGCGTGGTCGGCGCCGTCGAACGCCGCCTCATGACCTGGCAGCCGCGCGCCAGCGAGACGGAGAGGGTCTAGGGAAAGGCGTTTA
>PLYQ01000064.1 GCA_003153415.1 Rhodospirillales bacterium | reverse complement strand
GCCTTTTACGACCAGGGCGAACCCAACTTCGTCAATTCGGTGCTCGACCGCGTGGCGCGCCAGGTGCGTCCGGCCGAACTCGTGAAGTAAACCCGCCATGGCGCGTAGCCGCCGAATCGGTGAGTTCGAGCTGATCGCCCGCTATTTCGCGCCGCTTGCCCGCGGCTTCAAAGGTGCCCGTGGGCTGAAGAGCGACAATGCGTTCCTAGCCGTCGACAGACGACACGACCTGGTGGTGAAGACCGATACGATCGTGGCGGGCGTGCACTTCCTGGCGGGCGAGAAACCTGAACTGGTCGCCGCCAGGGCACTGCGCGTCTGCCTCTCCGATCTCGCGGCGGGCGGCGCAACGCCGTTCGTCTATCAGCTCTCATTGTCTCTTTCGCGCGGCTGGACCGAGCGCTGGATCTCGCGCTTCGCGCGCGGCCTGGCGGCCGATCAGCGGCGTTACGGCATCGTGCTCTGCGGCGGCGACACCACGGCGACGCCGGGGCCGACCACAATCACGATCACCGCCATTGGCAAGGTCGCGCACGGCAAGGGCCTGGGCCGCGGTGGCGCACGGGCAAGGGACGAGCTTTGGGTGAGTGGCACTATCGGCGACGCCGCACTCGGCCTGCTGGCGGCGCGGGGACGGCTGAAGAGCGCGATCCTGGAGAAGCGCTACCGGCTGCCCCTGCCGCGCACGACACTCGGTCCGCGGCTTGTCGGTATCGCCCGCGCCACAGCCGACGTCTCCGACGGTCTGCTGGCCGATGCCGGCCACATCGCCGACGCTTCGGGCGTTGCTGTCGACATCGAGCGCGATCACGTCCCACTATCTGTCGCCGCCGCCCGCATCGTGGCGTCGACTCCTGCGTCCTGGGCCACTGTGCTGGGTGGTGGCGACGACTATGAACTCCTGATCGCCATTCCGAAGCGCAAGCGCGCCGCGTTGCACGCTGTTGCGCGGGCGTGCGGCGTGAAGGTGACCCATATTGGCGACTTCAGACGCGGCGCGGGCGTGCATCTCACTGTCGCAGGCCGCCCGACGATCGCCTCGCGCCGGGGCTACGTACATTTCTGAGAGGGCGCAGTCGCGCGTCCTTCGCGTATCTGACTCGCGCCACTGGAGTGGCGCGCCCCCGGCACCGCCGACTATTGTGCCGGCCCAATGGACGGCTCGATCAAAGTGGAAGAAACGCAGGCGGCGGTATCCAGCGGCATGCCGCGACGCTCGTTGCGCAACATCGGCCTGCTGGCGATCTGCCAGGCGCTGACGCAAAGCTGCAACACGCTGATGTTTGCCTCTTCGGCGCTGGCGGTTCTCACCATTGTTTCGCCCGACATGCGCATGTGGGCCAACACGCCCGTCACCATGCAGCATCTCGGTGTCATGCTCTCGGTGTTTCCCGCCTCGATGCTGATGATGCGCCACGGCCGCCGATCCGGCTTTCGCACCGGCTCGCTCATGGGCATGGCAGGCGCGTCATGCGCCGCGATCGGCCTCGGCCTTGGCAGCTTCCTGGTGATGTGCCTGGGCGGCCTCGTGCTGGGCTTCGCGATCGCCAGCATGCAACTCTACCGCTTTGCCGCCGTCGAACTGGCGCCCGGTCCATTCCGCGCTCAGGCCATTTCCTACGTCACCGCAGGCGGGGTCATTGCAGGCGTCCTCGGACCGACCCTGGCGCGCTATACACCTGACCTTTGGCTACCGATGTTCCAGGCGAGCTTCGTGGCGGTGATCGTCGTCCATGCTGTCGTGTTCTGTTTGCTGGGCTTCATCGAGTTCCCACGCGTCAAGATCGAGGACTCGGCCGGCCCACAACGGCCGCTGCGCGAGATCGTCACCCAGCCGGCCTACATGGTGGCTTGCGCCGGTGCGATGATCGCCTTCGGCGTGATGTCCTTCGTCATGGCCGCCTCGCCACTCGCCATCGTGCAATGCGGCCTCGACAAGACCGAGGCGCCGATCACGATTTTCGTGCACGTCATGGGCATGTTCATACCGGCCTTTTTCACCGGCCATCTCGTCGCCCGCTACGGCATCTTCAACGTCATGACGGCGGGCATCGCGCTGCTGATCGGCGGCGTAGCCGTCGCCCTGATGGGCATCACCGAATGGAACTTCCGCATTGCGCTCGGCCTGAACGGAGTGGGCTGGAATTTCATGTTCGTCGGCGCCACGACCTTGCTCACCACCACCTACCGGCTGGCCGAGCGCGGCAAGGCGCAAGCCTTCAACGACTTCATGGTGTTCGGCACCACAGCGACGGCGAGCATCATGGCTTCCGTGGTGCTTGAGCTGAAGGGCTGGGCGGTGCTGAACTACGTGGCCTTCGTCCTGGTCTGCGTCGCGCTTCTGGTGATCGGCGTCTACCGGCTGAGGCCGTCGGCGCGGGCATAGGCCTCCGTCGTTCTAGCGCCAAGTCTTTGAGGCGATGGGTCTTTTCCCATCGGCGAGTTGCGAAGACGGGGACGTTCTGTCATTTTCCGCCCGCCTCGCGCCGGGGGAGACCTTCGTCTCGGTCTGCGACAGGCTGGAAAACGCCGCAAAAACAATAGGTTATTCACTATGTCTTCCGTTCTTTTGGCCGTCCTGGGCTGCGGCGTGATCGCCGTGCTCTATGGCGTCATCACCGCCTCGCGGGTCATGGCCGCCGATGCCGGCACGCCGCGCATGCAAGAGATCGCCCAGGCCATTCAAGAAGGCGCGGGCGCCTACCTGCGCCGCCAGTACACGACCATTGCCGTCGTCGGCGTCGTCGTCCTCATCGTGCTCGCCGTCCTCCTCGGCAAGTTTGCCGCCGGCGGCTTCCTGATCGGCGCAGTACTGTCGGGCGCCGTGGGCTTCATCGGCATGAACGTGTCGGTTCGGGCCAATGTGCGCACCGCGGTCGCGGCGCAGAAGAGCCTGGGCCAGGGTCTCGACCTTGCCTTCAAGGCAGGCGCGGTCACCGGCATGCTGGTGGCGGGCCTCGCGCTCATCGGCGTCGCCGGCTACTACAGCTTTCTGCTCAAGATCGGCATCGCCGGCGGCAGCCGCGACATGATCGACGCCCTGGTCTCGCTGGGCTTCGGCGCCTCGCTGATCTCGATCTTCGCCCGCCTCGGCGGCGGCATCTTCACCAAGGGTGCGGACGTCGGCGGCGACATGGTCGGCAAGGTCGAGGCCGGCATCCCGGAAGATGACCCGCGCAATCCGGCCACCATCGCCGACAACGTNNACTGCGCCGGCATGGCCGCCGACCTGTTCGAGACCTACGCGGTGACGACCGTCGCCACCATGGTGCTGGCCTCGATCTTCTTCGCCGGCAAGCCGATACTTCCCAACCTGATGGTTTTCCCGCTTGCCATCGGCGGCGCCTGCATCATCACCTCGATCATCGGCACCTACTTCGTTCGCCTCGGCTCCGGCGGCGGCATCATGTGGGCGATGTACAAGGGCGTCATCGTGGCCGCCGTGCTGTCGATCCCGGCCATCTGGCTCGTCACCGACTACCTGGTCGGCATGGGCGCGGTGATGACGGTGGGAGACAAGTCGTTCACCGGCATGTCGCTGTTCTGGTGCTCACTGGTCGGCCTCGCCATCACCGGCCTGATCGTGTGGATCACCGAGTACTACACCGGCACCGACTATCGCCCGGTCAAGGCGGTGGCTCAGGCCTCGGTCACCGGCCATGGCACCAACGTCATCGCAGGACTCGCGATGTCGATGGAAGCCACCGCGCTGCCGTCGCTGCTGATCTGCGCCGGCATCATCATCTGCTACGTCCTGGCCGGCCTGTTCGGCATCGCCATCGCCACGACCGCCATGCTGGCGCTCGCGGGCATGGTGGTGGCGCTCGACGCCTACGGTCCGGTCACCGACAACGCCGGCGGCATCGCCGA
>PLYQ01000095.1 GCA_003153415.1 Rhodospirillales bacterium | reverse complement strand
TCATGAGTTCCGTCGGGTGGTATTAGTCCCTATTGGGCGTCAAAGCAGAAGTCCGCCAACGCCCACGGCTTTGTGCGTTCACTCCCTAGGCCGATACAATCACCGACTTAAGGTCGAAGGCTTCGGCGGCGCTTTCGAGGCGGCGGGCGGTGATGTCGCCCAGGCTGCGCTTCAGCTCGGTCGGAACGATCAGGCGCAGGTCGCGCTCGGTGCGGCGGAGCTGGATCTTGGGCAGCAGGCCCGGCGCGCCGCCGCTCAGGTTGTAGGCGAGCCTGAGGCAGGCACCGAGACGGCGTGCGAAGCCCCTGCCCTTGCTGTCGGAAAGCCTGAGCGCGGTGTCGATCGATGCCGACTTGAGGTCGCTCTTGTAGCGGTAGGTCAGAGTCATGGCGAGCACCGCCCGGTCGCGATGGCTCATGCCCGGCGCCGGCAGGTGCAGGACGCGGATATAAGCCTGCTCGGCGCGATAATCGGGATGGTCGTTCCACGAAATGTCGCTGAGATGGCAGGCGGCGATGCGCAGGATGCGATCGGCCTCGCTCTCGCCGGCGAAGGTCGGCGTCAACCAGTCGAAGATCTCCATCGGCGAGAGATCGAAGCGCCGCCAGCCCGCGCCCTGCTCCTCGGCGAAGGCGATCAGCGGATGGCGCGCCCGCTCGGCTTCGCTCAGCCGCGAATAGTAGAAGCCCTCGCGCAGGCCGAAGGCGGAGAACACCACGTTGCGCGGCTTGAGCGCCGCCAGCAGCCGGTCGAGCGCCAGGCAGGCCAGCGGCAGCGTGTCGACGCGCCGGCGCGACACGCCCGGCATCTTCTCCAGCGACTTGGCGCTCTGCACCGCGATCAGCCGCGCCACGGCGCGCGCCTCGTCAGCGGCGATGTCGTAGTGATGGATGATGTGCAGCGGATAGCCCGCCTGCTCCATGTGGAGCCGCGCGAAGGAGCGCCAGGCGCCGCCCACGGCATAGAAGGTCTTGCCGGTTTCCTCGCGCAGCCAGCGCACGCTTTCGACCGCCTCGATGACCGTCTTCTTCGGATCGCCCCTGCCCGACGACATCAGCCGCAGCGGCCCGACCGGCAGGGTGCTCGAAGCGCCGATGCCGCCCTGCCCCAGAGCCACCAATTCGAGGCTGCCGCCGCCCAGGTCGCCCATGACGCCCGAAGCGTCGGGCATGCCGCACATCACGCCGAAGCCGGAGAAGCGCGCCTCGTCCTGGCCGCTCACGATATGGGCCTTGATGTTGGGGCGGCGCTCGACCTCTCGCATGAAGTCGGGGCCGTCGGCGGCGTCGCGGACCGCGGCAGTGGCCAAGAGGTCGAGCGACGTCACTTTCATGTTCTGCGCCAGGGCGGAGAAGCGGTCGATATTGGCCAGCGCCATCTCGACACCGGCCGGGCTCAACCGGCCGGTGGCATCGAGCCCGCGGGCCAGCCCGCACAGCACCTTCTCGTTGAAGACCGGCAGCGGCGCGCGGCTTGCCCGCTCGTAGACGACGAGACGGATCGAGTTCGAGCCGACGTCGATGATTCCGACGCGGCCCTTCTCGAGAGGCTCGCGAGAGGTGGTGGCGCCTGCGGTGCGTTCGCCGTCCATGTGCGCTCCCTCTAGCCGAAACCGGCCGGGATTGCAGCGGCAATTCGGACGCGATGAAAGACCGCCCACGGCGTCAAGACGCCGCTACCTTCAGGTACTGAGAACCAGTCTCGGAACCGCGCCGCTCAGCCGGAGCGCGCTGCCACGGCCCGAAAGCGACGGGTTGGTCATGAAATAGTGATGGGCAATGAAAGGTTCCTTGCCCTCGACAGGACGGCGGTAGGAGCCGTCCGGCTCCATGATCCAGCTCTGGCCGTCGTCCTTGAGGTTGGCCACCATGATCTGGTCGAGCACCTGTTCGTGCACCGTCGGATTCTCGACCGGACAGAGCAGCTCGACCCGGCGGTCGAGGTTGCGCTGCATCCAGTCGGCCGACGAGATGTAGACCTTGGCCTTGGGCGACGGCAAAGCCTTGCCGTTGCCGAAGCAGACGATGCGGGCGTGTTCGAGGAAGCGGCCGATCATGCTCTTGACCCGGATGTGCTCGCTCAAGCCCGGCACGCCGGGACGCAGGCAGCAGATGCCGCGCACCACCAGGTCGATCTGCACGCCGGCCAGGGAAGCCGCGTAGAGGCGATCGATCAGCAGGGGATCGACCAGCGAGTTGAGCTTGGCCCAGATCGCGGCAGGCTTGCCGGCGCTGGCGCGGGCGATCTCGGCGTCGATCAGCTCGTAGAGCGTCGAGCGGAGCGTCACCGGCGCGAAAGCGATCTTCTCCATCTTCTCAGGCCGGGCATAGCCGGTCATGTAGTTGAACAGGCGCGCGGCATCGCGGCCCATCGCCGGATCGCAGGTGAAGAACGACAGGTCGGTATAGATGCGCGCGGTGATCGGATGGTAGTTGCCGGTGCCGAAATGGACGTAGGTGCGAATCGACTGCGCCTCGCGGCGCACCACCATCGACACCTTGGCGTGCGTCTTCAGGTCGATGAAGCCGTAGACCACCTGCACGCCGGCGCGTTCGAGGTCGCGCGCCCAGCGGATGTTGGCCTCTTCGTCGAAGCGCGCCTTGAGCTCGATCAGCGCCGAGACCGTCTTGCCGGCCTCCGCCGCCGCGATCAATTCCTTGACGATCGGCGAATCGTGGCTGGTGCGGTAGAGCGTCTGCTTGATGGCAACGACCGCCGGATCGCGTGCCGCCTGGCGCAGGAACTGCACCACCACGTCGAAGCTTTCATAGGGATGGTGGACGACGATGTCCTTGGCACGGATCGCGGCGAAGCAGTCACCGCCGAAGTCGCGGATGCGCTCGGGAAAGCGCGCATTATAGGGCGCGAACTTCAGATCCGAGCGGTCCTCGACGATCACCGCCTTCACGTCGCCGATGTTGAGCATCAGGTCGAGGTCGAAGACGTGCACCGTTTGGCCCGCGATCTCGAGCTGGTCGAATAGGAAGTCGCGCAGCTCGACCGGCATGGCGCTGTTGAGCGCGATCGAGATCAGATCGCCGCGGCGGCGGCGCTTCAGTGCGCTCTCGTAGAGCAGCACGAGATCCTCGGCCTCCTCGTTGATTTCCACGTCGCTGTCGCGGATCAGGCGGAAGAAGCCGCGCTCGATCACCTCGTAGCCGGGGAACAGCCGCGGCAGGAAAATATGGATCAGCTCCTCGAGCGGCAGGAAGCGGATGGCAGCACCTGGCAGGCGAACGAAGCGGTCGACCTGCGGTGGCAGCGGCAGCAGCGCCATCAGCGGCCGCTTGTCCTCCTTGCGCTGCAGCTTGAGGATCGCCGAGAAACCGAAATTGGGCAGAAACGGAAACGGATGCGCGGGGTCGATGGCGAGTGGCGTCAGGATCGGGAAGACCTGGTCGATGAAGTAGGTCTCAAGCCACGCCCGCTCGGATTCACTCAGCTCGCCGCCCTCGAGGACGGCGATGCCGGCCTCGCGCAATTCGCCCTGCAGCGCCTCCCAGACCCGCTGCTGCTGGTCGAGCAGGATCGAGGCGCGCTCGCGGATCGCCGCCAGCTGCTCGGCGGGCGTCATGCCGTCGTCGCTGAGCTGGGTCGAGCGGGTGGGCAGCATATCGACGAGGCCCGCCACCCGGACCATGTAGAACTCGTCGAGGTTGTCGGCCGAGATCGACAGGAAACGCACCCGCTCGAGCAACGGATGGCGGGGATTGCTGGCCTCTTCCAGGACACGCGTGTTGAAGGCAAGCCACGACAGCTCGCGATTGATGAACCGTCGCGGGCTGTCGGCCGTTATGGCGAGGGTCTGTCCCGAGGTGTCAGTCAAGCTGAGGGCGTCCATGGCTCGCCCCGGTGGGGGCCGGCTCCTGTCGAGTTATTCACAGAAACGGTACCGACTCAACATGACGGTGTCATGGCAATTAACTAAACAATTGTTTCCAAAGGATTTTTTGGATCAGGCACCGTGAAAACGATTCTCCTGCTGCGACATGCAAAATCGGGCTGGGGCGACGCCGCCCTGGCCGATCATGAGCGTCCGCTCAACCGGCGCGGCGAGCGGGCGGCCAAGGCCATGGCCGATCACATCGCCCGGCGCGCGCCGCGGCCCGACGTGATCCTGTGCTCAACGGCCACCCGAGCCCGCCAGACGCTGGCGCCGCTGATGCTGCGCTTGGCAGCACTCGCCCCGCCGATCTTGCTGGAAAAGGGCCTCTACCTGGCCTCCGAGGACGCATTGCTGGCCCGCCTGCAGGCCCTGCCTGACAACGTCGGGACGGCCCTGCTAGTCGGCCACAATGACGGCATCTGGCGGCTGGCCGAAACGCTGGCCGGCCAGGGTCGCGCGCCCCTGCTGGCGGCCCTGCGGGACAAATTCCCCACCGGAACGATGGCCACCCTGGGCGCGGCTGTCGGGTGCTGGCACGACCTCGTCGCCGGCTCGGGCGAGCTTCTGGCTTTCGTGCGGCCGCGCGACCTCGCCGCGCGCTGAGGGCCACGGCTGACCAAAATAACCCTACTTTTCCGCCGGCTTCTCACGATGTCTCACCGAGGTCTCACCGATGTCTCACTCCGGTGAGACCTATCCGATGCCGATGGCATCAGCGTTTTCCTCGATTTAGTCTCACTTCTTGCCACCCCCCTAGTAGGTGCCGGGGTACTGGCCGCCGTCCATCAAGACATTCTGGCCGGTCATGTAGCCGGCGTGCACGCTGCACAGGAACGCGCACATCTTGCCGAATTCCTCGGCTGTACCGAAGCGGCCGGCCGGATGGGCCTTGGCACCCGCCGCGTATTCGTCCTCGAAGCTGCGGCCCGCGCTGGCCGCCCGCACCTTCATGGTGCCGCGCAGGCGATCGGTGTCGAACGGACCGGGCAGCAGGCCGTTGATGGTGACGCCATGACGAATCGTCGTACGCGCGACGCCCGCCACGAAACCGGTAAGGCCGCTCCTCGCGCCATTGCTGAGGCCCAGGATGTCGATCGGCGCCTTAACCGAGCTCGAGGTGATGTTCACGATGCGCCCGAAGCCGCGTTTCATCATGCCGTCGACCGTGGCCTTGATGAACTCGATCGGCGTCAGCATGTTGGCGTCGATTGCCTTGATCCAGTGCTCGCGGGTCCAGTCGCGGAAATTGCCCGGCGGCGGGCCACCGGCATTGTTGACGACGATGTCGGGTTCCGGACAGGCGGCGAGCACCTGCTTGCGGCCCGCTTCCGTCGTGACGTCGACGGCAACCGTAGTCACCTTCACGCCGGTCTTCTTGCGGATCTCCTCCGCCGTCGCCTCGAGTTCGGACTGCGTGCGCGCGTTGATCACCAGATCGACGCCTTCCTGGGCCAGCGCCATGGCGCAGCCCTTGCCCAAACCCTTGCTCGCCGCACAGACGATCGCCTTGCGGCCCTTGATGCCCATATCCATCGTTTCACTCCCTACTGAACTCGTGTCCAAACCTGAGTCTTGCCGAAAATCCCCGACGAGCCGCGCATGTGCAGCGTGCCGTCCGCCTGCAGCGAGACAGCTGCGCTGTAGGTCTTGCCCTCCTCGACGCTGTAGATCGTGCCGCCTTCGAACGAGTTCGGCTCCGACCCCTTCTTGAAACCGTAGAGCAGGATCATGCCCAGGATCTTGCGGCCGCGCAGCGCCGGATCGGAATTGCGGCGATCGACAGCCGCTTCCGGCGCCACCGGCTGGCCGTCCGCGCCCTTGGGATTGATCAGCTTGACGATCGTGCCGCACAAGGGCCCCGACGCGGCATCGGGACACGGCGCGAGCTGGACCTGCGCAGTCCTCGCTTCGGTCAGCCAGACGCCCATCACCGACTGAGCCCCGGCAGGAGCGACGGAAGACAACAGAAGAAATCCTGCCGCAACAAACGCCCTGTTCATGTTTCCTCCCGCGGCGCAGCGCCCGCAGTCGACGACAGTTCGGCGAGCACATCGGCAGCCAGACGGCGATCGATCTCGCGTCGCTCGATCAGGGCCCGGCGATCGAGCGCTGCGACTACCCGCCGCACTGCATCCGCCGAGCGCTCCATATGCGACACCAGATACTGCACGACCCCGGCACCGGCATGCAATTGCCGGTCAGCGAGCTGCTTCAGGATGATCGAACCCAGCAATTCGTCGTCGGGCGGTGCCACCGACACCGCCGGCGCCGCGCGCAGCCGCGAGGCGAGATCGGGCAAGGCGATCGACCAGTGTGCCGGCGGGGCCTCGCAGATAAGCAATAGATGGCCCTGCCGCTCGCGCACGAGGTTGTAGAGGTGGAACAGGCCGCGCTCCGGCGCGCGCTCGGCATGTTCGAGGACGATGGCAGGCGATGTCGCGGCCAGCGTCGTCAGATCGCCCACCGTCTTGCCCTCGAGGTCGCTGCCTTCGATCAGTTTGGCGCCCGCCCGGGCCGCCCAGATCCGCCCGAGATGG
Organism: Rhodospirillales bacterium; assembly: GCA_003153415.1. Classification (GTDB taxonomy): domain Bacteria; phylum Pseudomonadota; class Alphaproteobacteria; order Reyranellales; family Reyranellaceae; genus Reyranella. Next base: position 5,669 of record PLYQ01000095.1, on the reverse strand, counting down.
GTCTTGCCACTGCCCGGCGGACCGCTCAGCGCAAGTACCGGCGCCGGCCAGTCGGGCCAGCGATCGATCCAGGCCAGCGCCTCACGGTTGCCGTCGGCGACCACGAAGTCCTCGCGCGCGTAGGTCGGCGCGGGCAGTGCTAGCGCGAGCGTGAGCTGGTCGACCGCCATTGTCCGCTCAGTCGGCCTTGGTGCCGCGATAGATCGCACTGGCGTGATAGCGCCCGACCAGATGGCGCACGACGACGCCGATCACCGCCGCCGTCGGNNCCCAACCCGATCGCCGACCAGCTTGGGCGACAGCAAGTTGCTTTCGAGGCCGTAGCCGACGGCGAACACGGCGGCCACCTTGACCACGCCCATCCAGTCCGGCGGGAACTGCGCCAGCGCCATACCGAGAGAGAGTGTCACGCCGACGAACGTGCCGACGAAAGGAATGAAGGAGATGGCGCCCGCGATCAGGCCGATGACGAAGCCGAACTGAAGTCCGACCAGCGACAAGCCGATGCCATAGATCGACGCGAGACAAACGCAGACCAGCGCCTGGCCGCGCACGTATCCGGCGATCGCAGCGTTGGAGTCGCGGGCGAGCTTGCGGACGGTGTCGGCGTGATCGAGCGGCAGCGCGCCATCGACGGCCGCCAGCACCTTCTCCCAGTCGCGCAACAGGTAGAACGTCACCACCGGCGTCAGGAACAAGAGGCCGAGCAGGTTGATGATGGCCACGCCGCGCTGTGCCAGGCCGCCCGCGACACTGCCGAGGAGGCTGAGCGCTTGGCCCGCCCACTGCGTGGCCTCGGCCTCCAGGCTGCGCAGGCTGATCGGTGGCAGGCCAAGCTTCTCACGCACCGGTTCGATCATCGGCTGCAAACGCGCCGCCGCCTGCACCGCGTATTGCGGCGCCTTGATCACCAGATCCTGCACCTGGCCGAACAGCGGCGGCAGGATGGTCATCACCGCCCCGATTGCGACCAGCGCCGCCAGGATCGTGACCGCGGCCGTGGCCCAGGTGCGCGACAGCCCGTAGCGCTGCAGGCGGGCAACGACGGGATCGAAGAAATAGGCGATGACGGCGCCCACCACGAACGGCAGGAGGATGTCGTTCAACAGCCAGAGAGCCAACAGGAAGGCCGCCGTCGCCCCGACCCAGAAGGGCCAGCGGCTGACCGGAACCGCCGACGTCATCGCCGGCACCCGCTGCACCCGCTGCACCCGCTAAGCGTCACCGCGCCTGCAGTCGCCACTGATCGGCATCCTTGTTGAGCTGCAGGCCGGCCTGGGCCAGCGTGCGCTGCAATTGTTCCTGGGTGCCGAAGTATTCCAGACGCACCTCGGCGCGATCGGATTCCAGGGAACGCACAAAGACACTCTTGACCGCCGGCACCGCGCCCAGCCGCTGGCGCACCTGCACCCAGTCGCTGAGCGCTCGGATCGGCACGACGACGTCGAGCGCCGCCTGAGAGTCACGGCGCACGACGGCGATGCCGCGCCAGTCCTCGTCGAGCTTCGCGTGCATCTTCCTGGCCGCGTCGGCAAGCTGGCCGGCGTCGGCCACTGTCACCTTGGCGATCTCGCTGCGAGCACCGGTCTGGGTGTCGTAGCGAATACCGCCGACCGTGAGCGGGCCGTTCTTGTCGCCCTCGACGATGGCGACGATGATCGTGGGCGCGCGATAGCGTTCGTTGAGCCGCGCCAGCGCCGAGACGTCGCCGACATAGGCTTCCTCGACCGAAACGGCGCTCTGGTCGAGCCCGTCGCCGCGCACGACCGTCACCGGCACGGCGCTTCCCGAGGTGTCGAGCGCGCGCCAGGCGTCGCGCCAGGGATTGCGATCGTCCAGCGCCTCGACGCCGTTCTTGCCTTTCCACAGCGGGATGACCAACGCCCCGCGCGCCACGGTTTCGGATATCGCGATGCCGGACTGGCCCAGCCAGGCTTTCACCGGATCGGCGGCGAACACCACGCTGAGCGTGGCGATGTAGCGATTGGGCGACGTCCGTTCGCGGGCGAATTCGACGCCGCGGATCATGCCGTCGAGCCGGGCAGCGTCGAGCGGTGGCACCTTGGAGCGATCCTCGGGCGCCACCATGCGCTCGACCAGCATCTTGGCGGCCCTGCTCTGGGCCTCGCGGATGCCCTGCTCGCGCGCCTTGATGGCGTCGGCCGCCGTCACATCGACGTCGATTCCGCCGATCGTGTAGGTATTGCCGCTCGATATCTGCGCGATCGCGCCCGTGCTGACTGCGGTGACCCCCAGCAGGACGACAACGATCGCAGAAAACCAGTGGGAAAACCAACGGCCTAACGGCATTGCGGGGGTCCGGTTTTTGGCTATGTTCGCGCACCTGTTTAGCACGAATGAGCCTGGCTTGAAGCCTGACCACAATCGTCCTCCCCTGACCTACAAGGAAGCCGGCGTCGACATCGACGCGGGCGACGCGTTGGTCGAGCACATCAAGCCGTTGGCCAAGAGCACCGACCGCCGCGGCGTCATGGGTGGGCTGGGCGGCTTCGGCGGCCTGTTCGATCTCAAGGCGGCGGGCTTCAAGGACCCCATCCTCGTCTCCGGCACCGACGGTGTCGGCACCAAGCTCAAGGTGGCGATCGAGGCCGGCATTCCCGACACCGTCGGCATCGACCTGGTGGCGATGTGCGTCAACGACATCGTGGTCCAGGGCGCCGAGCCGCTGTTCTTCCTCGACTACTACGCGACCGGCCGGCTCGAGGTCGAAACTGGGCGCCGCATCGTCGCCGGCATCGCCGAAGGCTGCCGCCGCGCCGGCTGCGCGCTGATCGGCGGCGAGACGGCGGAAATGCCCGGCATGTACGCCGAGGGCGACTACGATCTGGCGGGCTTTGCCGTGGGCGCCGCCGAGCGCGATCACCTGCTGCCGCGTGGCGACATCGCGGCGGGCGACGTGGTGCTGGGCCTGGCCTCGAGCGGGCTCCACTCCAACGGGTTCTCCCTGGTGCGCAAGGTGATGGCGCGCGGCAGCTACGACATCGCAGCCCTGCTCGAGCCGACGCGCATTTACGTGAAGCCGCTGCTGGCGGCGATCCGTTCGACGGGCGCCATCAAGGGCCTCGCCCACATCACCGGCGGCGGTCTGCCCGGCAACGTGCCACGCTGCCTGCCCGACAGAACGCGCGCGCGCCTCGACGCGCGGCAATGGAAAGCGCCGCCGATTTTCGGTTGGCTGCAGAAGACGGGCCAGGTGCCGACCGACGACATGCTGCGCACGTTCAATTGCGGGCTGGGCATGATCGTCGTCGTCGCCAAGGCCGACGCCGCACGCGTCACCAAGGCGCTTGCCGACGCAGGCGAAAGCGTGCGCGAGGTGGGCATCATCGAACACGCACCGACCGAGGAAGCCGACTGCGTCGTCGAGCACGCCGATCATCTATGGCGAAGCTGAAAGTCGGAATCCTGATTTCGGGCCGCGGCAGCAACATGGCCGCGCTCATCCACGCTGCCAAGGCTGCCGACTATCCTGCCGAGATCGCCTGCGTGGTGAGCAATGTCGCCGACGCGCCCGGCCTGAAGGTTGCCGAGCACGCCAAGGTCGCCACGTTCCTGGTCTCCCATCGCGGCCAGCCCGACCGTGAGACCTTCGATCGCGCCGTGTCGGCCGAACTGGAGCGCCACGGTGTGGAGCTCGTGGTGCTGGCAGGCTTCCTGCGGATTTTCAGCCCGTGGTTTCCCAAGCGCTGGGCCGGCCGGGCGATCAACATCCACCCGTCGCTGCTGCCGGCCTTCCCGGGATTGCACGTCCAGCAGCAGGCGCTGGACGCCGGCGTGCGGCTGAGCGGCTGCACCGTGCATTTCGTGACCGACGACCTCGACGCCGGACCGATCATCGCCCAGGCCGCCGTCCCGGTGCTGGCCGGCGACAGTGAGGAAACGCTGTCGGCCCGCATCCTGCGTCAGGAGCACATCCTCTACCCGCTGGTCGTGCGCTGGTTCGCCGAGGGCCGCGTTACCCAGGCCGGCGGCCGGGTCACTGTGGCAGGCGTGCGACCGGGCGCCACGCTCCTCTTCTCCGACCAACCCTAGTTCGGCTATAACACCGTCACGGAATTCACCGGGGGACCGACGACCAATGGCTGATGTGCAGGACGACTATCGCGCTCATGTGGCGACCTACACTTCCTTCAGTAAACTCGTGCTGTTTGCGATCCTCTGGATCGTGCTGATCCTGGCCTGCATGGCGCTGGGCCTGGTCGGCCATGTACCTGTGCTGGCCACCCTGGGAGGCATCGGCGGCACCATCGCCCTGATCGTGGCCTTCGCCGTCTTCAGCTGACGCGCGGCCACCGCGGCAAACAAAAAGCGGCCCAAACGGGCCGCTTTTTTCGTCTGGGCTATCGCTTCAGCCGACGATCTCGGTGCCGGAGAAGAAATATGCGATCTCAGCCGCGGCATTCTCGACCGAGTCCGACCCATGCACCGAGTTGGCCTCGATAGACTCGGCGAAGTCCTTGCGGATGGTGCCGGCGGCGGCATTGGCCGGGTTGGTGGCGCCCATGATGTCGCGGTTCTTGGCGATGGCGCCCTCGCCTTCCAGCACCTGGACCACGACCGGGCCGGAGGTCATGAAGGTGCAGAGGTCGCCGAAGAACGGCCGGGCCTTGTGGACGGCATAGAACTGCTCGGCCTGCTGGCGGCTCATCCACAGGCGCTTCTGGGCGATGATNNGGCTTGATGATCGAGAAAGTACGTTCGACGGCCATAAAACCCTCTTGGCTGTGTGCATTGGTCGAGTGGGCGCGCCTTATAGACGCGGGGTTTGAGGCCGGCAAGCCGGTTGGAAGGTGGGTGGAACGCGTGCTAAACGCCGCGCCCCATGCTGCATATCACCGACCTGTCCTTTCGCCACGGCGAGCGCGTCCTGTTCGACCGCGCTTCGGCGGCCTTTTCCGATGGCTGGAAGGTGGGCCTCGTCGGCCGCAACGGCGCGGGCAAATCGACCCTGCTACGGCTGATCCAAGGCCAGATCGAGAACGACGGCGGCGAGATCAACCTGATGGGCCGCACCCGGATCGGCTCGGTGCCGCAGGATCCGCCGGGCGGCGACATTTCCGTCCTCGACGCCGTGCTGGGCGCCGATACCGAGCGCTCCGCCCTCCTCGCCGAGGACGCAACCTGCCATGACGGTCTGCGGCTGGCTGAGATCCATGCCCGGCTCGATGAGATCGGCGCTGCTTCTGCACCCTCGCGCGCAGCCTCGATCCTCAATGGCCTGGGCTTCGACAATGCCGCCCAAGGCAGGCCCTGCGGCGAATTCTCCGGGGGCTGGCGGATGCGCGTGGCGCTGGCCGGCACGCTGTTCAGCGACCCCGATCTTCTGATCCTCGACGAGCCGTCGAACCATCTCGATCTCGAGGCCCAGCTCTGGCTCACCGAGCATCTCAAACGCTTCCGCAACACGCTGTTGATGGTCAGCCACGACCGCGACCTGTTGAACGACGTGTGCGATCACATTGTGCACATCGATAACCAGAAGCTCGTCCCCTACACCGGCAACTACGACTTCTTCGAGCGCACGCGAGCCGAGCGGCTGGCCAACGATGCCGCCCAGCAGGCCAAGGCGGCCGCCCAGCGCAAGCACATGCAGGCCTTCGTCGATCGCTTCAAGGCCAAGGCCAGCAAGGCGCGCCAGGCGCAGTCGC
>PLYQ01000278.1 GCA_003153415.1 Rhodospirillales bacterium | reverse complement strand
GTCCACTCCGGCACGCCACTCAGTGGGCTTTTCGCCAGTAATCAGGCCCAGCCCAGTTCCTTCAAGGCCAGGCCTGAATTCCAGATCTTCGTCAGGTGACTGATCTTGTCGCTCTTGAACTGCATGACGTAGACATAGTCGCTTCGCGTCGTCTTACCGGTGGGGGCGCCGGGACCGCCGGGGCCTGTATGCGTGCCGGAAAAGACAGCATAAGCCGTGACATTGTTGCGCTCGGCGTCAGTCGCGAAGGATTTTACCTCGTAGCTTCCATTCGGTAGAGGCGTGAACAATCCCTTCATCCAATCGGCGTATTGGGCCAGCGTCTTCACGTCCGCGAGCGGTTCGGCCTGGGCGGAGAAAGTCGCATCGGCGGTACAGTAGGCCTTGCAAACCTCCCAGCCCTTCCCTGTCTCGCAGGCGGCAAAGAAATCCTTGGCAGTCGCGGTGATCGAGGCCATTAGGGCATCTCCTGTTGATGGTGTCGAAAGTCTATTCCGCTTCTCTATTTTGCACGCTCCGGCACACCACTCTTATGCTAACCGACCACGTCGGAGGGACCTCTCAAGCGCCGAGATAGGCCTCACGCACGCGCGGATGGGTCGCGAGATCGGCCGCGCTCCCCTCTAGCACGATGTTGCCCGTCTCGATGACATACGCACGATGGGCAACCTCAAGGGCGAGCACGGTATTCTGCTCCACCAGAAGCACCGTCACGCCCTTGGCATTGATGTCGGCAATACGGCGGTAGACCTCTTCCGACAGCCGCGGCGCCAAACCAAGTGATGGCTCGTCGAGCAGCAGCATCTTTGGTCGTGCCATCAGCGCGCGCCCGATCGCCAACATCTGCTGCTCGCCACCCGAAAGCGACCAACCGAGCTGCGTCTTGCGCTCCTGCAGGCGAGGAAAGAGCGCGAAGACGTTGGCAAGATCGGCCTCGGCGCTCATGCCGAGACGCTTCCAAGCCGTCGTAGCCACATCGAGGTTTTCCGTCACGGTGAGGCCGGGAAATATCCTTCGCCCTTCCGGAACATGAGCGATGCCTCGCTTCACTCGGCTCTCCGCCGAATCGCGGCCGAGTGCGGCGCCATCGAACGTGATGATTCCGGTCTTCTGCCGAAGCAGTCCGGAGATGGTCCGTAGCAACGTCGTCTTTCCGGCACCATTGGCGCCCAGCAGGGCCACGACCTCGCCCTTGGCGATCTCGAGCGAGATGCCGTGCAGGGCCTCGATGCCGCCGTAGGCGACGGTTAATCCGTCAATCCGCAGCATGAGCATAACCATGGCCGAGATAGGCCTCGAGCACCTTCGGATCGGCGCGAACTTCCGACGGCGCCCCTTCAGCGATCTTCTCGCCAAAACTGATCACGACGATGCGGTCGGCCACGCGCATGACGAGGCCCATATTGTGCTCGACCAGAAGGAGCGTAATGCCGCGGGCGCGCAGCCCTTCGAGAATCCCGCGAAGGGTTTCGACCTCGCCGGAGTTCAGGCCGGCCGCCGGTTCATCTAGGAGCAGCAATTTCGGCTCCGAGATCAGTGCACGGGCGATCTCGACCATGCGTTGGCGGCCGTAGGGCAGCGAGCCCACCAGGCGATCGGCATATTCGCCGAGCGCCAGGGACCCGAGCAGCTCTCGGGAACGTTGCCGCAGCTCGGCCATGCGACGGCCNNAAACAGCCGACCGTTCTGAAAGGTACGGACCATGCCGGCGGCGGCGATCGTATGGGCTGGCGTGTCGGTAATGTCGCGATCGTCAAAACGCACCGCGCCGCCGCTCGAACGCAGGATGCCGGTCATAACGTTGATCAGGGTCGTCTTGCCTGCACCGTTCGGTCCGATAACGGAAAAAATCTGTCCCCGCGGCACCGCAAACGAAACCGCCTGGACGGCATGCACTCCGCCGAATGTCTTCGACAGGCCGTCGGCGACCAGAATCGGCTGGCTCACAGCCTGGCCGTTCCGAAGCGCCGGCCGAGCAGCGCCACGAGACTGAGCAGGCCCTTTGGCAGGAAAATCAGGATCAACAGCATTAGACAGCCGAAGAAGATCATGTAAGCGCTGCCGAGGTCGCGCATCAGCTCGGGCATGAAGGTGACGATGATGGCACCTGCGATCGCACCTATGATCGAGCCCTCGCCGCCGATAATCAGCATGGCCAGGTAGACGATGGATTGACTGAGGGCGAAATCATCCGGCGCCACGAAATTCGTCATGTGGGCGAACAGCGCGCCTGCGAGAGCCGCATACACCGCCGACAGCGCGAAGGCCTGCACCTTGATGCGCGTGACGTCGACCGACGAGGTAGCGGTCGCGATCTCGTCGTCGCGCACGGCAATCATGGCAAGGCCGACATGCGAGATGCGGATGCGCCAGGCGACCCAGGTCGCTGCGACGAGCGCGACCCAGAGGACGTAAAAGTAGCGATGGTCGGTGCCGAGGCTGAAGGACCCCATCGTCAGCGCCGGAATGCCGGAGATCCCGTCGGTTCCACCCATCAACGACTTCCAGTTGGTGGCCACGATGCCGAAGGAAACGTTGAGGCCGAGCGTCGCAAGAGCGAGGTAATGGCCCTTTAGGCGCAGAATCGGCAGGCCGATTCCCACCCCAAACACACCCCCGAACGCGGTGGCGAGAGGAATCGACAACCATGGCGAGAAGCCAGCCGACGTGGTCAGAATGGCCGTCACATACGCGCCGCATCCGACAAAGGCTGCTTGAGCGAGCGTGATGAGGCCGGCATAGCCGAACGCGAAATTGAGGCCGATGACGACGATCGCCGAGATGAAGGCGAGATTGAGGATGCGGATTCCGTAGCCGCTTATGAACAACGGCAGCAGCAACGCCAACAGAAAGACGCCGGCGACAGCCAGCAACAGGGAGCGGTTTGTCCCGGCCATGTCAGGCGCGCTCCCCGATCCTTTCGCCGAAGATTCCCTGCGGCCGGATGAGGAGGAAGAGGATCATGACCAGAAAGACCAAACCATCCTTGTAGGCCGACGATATGTAGGCGGCGCCGAACATCTCGGCGAGTCCGACCAGGACACCGCCGACGATGGCGCCGGGCACGCTGGAAAAACCGCCGATGATGATGGCGGCGAACGCCTTCAGCGCGATCGGGTCGCCCATGTTGACGTCGGCGAACCACATCGGACCGACCAGAATGCCGGCCGCACCGGTCAGCAGGCCCGCGATCATCCAGGTCAGAACGAACAGGCGGCCTACGCCAATGCCCATCAGCCGCGCGGCATCGCGATCCTGTGCCACCGCCCGCATGCGAGCACCGATCGAAGTGCGATAGATCAAGCCGTAAAGCAATCCGATCATCAGGAAGGAGACGGCGATAACGAACAGCGCGTGAGCCGAGATGGCAGCGCCGAACACATCCACCACCTGTCGACCGAACGGCGAACGAGGCCGGAAGGGAACCGACCCCCATGTAGCGAGTGCGCCGTTCTGAATGACGATCCCGATCATCACCGTTCCGATGATCACGGTAACGACGGAGCGATCCTGCAACGGGCGGAAGACGATCGCGTAGAAGACGACACCGAACAGCGCCATCGCCAGCAGCGCCAGCGCGTAGGCCGCGACCAGGGGCAGTGCCATCTGGATGACTGTCGTGACGGCAACGAAGCAGCCGATCGTGACGAACTGACCCGTGGCGAAGTTAACGACGCCGGTCGCCTCGTTCACGAGGATGAAGGCAAGGCCAACCAGCGCATAGACCGAGCCGACCGCGAGCCCACTGACCAGCAACTGGATCAGCTGCTGAGACACAAGATCTCCAACGGCGGAAGCCTGACGTCGTGCGCCGGGTCCCCAAGAGCTGCGATCATGCGGAGATCGTGCGCATGAACACCGCGTCGCGCGTTCCCGGCTTGATCGAGAACACCGCCAGCGAATGCACCATGTTGCCGTCGGCGTCGGTCGTGAAGACGTTGGTGACGCCCTTGTAACCCTTCAATACCTTCAGCTCGTCGCGGATCTTCACCCGATCGGGACCGACCTTGTCGAGCACCTGCTTCAGGATCATGGCGCCGTCGTAGTAACAGGAGCCGAAGGGATCGGCGTCGACCTTGAAGCGCTCCTTNNACACCGTAGACGTTTACGAGTTCGTCAGGTGCGATCAAGTTGCGCGCCGCCGGGACGAACACGCCCGAGGAGATCACGACCGGCAGGCCGATCGCCATCTCCTTGGCAAGCTTGAGAACCAGCGCGCCGTCCTTGCCGTAGGAGATGCAGATTAGGCAGTCGGCGCCGGCTTTCTTCAGCTTCTGAAGCTGCGCGGACATATCGTTGTCGGTGAAGGCATAGGCCTCCAGCCCAACAACCTCGGCCCCTGCCGCCTTAATGATCTTCTCGGCAGCGACCGCGCCCGGTTGACCGAAGTCATTTTGCACATAGATGATCCCGATCTTTTTCTTGCCGAGACCTTCAGTCGCCTGTTTCGCCAGCGCTAGAGCCTGCAGGCCGTCATAGGGCCGGATGCGGAACAGCCAGGGATTCTTCTTCACATGCATGGCATCGCCACCGCCGGCGTACATGCCCGGGATCTGCGCCTTGGTGACCTCGGGCTCGGTGGCGAGGTTCTGCGTCGTATAGCTCGACAGGAAGACGAACGGCGGGTTGATGTCGCGTACCACCTTGAGGTAGGCGTTCACGGCGACACTATTGGAATCCTTCACGTCCTCGAAGACGATCTTGAGCTTCTTGCCAGCAACGCCGCCCTTGGCGTTGATCTCGTCCTGCGCCATCTGCAGCGAGAAGTGATACTGCTGCCCCGAGACGTTGAACGGTCCAGTGATCGGCACCATCGCGCCAACCGCAATCTCGCCGGATTGGGCCGAGAGGCGTGGCGCGTAAATCGTGATACCGGCACCGGCGACTATGCCGGTAAACGCCGTGCGGCGCGTGATCAGTTGCTTCTTGCCCATGGCCCCAAGTCCCCTCGTTCGATGAACTGTCCGTAGTCTCACTCGTTTGCTTTCACTCTGCGGCTTCGACCGACGGATACCAACGCTCCGCCTCCTCAGCCGTGATGTAGCCGCGCTTGATGTCGACGCGCACCCGCGCGGGATCCCGCTCGCTGGGCTCGCCGTAACCGCCGCCGCCGGGCGTGCGAACCTGAACCCAGTCGCCGACCTCCAGCTCGTAGCCCTCACCTTTCGATAGATGCTCAGGCGTCGTGGTCACGCCGTTCTGGCGCACCAGAAGCTCGTTTCTCGCCCCTGGCGCGCCGCCGATCAGCCCGGGCGGGCCTTCGCGGCCGTGATCCATGAGGAACGAGGCCTTGGCGCTACCGCGCAGCAGTCGCACCCGATAGTTGACGCCGTAGCCGCCGCGGTGCCGTCCCGCCCCCGAGGATCCTTCGCGCAGCGCGTATTCCTCGAACAGCAGCGGATAGTGCTGCTCCAGAATCTCGACCGGCTGGGTTTTCGAAATGCCGACCGATGAACAACCATTGGTGAGACCGTCGGTCTCCCACCAGCCCCCGTAACCGCCGCCGGAGAAGAAGTACATAATGTAATTGCGCTGCTCACCGGGGTCGTAGCCGCCCAGCGTGAAGTTGCCGCTGGTACCGGCGGGCGAAGCGAACATGTGTTCCGGTATCGCCTGGCCCATAGCACCGAACACCGCCTCCATGACACGCTGCGCCACTTCGGAGGCGCAGCCAGCCACCGGCCGCGGGTATTCGGCGACCAGGAAAGTGCCGGTCGGCTTGGCGATGCGCAGCGGCGCGAAGCAGCCCGAGTTGATCGGCACGTCAGGGAAGATGTGCTTCATCGCGACATAGACCGCCGACTGCGTCGATGCCCACACGCCGTTGAGCGGCCCCTTGCAGGGCGGGCTGGAGCGCGAGAAGTCGAAATGCACCTCCGAACCGCGCACCGTGAGGTCGAGCGCGATCTCCAGGGGAACGTCGACGATGCCGTCGCTATCGATGAAGCTCGAGAAACTATAAGTGCCGTCGGGAACGCTCTCGATATAGGCGCGCATCTGCTGCTCGGAGCGCGCCTTGAGCTCGATGATTGCCGCCTCGACGATATCGGCCCCGTAGCGATCGAGCAGTGCGGTCAGGCGCCGCTCGCCGACTGTGAGTGCACCGACCTGTGCCTTGATGTCGCCGATCCGCTCCTCCGGCACGCGAATGTTGTTCAGCACGAAATCGACGATGTCAGTGCACAGCTCACCGCGCCGGTAGAGTTTTACCGGCGGGATGCGCAGGCCTTCCTGCTGGATCTCAGTCGCCTTGGTCGCAAAGCCGCCGGGCACCATGCCGCCAGTGTCGGGCCAGTGCCCGGTGTTCGACAGATAGGCCCACAGCCGGTCTTTATAATAGAACGGCTTCACCATCTTCACGTCCATGAGGTGGGTGCCACCGAGATAGGGATCATTGATCAATATGACGTCGCCCGGCTCAAGATCCTTGCGTCGTTCGATCACCGCCTGCGTGGTGAATTGCATCACGCCGACAAAGATCGGCAGGCCCATCTCACCCTGGGCGATCACCTCGCCGGTTACCGGATGGTAGATGCCGTTCGAACGATCGAAGGCCTCGGAAATCACCGGCGAAAAGGATGTTTTCTCGTGGACGAGATCCATCTCGCTTGCGACCTGCCGCAGTCCGTTCTGGATGACAGCAAGAGTGACCGGATCAAGTACCATGATTGCCCCTCACGTACTTGGCCCATTGCGGTCCGGCCTCTCGCCGACGGCGATCACCAGATTGCCCAAAGTGTCGACGGTGGCGGTCGAGCCCAGATCGATCAGCACCGTGGTGTCGAGCTGGGTGACGATGGCGGGCCCCGGCACGGTCGCACCGACGGGAAGCTGATCCCGTACATAAAGTGCCGTGTCGAGCCAGACACCGTCGTAATAGACCCTGCGGCTGCCGGTCCGTGCCGCCTCGACGCTGCCGCCCGGCTCCGGCGCGAAGGCTTCAAGATCGATGGGCGCCCGCCGGCCGATCACAGTCGTGCGCAGATTGGACAGGACTGCCGTCATTTCCGTGAGTTCGATGTCGAAGCGCTCCTTGTAGCGGGCTTCCAGACTGCGCAGCACTTGCGCCGCAGCGAACGGGCCGGTCACGGGCACACGAATGACATGGCTCTGGCCACGGTAGAGAAGATCGGCCTCGCGGACGGCGACAATCTCGCCGACCGGGACGTTCTCCTCGGCGATGAGCTTCTCGCCCTGGGCGCGTTGCTCGGCGAAGGCGGCTTCCATGGCCGCCGGGTCGGCATCGAACAGCGGCACCCCGATGGTGCGGACGAAATCGTGCCGCAAATCTCCCAGGATACATCCCAGAGCGGAGGTCAGGCCGGGAAAGCGCGGCACGAGAACAGTCGGCACGCCCAGTTCGCGCGCCAGCGCCACAGCATGAAGGGGACCGGCCCCACCGAAAGGAAAGAGCGCGAAGTCCCGTGGATCGTATCCTTTCTCGATCGAGACCAGCCGGATGGCGCTCGCGAGATGATTGCTGGCCACGGCGACAATCGCGGCCGCTGCCTCCGTGGCATCCAATCCCAGGGGCGTGCCGACCACCTCGACCAGCCGTTCCTTCACATGCTCGAGCGTGACATCGGCGCTGACACCAGGAAGGGTCCGCAGATCCAGTCGCCCGAGGACCAGATTGGCGTCCGTCACCGTTGGCTCGGAACCGCCGCGGCCATAACAAATCGGTCCTGGATTGGCTCCGGCACTTTGCGGCCCGACCTGCAGCAGGCCCGCTTTGGTAATGCGTGCGATCGAACCGCCGCCGGCACCGATGGTGTGAATGTCGATCATCGGAATGCGGATCGGTACGCCGTACGCGATGTCCTTCTCCGCCGACAAGGCCGGTTCGCCGTTGCGGATCAGCGTAACGTCGAAGCTGGTTCCTCCCATATCGCAGCCGATCAGGTTGAGATGACCTGATTGCTTGCCGATGTGGCTAGCGGCAAGTGCGCCAGCTGCCGGTCCTGACATCACAGTCTGCACGGCGTAGTCGGAAGCGATCGCACCCGTCATCGTGCCGCCGTTGCCCTGCATCACCAGGAGTTGGCTGCGAAAGCGGGCGAGCTTGAGTTCCTTTTCCAAACGCCCGAGATAGCGCGACATGATCGGCTGGATGTAGCCATTAAGCGCAGCTGTGCTCGTGCGCTCGAACTCGCGCACCTCGCGGAGTATGTCGGCGCCCACCGATATGAAGGCGGTCGGCCAGATTCCCCGTGCGATCTCGCGCGCGCTCTGTTCATGCGCCGGGTTGGCATAGGAGTGAATGAAGCTGATCACCAGCGCCTCGGCGCCAAGATCAAGAAGCCGCCGAATGGCCGTCCGAACGGCATCGATATCCAACGGTATCAAGACGTTGCCTTTGGCGTCCACGCGCTCGGGTACCTCCAGGCGCAGCTCACGCGGAATGAGTGCCTCGAAGCTACCGATCATTCCGTAGCCATAAGGCCGCGTCCGGCGGCCGAGCTCCAGCACGTCGCGAAAACCCGCCGTGGTGATAAGGCCGCACCGCGCGCCTTTGCGCTCGAGGATTGCGTTGGTGCCCACCGTGGTGCCGTGGACTAGCGCCGTCAGATCTTCTACCGCAAGACCACTGTCGCGCAATCCCGACAGCATGCCGCGCGATTGGTCGTCGGGAGTCGACGGAACTTTGACGACACGAAACCGATGTGCGCCTTCGTCGACGAACAACAAATCGGTGAACGTGCCGCCCACGTCGATGCCAGCCTGCCACGTACTCATTGGGCTCTCTTTCGCCAAGCGATCAATTCACGCCAGGAGTTTTTAGTGCATAAGAGTTCAGTGCAATTGTGATGCCATCCGACTTGGGAAGCGGTTAGCCGTCAAGTCCACCGGCCCACAGGAAATGTGCATGATGTGTCACTCAGGGTGAACCGTAGATAGAGCCAAACCGCGTGGCAGATGACGTCAGGCGGGAAGCGGTGGCGGACGCAGGAAATGGCGCGCATCGCCATTCATCCCTGACGTACGGCGTTACCCTGACAATGCCCTTGCCG
>PLYQ01000105.1 GCA_003153415.1 Rhodospirillales bacterium | reverse complement strand
CCGGACCTCGTCGCCATGTACGGCATGGCCGGCGACTATGTCGGCCGCATCCTGAAGGGCGCCAAGCCCGCTGACCTTCCCGTCATGCAGCCCGAGAAATTCCAGCTGGTCATCAACCAGAAGACCGCGCATGCGCTTGGTATCGACGTGCCGGCGACGCTGCTCGCCCGCGCCGACGAGGTCATCGAATGAAACGCCGCAGCGTCCTTGCCGGCATCGCGGGCGCGTTGCTGCCGGCGGTGGCGCACGCGCAGGGCGCCGCCCCGAGCGCCGGGCATCCGCGCCGCATTGCGGTGCTGATGGGCGTCAAGGAAGGCGATCCCGAGGGCGACGGGCGCTACGGAGCGCTGAAGGCCGGCCTCAAGGAGCTGGGCTGGGTCGACGGCGACACCGCCAAGCTCGAAGTCTACTGGGCCGGCGGCGACCTCGAACGGATCCGCACCCTGGTCGGTCCGATCGTGGCCTCGGCGCCCGATGTGATCGTGGGCAACGGCACCGCGGCGGCCACCGAGCTGCGCAAGGCGACCAAGACCATTCCGGTCGTGTTCGTGCTGGCGACCGACCCGGTGAGTCTCGGCCTGATCGACAGCCTGGCGCGGCCGGGCGGCAATCTGACCGGCTTTTCCTTCTTCGATCCGCCGCTGGTCGGCAAATGGTTCGAACTGCTGCAGCTGATGGCGCCGGGCGTGAGGCAGACCAGCCTGATCTTCAATCCCGGCACCGCCGCCTTCTACTACAAGTTCTTCGAGGGAATGCCCGGCCTCGGCACCATCATCCGGCTCGCCCCCACGCGCGACCTGGCGGAGGTCGAGACGACGCTGGCGGGCCTCGCAAAGGAGCCGGGTGCCAGCGTCATCATGGGGGCCGACCCGTTCAATGTCGTCAACAGCGCTGCGATCGCAGGCCTGATCGAGCGCTTCCGGTTGCCAGCCATTTCCGTTTATCGCCAATTCACGGTAGACGGCGGGCTGATGGCCTACGGCCCCGACACGCTCGACGCCTTCCACCGCACGGCGACCTATGTCGATCGCGTCCTGCGCGGCGCCCGACCGGCCGACCTGCCGGCGCAGGCGCCGACCAAGTATCAGCTCATTCTCAACCTCAAGACGGCAAAGAAGCTCGGCCTTACAGTGCCGCCCATGCTGCTTGGCCGCGCCGACGAGGTCATCGAATGAGCACCATCGAATGAGGCGGCGCGATCTGCTCGTCGGACTGGTGGCGTGGCCAGGTGCGGCGAATGCCCAGGCGCGCCAGGCCAAGGTCGGCCTGCTCGCGGCCAATGTGCCGCCACCCGGCACGGTCGAGGCATTTCGCGACGGCCTGCGCCAGCGCGGCTATGTCGAAGGCCAGAATCTCACGCTCGACGTCCGTGCGCTGCGCGGCTCGCTCGAACAGGACATCCAAACGGCCGCCGACATGGCCGGCAGCGGCGTCGACGTCATTGTCGCCTGGGCAACGCCGGCCGTGCTGGCAGCGCGACGCGCCACGTCGACAATTCCCGTCGTCATGGTGAGTGTCGGCGAGCCGATCGGTTCCGGGCTGGTCAAGAGTCTGGCGCGGCCGGAGGGTAACGTCACCGGGCTCGCCAATCTCGGGCGGGACCTCAGCGCCAAGCAGGTCGAGGTCTTCATCGAGACGGTGCCTGGACTGAAGCAGATCGGCGTCGTGCAGAACCAGCTCAATCCGGCCAGCGTCGGTCAATCGCGCGAGGCGCAGGAGGCGATGCGCGGGCTGCACCTGGTGCCGCGGGTCGTCGAGGCGTCGTCGGACGTGACATACGAAGAGGCGATGTTGCGGCTGAGCCAAAGCGGCGTCGAAGGCGTGTTCGTCGTCCCCGATCCGTCGGCCCTCGAACATCGAAAGGCGATCGCCGAACAGGCGATCGCGCGCCGGCTGCCCACGATGTTCCAGCGTCGCGAAAATGCCGAGGCAGGTGGGCTGATGTCCTATGGCGCCAGCCTCATCGATCAATTCAGGCAGGCCACCGGCTATGTGGACCGGATCCTCAAGGGTGCCCGACCGGCCGATCTGCCGGTGGAGCAACCGATCAAATTCGAGTTTGTCATCAATCTCAAGACGGCGCGTGCGCTGGGATTGACCGTGCCGCCCTTGCTGCTCGCCCGCGCCGACGAGGTCATCGAATGAGGATCGTCGAATGAGGTGGGGCGGCCTCTTCCTCAAGTACGTCGTGCTGTTCGTCGGGCTGGTGGCCGGCGTGCTGGCAATCAATGCCGCGCTCGACCTCTATTTCGTCTATCAGGAAAACCGCCGCGCCTCGATCGAAGTGCAGCGCGAGAAGGCCGAGGCGGCGGCGCAGCGGGTCGAGGCCTTCGTGCGCGAGATCGAGCGCCAGATCGGCTGGGTGGCCTACACGCAGTTCGCCGCCCTGCCGGCCGAGCAGCGCCGCTTCGACTACGGCCGCCTGCTGCGCCAGGTGCCGGCGATCACCGAGCTGGTGCAGCTCGACCGCCAGGGCCGCGAGCAGCTCCGCGTGTCGCGGCTTTCCATGGACGTGGTCGGCGCCGGCACCGACCGCTCGGCCGAGCCCGCCTATGTCGAGGCGATGGCCCACAAGGTCTATTTCAGCCCGGTCTATTTCCGCAAGGAGAGCGAGCCTTACCTCACCATGGCGATCGCCCACGGCGGGCGCGGCGGCGTCACGGTGGCCGAGATCAACCTCAAGCTGATCCTGGAAGTGATCGCCAACATCAAGATCGGCCGCGACGGCTACACCTATGTCGTCGATCGCCTGGGCCGCCTGGTGGCGCATCCCGACCTGTCGCTGGTGCTGCGCGGCACCGACATGAAAAAGCTGGCCCAGGTCGAGGCGGCGCTGCAGCCCGAGGGCGATGGCGGCAAGCCGGTCGACGCCACCAACCGGGCCGGTGTGTCGGTGCTGTCGGCCCACGCCGCGATCCCCGCCCTGGGCTGGATCGTGTTCGTCGAGCTGCCGACATCGGAGGCGCAGCAGCCGGTGATCGACGCCGGCCTGCGCTCGCTTGCTTTGCTGGTGCTGGGCCTGATCATCGCGGGCCTCGCGGGCGCGCTGCTGGCGCGGCGTATGGTGGTGCCGATCCGCACCCTGCAGGCAGGTGCGGCCCGCATCGGCAGCGGCGAGCTCGGCCACCGCATGTCGATCAAGACCGGCGACGAGCTGGAGGCGCTGGCCGACCAGTTCAACCGCTCGGCCGAAGCGCTGCAGGAATCGTATGAGACCCTGGAACAGCGGGTCGAGGACCGCACAGCCGAGCTGCGTGAGACCCTGGAACAGCAGACGGCGATGGCTGACGTGCTGCAGGTCATCAACTCATCGCCTGGCAACCTCGCACCCGTGTTCGACGCCATTCTCGACAAGGCGATGGTGCTGTGCGACGCATCGTTCGGCATTTTCGGCCGCTTCGACGGAAAACTCTTCGAGCCGGCGATCGATCGCGGCGTGCCGCCGGAATTGATCGAGGCCACGCGGCAGATCCAGTCGCCACCACCCAATTCGGGGTTGGGCCGTATTGCTGCCGGCGAATCGGTCGTGCAACTCGTCGACCTCGCCGATACCGATGTCTACCGCGCGGGGTTCGTCGGCGCGACCGCGCTGGTCGATATCGGGGGGGCAAAAACCGCCATTTTTGTCGCCTTGCGCAAGGACGGCGTCTTGCTCGGCGTCATCGTCATGTACCGCCGCGAGGTGCGCGCCTTCAGCGACAAGCAAGTGGCGCTGCTGCAGAATTTCGCCGCCCAGGCCGTCATTGCCATGGAGAACGCGCGTCTGCTTACCGAGCTGCGCGAATCGCTGGAGCAGCAGACGGCGACTTCAGAGATCCTGCACGTCATCTCGCAATCGCCGACCGATGTGCAGCCGGTGCTCAATGTGGTCGTGAAGGCCGCGCAACGCTTCTGCGGCGCCGAGGATGTCGTGATCGGCCTGCGCGATGGCGACGACCTGGCTATCGCAGCCCATGATGGCCCGATCCAAGCGCCGCCTCCTCGGCGCGCGCTGGATCGCAGCTCGGCCCAAGGGCGGGCCGTTATCGATGCCAGGACCATTCACCTGCCCGACGTAGCGCAACTTGACCCCGCCGAATGGAGGGCGGTGATCACGCTTACCCGACAGTTCGGCGCCAAGGCAGTATTGGCGGCTCCAATGCTGCGCGAAGGCGTCGCGGTCGGCGCCATCATGCTCCGCCGGCGCGAGGCTGGTCCCTTCAGCGAACGGCAAGTCATGTTGCTGGAGAGTTTTGCCGCGCAAGCCGTGATCGCCATCCAGAACGTCCGCCTGTTCACCGAGATCCAGGAGAAGAGCCGCCAACTCGAGGTGGCGAGCCAGCACAAGTCGCAGTTCCTGGCCAACATGAGCCACGAGCTGCGCACGCCGCTCAATGCCATCATCGGCTACACCGAGATGATGGCCGACGGGCTCTATGGCGAGGTCGGCGACAAGGCGCAGGGCGTGCTGGAGCGGGTGCAGAACAACGGCCGCCACCTCTTGGGCCTGATCAACGACGTGCTCGACCTCAGCAAGATCGAGGCCGGCCAGCTCACACTCACGGTCGAGCAGTACAGCGTGGCCGACATGGTGAGCACAGTGCTGTCGGCCACCGAGTCGCTGGCCCGCACCAAGGGCCTGAAGCTCGAATCGGCCGTGTCCTCCGGGCTGCCGACCGGCTTCGGCGACGCGCGACGGCTGACCCAGGTGCTGCTGAACCTGGTGGGCAACGCCATCAAGTTCACCGACACCGGTTCAGTGGAGGTTCGCGCCGCTCAGGCGAACGACAAGTTCGAACTGTCGGTGGTCGATACTGGCTTCGGCATCGCGCCGGCCGATCAGGCGCGAATCTTCGATGAGTTCCAGCAGGTCGACAACACCAGCACGCGCAAGAAGGGCGGCACCGGCTTGGGCCTGTCGATCTCGCGCAAGATCGTCGAGCTGCATGGCGGACGCATCACGGTCGAGTCCCAGGAAGGCAAGGGCTCGACTTTCAAGGTCACTGTGCCGATCAACGCCACACCGGTTGAGAGTGCTGCATGAACAAGAAAATTCTCGTCGTCGAGGACACCGAGGACAATCGCCAGATCCTGCGCGACCTCCTGGGCATGGCGGGCTACGACATGGTCGAGGCGCACGACGGCGCCGAGGGCGTCGCCAAGGCCGCCGAGCACAAGCCGGACCTCATCCTGATGGACATCCAGATGCCGGTGATGGACGGCTACGAGGCGACGCGGCGCATCAAGGCCGATCCTGCCTTGAAGGCGATCCCGATCGTGGCGGTTACCTCCTATGCGCTGTCGGGCGACGAGTCCAAGGCGCGCGAGGCGGGCTGCGACGACTATATCGCCAAGCCCTACAGCCCGCGCCAGATGCTGGCCAAGGTCCGCGAGATACTTGGCGGGTGAGGGGCAAGTAATGCGCGATCCCGCCCGCATCCTGGTGGTCGACGACGTTGCCGATAACGTCGAGATCCTGCGCATGCGCCTGAGCAGCCTGGGCTACGAGGTGGTGGTGGCCGAGGACGGTGAGCAGGCGCTGGCCATGGTGCGCGAGACGCTGCCCGACCTCGTCCTGCTCGACATCATGATGCCCAAGATCGACGGGCTCGAGGTCGTGCGCCGCCTCAAGGCCGACACCACNNCCGGCGGCGACGACTATCTCACCAAGCCGATCGACCACGGCGCCCTCGTGGCCCGCGTGCGCGCCATGCTGCGCATCAAGGCGCTGCACGACGAGGTCCAGACGCTGAACCAGGGCCTGGAAACCAAGGTGGCGGCCCAGGTCGAGGAGCTGGAACGGGTGGGCCGCCTGCGCCGCTTCCTGGCGCCGCAGCTCGCGCAAGCGATCGTGTCGGCGGGCGACGAGAAGATCCTGGACAACCACCGCCGCGAAGTGGTCGCGCTGTTCTGCGATCTGCGCGGCTTCACCGGTTTCTCCGAGACCGCCGAGCCCGAGGACATCATGCAGCTGCTCGGCGAGTATCACGGCGCGGTCGGGCCGCTGATCCGCAAATACGAGGGCACGCTCGACCGTTTCACCGGCGACGGCATGATGGTGTTCTTCAACGATCCGCTGCCCTGCCCCGACGCGCCCGAGCGCGGCGCCAAACTGGCGCTCGAAATGCGCGATGCCGTCGCGGCATTGACTCCGCTCTGGGCCAGGCGCGGCCACAAGCTGGGCTTCGGCATCGGCATGGCGCAAGGCCACGCCACCTTGGGCCGCATCGGCTTCGAGGACCGCTTCGACTACACCGCGATCGGCGCGGTGATCAATCTTGCGGCCCGGCTCTGCGCCGAGGCGACCGACGGCCAGGTGCTGTTGAGCGGCCGGCTCGCCGCCGCCATCGAAGCCATGGCCGAGATCGAGGATCTCGGCGAGCGTTCGCTGCGCGGCATGGCGCGCCCGTCCACCGTGGCAAATCTGCGCGGCCTGAAGGCCTAGCCACGATTGGCCTCAAGATTGGCACTTGTGCTGGCTTGGCCGGCGGTCCGACAATCGGCCCAACCAATATACGGAGGACGCCATGAAGGTCGGCATCGCCATGAACATGCTCTACGAGCACGGCCGTCCCGACGTCGCGGTGGTGCACGAGCACTTTGCCCTTGGCGATCTGGTCGAGCCGCTGGGCTTCGATTCCTTGTGGGCGCTGGAGCACCACTTCACCGGCTACGCCATGTCGCCCGCGCCGACGCAGCTACTCGCCTACTTCGCCGGCCGCACCAAGCGCATCCAGTTGGGTACCGCGGTGATCGTGCTGCCGTGGCACGATCCGGTGCGGGTCGCCGAGCAGATCGCGCTGCTCGACGTCATGTGCGGTGGGCGTTGCCTGTTCGGCTTTGGCCGCGGCGCTGCCTCCGCGGAGTACGAGGGCTTCCGCATTCCTATGGGCGAGGCGCGTCCGCGCTTCGTCGAGGCCGCCGAGATCGTGGTCAAGGCACTGACGAACGACTCCTTCGTGCATGACGGCCAGTTCTTCAAGATCCCGCGCACGTCGATCCGGCCACGGCCGATCTCCAATCCCGAGCGGCGCTTCTATGCCAGCTCGGTAAGTCCTGAGTCGGCCGAGGTGATCGCCAAGCTGGGCTTCGGCATGCTGATGATCATGCAGAACGAATGGAGCAAGTGCCGCGAGGACATCGAGAAGTTCCAGACGATGAGCCGGGCGGCGGGCTTCGTGCCGAAGTCGCCGATCATCCTGACCAACGTCTCGTGCGCGGAGAGCCGGGAGGAGGCGCAGGAGCGCGCCTTCCGCTATCTCGGCCGCAAGTGGCAGTCGATCGACGATCACTACCACTTCTCCGACGGCCATCTCGCCGACGTGAAGGGCTACGAGGCCTACGGCAAGACGGCCAAGACCTACGCCAAGCTGAAGGACCCCGCGAACCTCAAGAAGGCCACGGACTTCTACGTCTCGATCCAGATCGTCGGCACGCCCGACGACTGCCTGCAGCAGATCGGCGCGCTGCAGAAGGTCACGGGAATGGAACACCTGGTGACCGAATTCTCGTTCGGCAACCTGCCGCACCACGAGTCGGAGAAGGCCATGCGCCTGTTCGCCGACAAGGTGCTGCCCACGCTGCAGCACGATGCGGCCTTTGCTGCACCCAGGGCTGCGGCATCCGACGGCGCGCCGCGGCGGGCCGCGCACGGCAACATCTTCGCGCCGGCCTAGCGCTACTTCTTCGCGCCGGGCAGAAAATCGTCGAGCGGGACGCCGAAGCTGTTGAGCGCCCACGACACGAGATTGTACTGGCCGACGGTGAAGACCACGTCCATCAACTGTTCGGTCGAATAGCCCTTGGCGAGCACCGCCCAGGTGGCGTCGGCGACAACGGAATTTTCGAACAGATCGTCGGCCGCCTGCATCAGCGCCGCCTCGTG
>PLYQ01000251.1 GCA_003153415.1 Rhodospirillales bacterium | reverse complement strand
CGTGTGCAACATCGGCCACTTCGATTCGGAGATCCAGATCGCCAATCTCAGGAACTTCAAGTGGCATAACGTCAAGCCGCAGGTCGATGAGGTCGAGTTCCCCGACGGCAAGCGCATCATCGTTTTGTCGGAAGGCCGCCTGGTGAACCTCGGCAACGCCACGGGCCATCCCAGCTTCGTGATGTCGGCGTCGTTCTCCAACCAGACGCTGGCGCAGATTGAGATCTGGACCAACCCGGGCAAGTACCAGAAGAAAGTCTACACGCTGCCCAAGAAGCTCGACGAGATGGTCGCGGCGTTCCACCTCGAGAAGGTCGGCGCCAAGCTCACCAAGCTCCGTCCCGACCAGGCCAAGTACATCGGCGTGCCCGAGACCGGCCCGTTCAAGGGCGATCTCTACCGCTACTAGCGCCAACCGCCCACAGGACCACCTCGGACCTTGGCATGCTAAAAAGCCGGTATCGAACGATGCCGGCTTTTTCCATGCCCCTCGCCGACGAGACCGCGACCGAGCAACTCGGCGTAACCCTGGCCGCGCGCCTGAAGCCGGGCGACGTCGTCGGGCTGAAGGGCGAGCTCGGCGCCGGCAAGACCACGCTGGCACGGGCCATCTTGCATGCCGCGTCAGGCGATCCCAAGCTGGTCGTGCCCAGCCCGACCTTCACCCTGGTCGAGGTTTACGAGACCAAGCTCGGCACTATCTGGCATTTCGATCTCTATCGCCTAGAGACACCTGAGCAGGTTTTCGAGCTGGGCTGGGAGGAGGCGCTGGCCGACGGCATCGTGCTGGTCGAATGGCCCGAACGGCTGGGCCCGCTGATGCCCAAGCACCTCAGCGTCATTCTGGAAGTCGATGGCGACGGCCGACGGGCGCTGCTCGATGTCTGATCGCAACTCCTTGCGCGCCGACTTCATCGCCCGTGCCGGCTGGGGCGATGCAAGCGAGCGCCTGCTGGCGGGCGACGCCTCGTTCCGCAAGTATTTTCGCCTCACGCGTGGCGGGAGCACCATCGTGGTCATGGACGCGCCGCCGCCACAGGAAGATGTCGGGCCGTTCGTGCGCATCGGCCGTCACCTCATCCAACTCGGGTTGAGCGCGCCCGTCATCCATGCCGAGGATCCTGTCCGCGGTTTCCTGCTGCTGGAGGATCTGGGCGACGACACTTTCGCGCGCGTGTTGGCGGCCGGCGGCGACGAGGGCGAACTCTACGCCCGCGCCACCGACGTGCTGGTGGCCCTGCACCAAGCGCCCAACCATGCGCTGCTGCCGGGACTGGGCGGCTATACGGGCGAGGCCCTGATCGATGCCGCCATGTTGCTGCCCGAATGGTATCTGCCCGAGGCGACCGGCCGCGCGACGGCGGACGGCGACAACGCCGCCTATCGCGCGGCCTGGCGGCAATGCCTGGCGCATCTGCCGGCCGGCGCCGACACCCTGCTGTTGCGCGACTATCATCAGGACAATCTCCTCTGGCTGCCGGAACGCCCAGGCGTCAGGGCGTGCGGCCTGCTCGACTTCCAGGATGCCCAGCAGGGCCACCCTTCCTACGATCTGGTGTCGTTGATCGAGGATGCCCGTCGCGACGTGGAGCCGGCCGTCCATGCGCGTTGTCTGGAGCGCTATATCGGCACCACGGGCCTCAATGTGCGCGACTTTCGCACCGGCTTCGCGTTGATGGCCGCGCAACGCCATGCCCGCATCATCGGCCTGTTCGTGCGGCTGTTGCGGCGTGACGGCAAGCCCGAATACCTGCCGCATCTGCCGCGCGTCTGGCCGATGTTCGAGCGCGCCCTGCAGCACGAGGCGCTGGAACCGCTGCGCCGTTGGGTCGACCGCCTGCTGCCGCCGCCGCTGCGGCGCGTCGGTGCGGCATGATCAGATCGGCCATGATCCTGGCGGCCGGCCGCGGCGAGCGCATGCGGCCGCTCACCGACATCACGCCCAAGCCGCTCATTCCCGTCGCGGGTGTTTCCATGCTCGACCGCGCCCTGGAGCGTCTGAAGGATCACGGCGTTCGCAACGTGGTGATTAACGTGCATCACCTGGGCGAACAGATCGCCCACCATGTCGGCGGCGGCCGCGCCCACATCGTGCGCGAGGATCATTTGCTCGAAACTGGCGGCAGCGTGAAGAACGCACTGGCCTTGCTAGGCGATGAGCCGTTCTTCGTGCTGAACGGCGATGGCCTCTGGACCGACGGGCCGACGCCGATGCTCAAGCGGCTGGAAGCCGCCTGGGATCCCCTTCGCATGGACGCCCTATTGCTGCTGTATCCGCTGACCAAAGCCATCGGCCGCGAAGAGACGGATCGCGGCGACTATTTCCTCGACGACAACGGCAAGGCCCGCCATCGCGGGGCGGAGCCGGCCGCGCCGTATCTGTTTGCCAGCGTATCGATTTGCGACGTGCGGTTGTTTCGCTGCTCGCCGGACGGCCCCTTCTCGCTGGTGAAGCTGTGGCATCGCGCCCAGGCGTCTGGCCACCTCTATGGCCTGGTGCATGACGGAAAGTGGTTCCATGTCGGCACGCCGCAAGCGCTCGCCGAAGCCGAGCGGGTGCTGGCATGAAGGGCGTGTTTTCGATCGGCATCGACCGGCACTTCGCCGACGAGCTGGCACGAGTGGTGCTGGCAGAGCACCGTGGCGATCCTCTGACACTCGCCGACACGCTGATCCTGCTGCCGACGCGGCGCTCGGTGCGCGCCTTGCGCGAGGCCTTCCTGCGCGCCGCCGGCGGCAAACCCACCATCCTGCCGCGCATGGCACCGCTCGGCGATGTCGATGAGGACGAGTGGTCGCTTGCGGGCAGTGCCGGCGATGCCATGGATACGGCCGCCAGGCTGGCGCTGCCGCCCGCCATCGATCCCGCCGAGCGCGAGGCGCTGCTCGCACAGATGGTGGCGCTGTTCCGCGACGACCGCGGCGAGCCGATCGCCCAGACGGCGGCGCAGGCGCTGAAGCTCGCGCGTGAGCTCGCCCGCCTGCTCGACGAGCTCGCCATTGACGGCGTGCCGTTCGACGAGCTCGAAGGCCTGGTCGACGGCAATTTTTCCAAGCATTGGCTGCGCACCCTCGATTTCCTCAAGATCATCGGCAAGGCCTGGCCCGAGGTGCTGGCCGAGCGAGGCCAGATCGACGCCCTCGACCGCCGCACGCAGGTGATTCGCGCCCAAGCCGAACGCTGGCGTGCCGCGCCGCCCGCCACGCCGGTGATCGCGGCCGGCTCGACCGGCTCGCAGCCCGCGACACGCGCCTTGCTCGCCACCATCGCCCAGCTGCCGCAGGGCATGGTCGTGCTGCCCGGTCTCGACCGCGACATGGACGCCGAAAGCTGGGAGGCGCTCGATCCGACCCATCCGCAGTTCGGCCTGCGTGAGCTCTTGGTCGCGCTCAACCGGGCGCGCAGCGAGGTCGCCGAATGGCCGGGCGCCACCGGCAACGCGGTACGCCGCCGGCTGATCGCCGAACTGATGCGCCCCGCCGAGACCAGCGACGCCTGGACCAAACCCGATCCGGTGGCACTGGAACATGTCGCGCGCGCCGATTGCGCCACGCACCAGCAGGAGGCACTGGCCATCGCGCTGGCGCTGCGCGAGGTGTTGGAAAAGCCCGGCCAGACCGCCGCCCTGATCACGCCCGACCGCGAGTTGGCGCGGCGCGTCACGGCCGAACTGCAGCGCTGGGGCGTCGCCATCGACGATTCGGGCGGCACGCCGCTCATCGACACGCCGCCCGCCACCTTGCTCCGTACATTGCTTGCCGCGCTTGATGGCAGCTTCGCGCCGGTCGACCTTCTGGCCCTGTTGAAGCACCCGCTCGCAACGCTCGGCCTCGACCGCGCCGCCCTGCTCGACACGGCGCGACGGCTCGACCGGAAGTTCTTGCGCGGCCTCAAGCCCGCTGCCGGCCTTGATGCGGTCCGCGCTCTGATCGACAAGCCCGAACTGAAAGCCG
This sequence comes from Rhodospirillales bacterium, assembly GCA_003153415.1. Lineage (GTDB taxonomy): Bacteria > Pseudomonadota > Alphaproteobacteria > Reyranellales > Reyranellaceae > Reyranella. The sequence goes on along the minus strand of PLYQ01000251.1, from coordinate 25,449 downwards.
GCGACGATCGGCCTATCGTCCTCGACCTGATTGACCGCCTCGACGAACGCACCGCGGCGCTGTCGGCTCTGATGAAAACGGGCGCCACACCCGCGGCCCTGCTCGATGCCACGATCGCTGCGGCCGAAACCGTCGCGTCGGCCGAGGCGCTGTGGCGTGGCGAGGCGGGCGAAGCGCTGGCCGATGCCCTGGCGCGTCAGCGCAGCGCCTGGCTCGGTCGGCCGGCGATCGACGGAACCGAATGGCCGGCGCTGTTTGGCACCATGATCGCGACCGAGATGCTGCGGCCGCGTTTCGGCCGACACCCGCGGCTATCGATCTGGGGTCCGCTCGAAGCCCGCCTACAGCGCGCCGATCTTCTGGTGCTGGGCGGCCTCAACGAAGGCACCTGGCCGCCCTCGGTCGAAACCGGCCCCTGGCTCAACCGCCCGATGCGCGCTGCCCTCGGCCTGCCGCAGCCCGAGCGCCGTATCGGCCTCGCCGCGCATGACTTTGTCTCCGCGCTGGCGGCCAACCGCGTGCTGATCACCCGCTCCGAGCGCGAAGGCGGCGCGCCTACCGTGCCGTCGCGCTGGCTGGCGCGGCTCGATGCGCTGCTGGGTTACGAGCACGGGTCGACCGCACCGGCACCGGTCTACATCCAGCGCGGTCGTCACTTCGTGCAATGGGCCGAAGCCATCGACCGGCCCGACGGCTACTATCCGTGGCCGCGGCCGCGACCGACGCCGCCGCGCAGTGCCCGACCGACCGAACTCTACGTCACCGCCATCGAGCAGTGGCGACGCGATCCCTACGGGCTTTATGCCCGCTACATTCTCGGCCTGCGTCTGCTCGATCCCCTGGAAGCCGAACTGGGCGCCGCCGACCGAGGGTCCGCCCTGCACGACGCGCTCGATGAGTTCCTCAAGGCCTATCCCTCCGGCCTGCTGCCGTCCGATGCCGTCGCGCGCTTCGAGGCGGTGGGCGAGCAGCATCTCAGCGCGCTGCTGGCCGCCCCCGCCGAACGCGCCTTCTGGTGGCCGCGCTTCCGGCGCCTCGTGCGCTGGTTCGTCGCCACGGAAAATCGCCGCCGCGCCGCCGGCGTACGCCTGCTGGGCGGCGAGACGGCGGGCGAAATCAAGCTCGGGCCGCTCACGATCAAGGCGCGCGCCGATCGCATCGACGAGATCGAAAAGGGCGTGTGGGAGATCATCGACTACAAGACCGGTCGCACGCCCTCGCGCAAGGAACTCGACGCGCTGTTCGCTCCCCAGCTCCTGCTCGAGGCGGCGATGGCCGAGCGCGGCGGCTTTCGCGACATCAAGGGCAAGGCGGAGGAGACCCATCTCTCCTACTGGCGCGCCAACGGGCTCGACGACGGCGGCAAGGTCGAGGAGGTCAAGGGCAGCGCCGAGCTGGTCCCCGCCATGCTGGCGCTGCTCGACAGGATGGCCGCGCACTTCGCCAATCCTGCGACGCCCTATGTCGCCCTGCCCTATCCCGAGTTCATCCCGCACTTCAACGACTACGAACATCTGGCGCGCGTCGCCGAGTGGTCGACAGCGGGCGGGAGCGACGAATGAGCATCGAGCTCGACAGCTGGCGCCTCGCCACCGACGCGCAGCGCCAGGCCACCGCGCCGGCCTATTCCGCCTGGGTCGAAGCCAATGCGGGCACCGGCAAGACCAAGGTGCTGACCGATCGCGTGGCGCGCTTGCTTCTGTCGGAGGTGCGGCCCGAGCGCATCCTGTGTCTCACTTTCACCAAGGCGGCCGCTGCCGAGATGCGTAATCGTCTGGCGGGCCAACTCGGCCGCTGGGCGCTGGCCGACCACACTCTGCTCGACGAGGAGATCGCCGAGCTGATCGCGCGCGATCCCGAGGAGGAAGAGCGCACTATCGCCCGCCGGCTGTTCGCCCGCGTGCTCGATGCGCCGGGCGGAATCAACATCCTCACCATCCATGCCTTCTGCCAGTCCCTGCTCAAGCGCTTTCCACTCGAGGCCGGTGTGGCGCCGGGCTTCGAGGTTCTCGACGAGGGCGATGCCGCGACGCTCCTGAAGCAGGCCGAGAACGACCAGATGGAGGCGCTCGTCGGCCCCGACGCGCCGGCCGCGCTAAAGGAGGCGCTCGCCACCGTCGCCGGCCGCGTTTCCATCACGGAATACACTGAGCTGATGAAAAAGCTTTTAGGTGAGCGGGCATGGCTGATGTCGCGCATCGCCGACGAGGTAGGCCTGGCGCGCGAACGCGCGCGGCTCGCCAAAGCGCTGGGGTGCGATCCTAAGGACAGCAGCGAAACGATCATGGCGGCTGCCTGCGTCGAGGCCGCTTTCGATGCCAAGCTCCTGCGGACAGCCGCCCGCGCGCTGGCCAAGGGCGGCACGAGCGACGCCGCGCGCAGCGCCATCATCCTACATTGGCTCGATAACGAGGCCGCCCGGACGGAAGGCTTCGACGTCTACTGCAAAGCCTTCTTCAACCAGGAAGGCAAGATCCTGGCACGGCTGGCCACCAAGGCGGCATTGAAGGAAATGCCTGATGTGGCCGATGTGCTGCGCATCGAGGCCGAGCGCATCCGTGCCGCCATCGAGCGCGCCAATGGTGCTGCTCTGGTCGAGGGCACGATGGCGTTGCTCAGACTCGGTCTCGACATCGTCGAGCGTTACGCCCGCGCCAAGCGCCGGCGCGGCGCGCTCGACTACGACGACCTGATCGTGGCGACGCGGCGCCTGCTGGAGAGCGCCGACAGCGCCGCCTGGGTGCTCTACAAGCTCGACGGCGGCATCGACCATGTGCTGGTCGACGAGGCGCAGGACACCAACCCTGACCAGTGGGAGGTGATCCGCCGCCTGACCGAGGAATTTTTTGTCGGCGAGGGCAGTGTCGATCGCAACCGCACGATCTTTGCGGTCGGCGACACCAAGCAGTCGATCTTCGGCTTCCAGCGCGCCGATCCGCGCAAACTCGCGGAAATGCACGTCTGGTTCGACCTGCGCAGCCAACGGGCGCTGAAGCGCTTCGAGCGCGTCGAGCTCAACGTCTCGTTCCGGTCGACTGCCGCCATCCTCGACGCCGTCGATTGGGTGTTCGCCACCGATGCCGCGGCAAGCGGCGTCGCCGCATCGGGCGAGCAGCTCTGGCACCTGCCGAGCCGTGTCGGCCAGCCCGGCCGTGTCGAGCTGTGGCCGGTCGTGGCCGCAGAAAAGAGCGAGACGGACACTACCGATTACGACGCCAAGACCAGTACGTTCGCCGCCCCTCACGAGCGGCTAGCCAAGCTGATCGCCGTCCACGCCAAGAGCCTGATCGGCAAGGAGCGCCGCGCCGGCACGGGCGAGCTGCTGCATGCCGGACACTTCATGGTGTTGGTGCGCCGGCGCAATGCCTTCGTGACGGCGCTGGTACGGGCGCTGAAGCGGGAGGAGATCGACGTTGCTGGCGTCGACCGGCTGAACCTCGGCGAGGAGTTGGCGATCCAGGATCTGCTGGCGCTGGGCCGCTTCGTGTTGCTGCCGCACGACGATCTCAACCTCGCGTGTCTCCTGAAATCGCCGCTGGTCGGGCTCGACGAGGAGGCGCTGTTCGAGCTGGCGTACGACCGCCAGGGCCATCTGTGGCGCACGCTGCGCCGCCGCGCCGCCGATTCGCGCTTTGCCACCACCCACGCGCGGCTGGCAGAATGGCTGGCGCGTGCCGACTTCACGACGCCGTTCGATTTCTTCGCCCGCGCTCTCGGCCCCGAGGGCGGCCGCGTGCGCCTGCTCGAACGGCTGGGCAAGGAGGCCGCCGACCCGATCGACGAATTGCTATCGCGTGCGCTGCAGTACCAGCACGCCGAGGCCGGATCGCTGCAAGGCTTCCTGCGCTGGTTCGAAGCAGGCGGCGGCGAGATCAAGCGCGACCTCGACCAGAACCGCCGCCGCGAGGTGCGTATCCTCACCGTGCATGCCGCCAAGGGGCTGCAGGCGCCGATCGTCTACCTGCCCGACACCACGCGCGTGCCGGCCGGCATAGAGCGCGTACTGGTCGATGAGGACGGCGAGGCGCGCCTGTGGCTGCCCCGTGCCGACGACGCCAACGAAGCCGCGCGCGCCTGGCGCAAGAAGGCGCGTGAACGCGCGCTCGACGAGCAGAACCGGCTGCTCTACGTCGCCATGACCCGNNGCAAGCCTCGAAGACGCGTCCTCACCGCATGGCGAGCAGTCGCACGTCCGGGCAAGCGCCCGCCCGTACGACTTCACGCCTCTTCTGGGCGCAGAAGGCTGGGCCGGCGACGGCTACGAGCTGGTGGGTGAGGGCAAGATCGATATCCCCCTGCAGGCCGAGCTGCCGATCCCGACCGAGGCCAAGCTGCCTGCCTGGTGGCGCACGCCTGCCCCCGCCGAACCCGATCCGCCGGCACCTCTTGCACCCTCGCAGCCGTTGCCCGACGAAGCCGCAGCCGAGCCGGCCGCCTTCAGCCCGCTGTCGGCCGACGATGGGCAACGCTTCAAGCGCGGTCTGCTGATCCACGAATTGCTGCAACACCTGCCGATGTTGCCGCCAGCCGAACGCGAGGCAGCAGCGCGGCGCTTCCTCGGCCAGCCGGCGCGTGGACTGAGCGCTGACCAGGTAGAGCAATGGACGCGTGAGGCACTGGCCGTCACCGAGGCGCCGGGGAATGCTGCGCTCTTCGCGCCCGGCTCGCGCGCCGAGGTGCCGCTGATCGGCACGGTCGTCACGCCCAGGGGCACGTTCACGGTGAGCGGCCAGATCGACCGGCTGGCGGTCGGCCAAAAAGAAATCCTGATTGTCGACTACAAGACCAACCGGCCGCCGCCCGACCGGATCGCCGATGTGGCGATCGCCTATCGTCGCCAGCTCGCGCTCTATCGTGCGCTGCTCAAGGAGATTTATCCCGACCGCACCGTGCGGGCTTTCCTGCTGTGGACAGCTGCGCCGCGGTTAATGGAAATCGATGCTGAAATACTAGATAAATCAATGCCTTATGCCGCCGCACCTTGACTCCGTCGAGCGCCCTTCCTAGCTTCAATCCAAGGGCGGCGCCGGTCCATCGACCGGCCTGTATTGTTTTTGGGAGAACCCACCATGACCGTCAAAGCAACCGACGCCTCCTTCGAGCAGGAAGTCCTGAAGTCCGACACGCCCGTCCTCGTCGACTTCTGGGCCGAGTGGTNNGCGGCCCCTGCCGCATGATCGGCCCGTCGCTCGAGGACATCGCCAAGGACATGGACGGCAAGCTCAAGGTGGTGAAGGTCAATATCGACGAGAACCCGATGGTGCCGACGCGCTACGGCGTGCGCTCGATCCCCACTCTGCTGCTGTTCAAGAACGGCCAGGNNGCGCGGGCTGGGTGGCCAACAGGTCCTCCAGCGCCGCGCCGATGTCGTTTGCCGGCACGCAATCGAGACCGACCTCGGCTGCCTTGGCCGTGGCTTCGGGCGGCGTGTAGGCGCTATGGCCCTCCGGGTACGGCACGGCGCGCGCGGCAACGGCATGGCGCGCCAGCGGCCGCAGGAAGCCCGAGGCGTCCTTGGTCGTGAGCATGGCGAAGACCAGATAGAGCGGCAGCGGTGCCGGCTCCTTGGCCCAGTCGCTCGCCATGCGCGCAAGCGCAATGCCGCAATCCTCGTTGTGGCCGCCGTCGAGCCACAGCTCGCAGCCGGGCGGCAAGGCTTCGGCCAGCGGACCCCGCACCAACTTCTGCAGCCGGGCCGGCCATTCGACGGTCGCCAGACCTTTGCGGATCGCGGCCTCGTCGATGCGGAAGTTGGCCGCGCGCAGGCGCTCGACGCAGGCCACGGCCGTGGCGGCATTGTCGAGCTGGTGGGGGCCGGCCAGCGCCGGCGCCGGCAGGTCGAGGCCGAGCAGATCGCTGTCGTAGCGAAAGCCGCCCTGGACGGGCATCAGTTGCCATTCGCGGCCCATACGAAAGAGCGGCGCAGCAAGCGATGCTGCCTCAGCCGCGATCACTCCTGCGCTCACCTCGCGTTGGCGGCCGATNNACGGGATCGATCACGTTGGTGGCGTCGTAACGTCCGCCCATGCCGACCTCGACCACGGTGAGGTCGGCCGGAATGCGGGCGAAGGCGAGATAGGCCGCCGCGGTGGTGATCTCGAAGAAGGTGATCGGCTGCTCGCCGTTGGCGGTCTCGCATTCCGTCAGGATGGCATCGAGTTCACCGTCGGCGATCAGCCGGCCGGCGACCCTGATCCTTTCGTTGAAACGCACCAGATGGGGTGAGGTGTAGACATGCACGCGATAGCCCGCGGCCTCGGCCATGGCGCGCAGATAGGCGACCAGCGAGCCNNCGCGGGTGGAGCCGCATGACGCGCTCCAGGAGCGGGTCCGTCACGTCAGCCATGGCGACGTCCCGTTTCAGCGGACCGCGACAGCGAGGCCGCGACCCTCGGAGAGAACCGGATCCATCAAAAGCGAGACCAGCCGAATCAAGGTCTCGCGCAGCTTGTGGCGGTGCACGACGGCGTCAACCATGCCGTGCTCGAGGAGGTATTCCGAGCGCTGAAAACCGGCCGGTAACTCCTGGCGGATCGTGTCCTGGATCACGCGCGCGCCGGCAAAGCCGATGATGGCGTCGGGCTCGGCGATATGGACGTCGCCCAGCATGGCAAAGGAAGCCGAGACGCCGCCGGTCGTGGGGTCGGTCAACACCACGATATAGGGCAGGCCCGCTGCCTTGACCTTGCGCACGGCGATGGTCGTGCGGGTGAGCTGCATCAGGGAGAGAATGCCCTCCTGCATGCGCGCGCCGCCCGACGCCGAGAAGACGATCAGCGGCGCCTTGCGTGCGACGGCAAGGTCGGCGGCCATCACCAGCCCCTCACCCACCGCCGTGCCCATCGAGCCGCCCATGAAGCCGAAATCGAGCAAGGCGACCACGGCGACGCGTCCGCCCATCGGGCCGCTCGCGACGATCAGCGCGTCGGCCGAGCCGTCGGACTTGCCCTGGGCTTCCTTGAGGCGGGCGTCATAGCGCTTAAGGTCGCGAAACTTCAGCGGATCGACCGTCACCTTGGGCAAGGCATGCAGCTCGAACTTGCCTTCGTCGAAGAGGCGCGGCAGGCGCTTCAACGGACGGATCCGCATGTGGTGGCCGCAATGGGCGCAGACTTCCTGGTTGGCCTCCCAATCGCGCATGAACAGCATCTGTTCGCACTTGGGACATTTCAGCCAAAGATTCTCCGGCGCCTCCTTGCGGGTGACGAGCGCGCGAAGTTTCGGGCGGACAAAATTGGTCAGCCAATTCATGGCGGCGGTATCGCACGAATGCGGGATGGGGCCAAGTCGGCACCCGCTGTGCGGCGCCTCATCGGTAGAAGGCGCTAAACGGCGGGACGATGTCCTGCGGTTTCTTCACCTCGCAAAACAATTTCTTCGCCCGGTAATGGGCACAGAGCTTTTGGGCGGCATCGGGCTCGAGGTCGGCGATGATGGCGGCCTGGCGCACGACCTTGTTGATCATGACCGGAAGAATCCATTCCTTGCCAAGCCGCGATACACCCAAAGTGGAGAGTTCCGCCTGGCCGACGTCGTAGGCCTGGCGTGCCGTGCGCCAATCGCCGTAGGTGCCGAGCCACACTGCATCTCCCGGCATTTCGTAGCGGATCTGCCCGCACTCCTGCTGGCTGAAGACCGTCGCCGGCCCGCCGCCGCCGTTGCGCAGTTGCCAGACCTTTGGCCGGTTGCCGCCGGTCTTGAGCAGGTAGGCCTCGTCGAGCAGGCGGATGATGAACTCGTCGCGCAGATCGGCACGGCGAAAACCGAAGGCGACGGCAATCAGCCGGCGGCCGTCGCGCACTGCGCTGCCCACGATGTTGAAGCCCGAGGCACAGACGAAACCGGTCTTCAATCCGTCGGCGTAGGGCGAGTATTGATCGAGGAACTTGATGCCCGGCCCGATCTTCTGCTGGCCCAGCATGAAGTCATGGGTACGAAAGTAGCCGTAGTACTGCGGGAATTCGCGCACCAGCGCCATCGCCAGCAAGGCAAGATCGCGCGCCGTGGTGAGCTGGCCGGCGTCGGGCAGGCCGTTGGCGTTGTGGAACTGCGTGGCGTTCATGCCAAGCCGCGCTGCGGTTTCCGTCATGTGCACGGCAAAGGCAGGTTCCGAACCCGAGATCAGTTCGCCGAACGCCGTCGCCACATCGTTGGCCGAACGTGCCACCAACGCCTGAAGGCCCTGCTCGACCGTGATCGATTGGCCGGGCGCGACGCCGAGCTTGGACGGCGGCCGTGCACTGGCGATCTGCGAGAACGGCACCGGCGACGCCAGCGTGAGACGACCGGCTTTCAGCTGCTCGAAGACGATGTAGATCGTCATCATCTTGGTGAGCGAGGCGGGATACCAGAAGGCGCCGGCGTCGCGCTGCAGCAACGTCTCGCCGGTCGCGGCGTCGACCACCAGATAGGGGCCGGCCGTCACGGGACCGGAGGGCGAGGAAACCGGACCGATCTGGGCGGCGGCGGGAACCGCAAAAAGGCCCAGCAGACCGAGAAGACACAGCAGGAAACGCGGCTTCATTGTCGTCTACGCATAAGGGTTACCCAGCATACGCCCTTCCGTTCGCGTGCGGGAGGCATTAGATCGATCCCATGATCAAGGTCATGATCGCCCCCGTCACGCCGTTTCAGCAGAATTGCTCCATCGTCTGGTGTCCAGAGACCATGGAGGGTACCGCCGTCGATCCCGGCGGCGACTTCGACATGTTGAAGGACGCCATCGACGAGCAGGGCATCAAGGTCACCAAGGTGCTGCTGACGCATGGCCATGTCGACCATGCCTCGGCCGCCGGGACCATGGCCGAGCATTACGGTGTGAAGATCGAGGGTCCGCACAAGGATGACCTGTTCCTGATCGAGGGCTTGGCCGAGTCGGGCCGCAAATACAATTTTCCGGCCTACAAGCCCTTCGTGCCCGACCGCTGGCTGGAAGGCGGCGAGACCGTGAGTCTGGGCAACCAGACCTTCGACGTGGTGCATTGCCCCGGCCATACGCCGGGCCATGTCGTGTTCGTGCACAAGCCGGCAAAAATCGCCTTTGTCGGCGACGTGCTGTTCCGCGGCTCGATCGGCCGCACGGATTTCCCGCGCGGCAATCACGAACAGCTTCTGAATTCCATCCGCAAGAGACTGTGGCCGCTGGGCGACGACATCCAGTTCGTGCCCGGCCACGGCCAGACCTCGACCTTCGGCTGGGAACGCAAGACCAACTCCTTCGTCGCCGACCTATTGTTCGACGACGACGAGGCGGAGTCAGCTTAAAGAGGCACGGAAGTCTGGCTGGATCAGCGCGAAGGCGGGCGGCATCTCGAGATCAGGCTGCCCTTCGCGCTTCAGGACGAACTCCAGCCCATGGCGCAGCATCAGCTTGGTGAAGCGCTGCGGCTTGGCATCCAAGGCCGCCATCGCCTCGCGCGAGCGCTGCACGATCGGACGTCCGAAGGCTTCGAGCTCGACTTCAGCCACGAGATAGAGCCCGCATGCCATCGCGCTCAGCGCGTAGGACAGGCACTCTTCTTCCCACCGATCAGGCTCGCGCTTGAGTGTATCGAGAAGATCCAGCGCGGCGATGAAATTTCGATGAAGTCTTTTTCTCTGTTCGGTGGTGTGCGGCTGCATCCTAACCTCCTCGATACGCTGTGGAGAGCGCACATGTGGGGACCGGATCGCGGCAAAACAATGTTCGGTGCGTTACGCTTTGCGGACACTACGCACACCGTCAGCGAGCGCCTTAATATAGGCGAAAACGCCGGGCACGAGGTCGGGCTTGGCCTTGCCCTGGTCATCGAGTCCGGCCTTCACGCGCTCGACGATGGCGGTACCGACGACAGCGGCGTCGGCGTGACGCGCGACGGCGGCGGCCTGCTCGGGTGTGCGGATGCCGAAGCCCACGCCGACCGGCAGTTTGGTATGGCGCTTGATGCGCTCGACATGCCCGCGGATCGCTTCCTCAGTCGACGACTTGGTGCCGGTGATGCCAAGCACCGAGACGAAATAGACGAAGCCCGCGGAATATTTCAGCACCGCCGGCAGGCGCTTGTCGTCGGTGGTCGGTGCGGTCAGCAGTACCGTGTCGAGGCCATTGGCCACGGCGAAGGGCTTCAGTTCATCGGCTTCCTCCGGCGGCAGGTCGACCAGGATGAAGCCGTCGACGCCGGCCGCGGCGGCTTCCTTGCAGAACCGCTCGGGCCCGCGCTGATAGACCAGATTGTAGTAGCCCATCAGCAGGATCGGTGTCGCGTCGTCGTCCTTGCGAAAGCGCCTCACCATGTCGAAGGTCGCATCGACCGTGATGCCCGCCTTGAGCGCGCGCTGGCCGCCGAGCTGGATCGACGGACCATCGGCCATCGGATCGGTGAAGGGCATGCCGAGTTCGATCAGGTCGGCGCCGGCGGCGGGTAGCCCCTTGAGGATCTGGTAGCTGGTGTCGATGTCGGGATCGCCGGCCAAAAAGTAGGCCACCAGCCCCGCCCGCTTGGCGGACTTGAGGTCGGCGAAGCGCTTGGCAATACGGCTCATGATGAAATCTTCATTCCCATGCGCGCGGCGACCTGCGGCACGTCCTTGTCGCCGCGGCCGGAGAGATTCATCACCAGCAGGTTGTCCTTGGGCAGCTTGGGCGCGAGCTTCATGACATGGGCCAGCGCATGCGAAGATTCCAGCGCGGGAATGATGCCCTCGAGTTTGCAGAGCAGCGCGAAGGCCTCGAGCGCCTCGTTGTCGGTTGCCGAGACATATTCGACGCGGCCCAATTCCTTCAGCCACGAATGCTCGGGCCCGATGCCGGGATAGTCGAGACCGGCCGATATGGAATGCGCCTCGATGATCTGGCCTTCCTTGTCCTGCAAGAGATAGGTGCGGTTGCCGTGCAGCACGCCCGGGCGGCCACCCGTGAGCGACGCGGCATGCTGGCCGGTTTCGATGCCGTGGCCCGCCGCCTCGACGCCGATGAGGCGTACGCCCTTGTCGTCGAGGAAGGGATGGAACAGGCCCATGGCGTTCGAGCCGCCGCCGATGCAGGCGACCAGAGTATCGGGCAGCCGGCCCTCGGCCTTCATCATCTGCTCGCGTGTCTCGTTGCCGATCACGCACTGGAAGTCGCGCACCATCGCCGGATAGGGGTGCGGTCCGGCCACCGTGCCGATGCAGTAGAAAGTCGTCTCGCAGGTCGCCACCCAGTCGCGCAGCGCCTCGTTCATGGCGTCCTTCAAGGTCGAGGAGCCCGCCGTCACCGGCCGCACCTCGGCGCCCAGCATCTTCATGCGAAAGACATTGGGTGACTGGCGCTCGACATCGACCGATCCCATGAAGACGACGCAGGGAATATCGAACAGCGAGCAGGCTGTCGCCGTCGCCACGCCGTGTTGGCCGGCACCGGTCTCGGCGATGACGCGCGTCTTGCCCATGCGCTTGGCCATCAACACCTGACCCAGCACGTTGTTGATCTTGTGGCTGCCGGTGTGGTTCAGCTCGTCGCGCTTGAGATAGATCTTGGCGCCGCCCAGGTTCGCGGTCAGGCGCTTGGCGAAGTAGAGCGGACTCGGACGGCCGGCATAATGCTCCAGCAGATAGTCGAGCTCCTTCTGGAACGCCGGATCCGCCTTGGCCTCGTTGTAGGCCTTCTCCAGCTCGAGGATGAGCGGCATCAGCGTTTCGGCGACGTAGCGTCCGCCGAAAATGCCGAAATGCCCGCGCTCGTCGGGGCCGGTGCGAAAACTGTTGGGAGCCGTTGCCATCGCTGTTCCTGTCGGGACCGGCGACTTAGCAGTCCCGACAGGGGTCGGTCAAAGAGCCCTACTTCTTCCTTTTCTTGGCCGACTTCTTCTGGGCCTTGGCGGCGACCTTGCGTTTGGCGGAGGGTTTGGCGGCAGCGGCGCGACGGGCCGGCGCATCCTCGATCTCGACGATGACCTCGATCTCGACCGGGATGCCGCGTGGCAGCGAGCCCATGCCGACCGCCGAGCGGGCGTGTCGGCCGCGATCGCCGAACACCTCGACAAACAGGTCGGAGCAGCCGTTGATCACTTCCGGCTGGCTGCTGAATTCGGACGTGGCGTTCACCATGCCCAGCATCTTCACGATGCGCTTGACCCGATCGAGATCGCCCAGCTCGTCCTTCATGACGGCGATCAGGTTGAGGCCGGTCTCGCGGGCGAAGCCGTAGGCCTGCTCGAGCGTGAAATCGCGCCCGACCTTGCCGGTCGGCAGCGACTTGCCCGGCAGGCCCGGACCCTTGCCGGCGAGATAGAGCAGATTGCCGGTGCGCACGGCGTTCACGTAGTTGGCCATCGGCGAGGTCGGCTTGGAAAGTTCGATGCCGAGTTCCTTCAGCCGCTGTTCGGTCTTCATGCCTTGTCCTCCTTAAAGCGCCTTCACCCGATCGAGAAAGGCACGAATCAGTTCGACGGATTTCACACCCCGGCTCGCCTCGACACCAGAGGCAACGTCGACAGTGCGCGCGCCGGTAACTCTCACCGCTTCGGCGACATTGTCGGGCGTCAGGCCACCGGCCAGGAACCACGGCAGCGGCACGCTGCGCCCGGAAAGAATCGTCCAGTCGAAAGTCTTGGCATTGCCGCCGGGCAAAGTGCCGTCGGCAGCATCGAACATTAGCCGGTCGGCGACGCTTGCATAAGCGACTATCCCACGTTCGACATCCTCCGACCGCGCGACCTTGATCACCTTCATAGCGGGCTTGCCGGTGCGCACCTTGATGGCGGCCACACGCTCGGGAGTCTCCTCGCCATGGAGCTGCAGCATGTCGAGCGCACCCGTTGCCAGCCACTCGTCGAGCAAGGCATCGTCGGGATCGACGAACAGTCCAACCCGGCCGACGCTCTTGGGCACCCGCGCGCCCAACGTCCGCAGTGTTTCGGTCGAGACGTGGCGCGGCGAACGCGGGTAGGTGTTGAAACCCACCCATCGCGCGCCACCAGCCACGGCGGCATCCACTGTCTCCGGGGTCGACAGTCCGCAGATCTTGGCTTCGACGGTCATAGGTCGTTGACGCCGGCCTCGCGCGCGATCGCTTCGGCCGCGGCGCGCGGGTCGGCTGCCTGGCAGATCGGCCGGCCAACCACCAGGTTGGTCGCGCCAAGATCGACGGCCTGGCGCGGCGTCATCGCCCGCTTCTGGTCGTTGGCGGCATTGCCGACAGGTCGGATGCCGGGCACCATCAGCACGAAGTCGGGGCCGCACTGCTTGCGCAGCGCTGCGATCTCGAGCGGCGAGCAGATCACGCCGTCGAGGCCTGACTCGCGCGCCAAAGCCGCAAGACGCAGCACCTGATCGGAGGGATCGGCGTTGACTCCCGTCGCCTCGAGATCCGCCCGATCAAGAGAGGTCAGCACGGTCACGCCCAGGAGCTTCGGCTTCGGCACATTGAACTTGGCGGCCTGGGTCGCAGCTTCTTCCACGGCCGCCTTCATCATCTCGTGACCGCCGCTGGCATGGAGGGTGATGAAGGTGGGGGCGAGCTCGACCACAGCGCGGATGCCGCCGGCCACGGTGTTGGGAATATCGTGCAGCTTGAGGTCGAGGAAGAAGCCCACGCCCGTCGCCCGCACCGGTGCGGGGAAGGCATAGCGGACGCCCGGCGCGCCGTGCGCCAGGAAGAACTCCAACCCAAGCTTGATGCCGCCCACGGCCGGTTTCGGCCCGCCGGCGATGGTCCGGATGAGCTTGGTGGCCCAGGCGAGATCGATAGTGTCGATGCCGCAATAAACGGGGTTCGAACGGGTCGGCATGGCGCGCGCAACCTAGTGGTCGCGCCGGTTACCAGCAATCAGGAAGTACGCACCCGGTGCACCGCGGCCTGCCAGCCGGCATAACGGCGATCACGCGACGGCGCGTCCTCGGCGGGCTTGAACGCCCGGTCGAGCGCCCAGGTCGCGGCCAAGGCATCGAGCGAAGGCCACAGGCCGGCCTGCAGCCCAGCCAGGAAGGCCGCCCCCAGGGCCGTGGTCTCGGTGACCTTGGGCCGCTCGACCGGCGCGCCGACCGTGTCGGCCAGCCGCTGCATAAGTCTGTCGTTCACCACCATACCGCCATCGACCCTGAGCTCGTCGATCTGGGCGCCGTCGGCCCGCATTGCCTCGACGAGGTCGCGGGTCTGGTAGCATACCGAATCGAGCGTAGCGGCAGCGATCTCGGGCGGGCCTGAGTCGCGCGTGAGGCCGAGGATCGCGCCGCGAGCGCCGGCGTCCCAATAGGGTGCGCCGAGGCCGGCAAAGGCTGGCACGACATAGACGCCGTGATCGTCCTTCGCGCGGGCGGCGAGCGCCTCGACCTCGGAAGACTTGGCGATCAGGCGCAGACCGTCGCGCAGCCACTGCACGGCAGCGCCCGCCATGAAGATGCTGCCCTCCAGCGCATAGGTCCGCGTGCCCGCGAGCTGATAGGCGATGGTCGTGAGCATCCGGGTTTCAGAATGCAGCGCGATGGTGCCGGTGTTGAGCAGCGCAAAGCAACCCGTGCCGTAGGTCGCCTTGATCATGCCGGGCTTGATGCAGGCCTGCCCGATGGTGGCCGCCTGCTGGTCGCCCGCCATGCCGAGCACCGGCACCGGCGCACCGAGGAAATCGGCGGTGGCGACGCCCAGCTCGCCAGCGCAATCGACGACCTTGGGCAACAGTGACGCAGGAACGCCGAACAACTTCAGGAGATCGGCGTCCCAGGCGCCCTTGTGGACGTCGAGCAGCAGCGTCCGGCTGGCGTTGGTGGCGTCGCTCGCATGGACCTTGCCGCCGGTCAGCCGCCACAGAAGAAAGCTCTCGATCGTGCCCGCGGCGAGCGCGCCCTTGTCCGCCGCGGCCCGGCAGCCGTCGACGTGATCGAGAATCCAGGCGATCTTGGTGGCCGAGAAATAGGGATCGAGCAGCAGGCCGGTGCGCTTGCTCACCATCTCCTCGTGATGGCCGCGCTTCAACTCGGCGCAGCGGTCGGCCGTGCGACGGTCCTGCCACACGATGGCATTATGCACCGCCTTGCCGGTGGTGCGATCCCACACCACGGTGGTTTCGCGCTGGTTGGTGATGCCGATGCCGACGAGCGCAGACGCCTCGAGCTTGGCCTCGGCCAGGACGCCGCGACAAACCTCGACCGTNNGGCCCGAGGCATCGAACACGATGGCGCGCGTGCTGGTGGTGCCCTGATCGATGGCGAGAATGTACTTGGCGGCCATCGCGTGGCGGACGATCAGTGCGCCCGGTCGATGGCGAAGTCGACGGCCTCGAGAAGGGCCGCCTTGAGCGGCGTGTCGCCGAACAGGCCGAGCGCATCGCGCGCCATGGCGCCGTAGTGGCGGGCGCGTTCCAGCGTATCGGCCACGGCGTTGTGCCGTTCGATCAGGCTCTGGGCCTGTTCGAGGTCGCCAGCATGCTGGTCGAGCTTCTGGATGGTGCGCTTCCAGAATTCGCGATCGACCGTGCCGCCGCGCAGGAACGCCAGGATCACCGGCAGGGTGATCTTGCCCTCGCGGAAGTCGTCGCCGACGGTCTTGCCGAGCTCGGCGGCGCGGCCGACGTAGTCCAGCGCGTCGTCGACCAGCTGGAAGGCGATGCCGAGATTCATGCCGAAGCTTTCGAGCGCCACCCGCTCGGGCCCATTGCGCCCGGCGACCATGGCGCCGACTTCGGCCGCCGCGGCAAACAGCTTGGCGGTCTTGGCCTTGATCACTTCGAGATAGGTGGCCTCGGGCGTGCTGATGTCGCGTTGCGTCACGAGCTGCAGGACCTCGCCCTCGGCGATCCTCGAGGAGGCGCGCGACAGAACGGCCAGGATGTCGAGCGAGCCGACATCGACCATCAGCTCGAAGGCGCGCGTGAAGAGAAAGTCGCCGACCAGCACCGAGGCCTTGTCGCCCCATACCGAATTGGCCGTCGGCTTGCCGCGCCGGAGCTCGCTGACATCGACCACGTCGTCGTGCAGCAGGGTGGCGGAGTGGATGAACTCCACGCAGGTCGCGAGCCGGACGTGGCGATCGTCGCCCGTGTCATAGCCGCACAGCGTTGCCGCCGCGACCGTCAGCAGCGGCCGCATGCGCTTGCCGCCGGCGCCGACCAGGTGGTTGGCGAGTTCGGGGATCAGCGACACCGGCGAGCGCATGCGCGCCAGGATCTCGCGATCGACCCGCACCATGTCGTCGGCGCACAACGCCAGCAGCGCCTCCAGGCTGGGAGACTTGCGCTTGCCTTCGAGGGATACGACGGTTGCCATGCGGACAGGATAGTCCCTCTGTGGACCCCGGTTGTTGCGACACGATGTCGTGAGATGGTCTAAGTCCCTAGCATGGAAACAGCCCCCACCAAAGACGCGCTGCTGGGCGGCCGCGTGCGGCTGCTGCAGCCGCGCCGCGGCTATCGCGTAGCCGTGGACGCGGTGTTGCTGGCCGCCGCCATCGACGCAGCGGCCGGCGAACGCGTGCTCGATCTCGGCGCCGGCGTCGGCTCGGTGGGCCTCTGCCTCGCCGCACGCATATCTGGATGCACAATCGTGGGCATCGAGCTGCAGCCCGACCTCGCGGCCCTCGCGCAACGCAATGCCCGGATCAACAGTATGGATGATCGTGTACAAACGATCGTTCACGACCTCGCCCAACCGCTGCCCGAAGCTCTTGGCCTGTTCGACCATGTCGCGACCAATCCGCCCTACCTTGCCGCCGCCGTTGCCGATCCCTCGCCTGACGCCAGCAAGGCGCTGGCGACCGTCGAATCGAGCGCCGACCTGGCGCGCTGGCTGGCCGCCGCGACCGCCGCGGCAAAACCTGCAGGCAGCGTGACCGCGATCCATCGCAGCGACCGCCTGGAGGAGATGGTCGGCCACTTCGAGCGGCTGGGCTGGGGCGATATCGTCTTCAAGCGCCTGCCGCCCGCCGCGCGCGTCCTCGTCCGCGCCCGCCGCGCCGCCGCGCTCGACCGCCGCGAAGCCCCGTCGCTCGTCCTGCACCGGCCGGACGGCCGCTACACCGACGAAGCCGAGGCGATCCTGCGCCACGCAGCTCCGATCGCCTTCTAGGCCGCTTGCCTTCCAGGCGACACGCCGCGACAGTGCCGGCATGTTTGAATGGATCAGAGATCTCTTTCGTCGTACGCCTGTCGTGCCGGTCGTCCGCCTGTCGGGCGTCATTGCCTCCGGCGGTTTTTTGGGCTCGCGCAGCCTGTCGATCGAGTCGGTCGCCCCGTTGCTCGCGCGTGCCTTCAGCCAGCGCGGCGCCAAGGCCGTCGCGCTCGTCCTCAATTCGCCGGGCGGATCACCGGTGCAGTCGGCGCTGATCGCCACCCGGATCCGGCTGCTCGCGGCCGAGAAGAAGCTGCCGGTGATCGCCTTCGTCGAGGATGTCGCGGCGTCGGGCGGCTATTGGCTGGCCTGCGCCGCCGACGAGATCTTCGTCGACCCCAGTTCGATCGTGGGCTCGATCGGCGTCATATCGGCGGGCTTCGGCTTCCAGGACCTGATCGCCCGATACGGCGTCGAGCGCCGCGTGCACACCTCGGGCGAGCGCAAGGCGATGCTCGATCCCTTTCGGCCCGAGAAGCCCGAGGATGTCGACCGGCTGAAGCTGCTGCACGCCGAGATCCATGATGGGTTCAAGGATTGGGTGCGCCAACGCCGGGGCGCAAAGCTGAAAGGCGACGAGGCGACGTTGTTTTCGGGTGAGTTCTGGACCGGCAAGCGCGGCCTCGACCTCGGCCTGGTCGACGGTCTGGGCGAGCTGCGCGCCACCTTGCAGGCGCGCTACGGCGCCAAGGTCCGCCTGCCGGTAATCGGGCCGCGCCGCCGCCTGCTCCAGCGCTTCGGTCTTGGAGGCGGAATTGAGGGCGGCGGCGTCGAGCTGGTCGGCCCGGCAACGCTTGCTGCCATCGAAGAGCGCCTGCACTGGCAACGTTTCGGACTATAGGACTGCCGCCATGAAGCTTCGCACCGCCCCGCATGCCGACGACCTCGCCGCCATCCGCACCTGGTTCGAGACGCTGGGCAACCATTGCCGGGCGATCGACTACGAAGGCGCCCGGCCGATTTTCGCCGAGGACATGATCGCCTTCGGCACCTTCACCGACTTCATGCACGGCCGCGATCTCGCCGAGCAGAAACAGTGGCGCAACGTCTGGGGCACCATCCGCAACTTCCACGTCGCGCTCCCGTCGGTCGAAGCCATCGTCTCGGCCGACCGCCTGACCGCGATAGGCATGGGCGTGTGGACCTCTGACGGCTTTTATCCCAACGGCGATCCCTTCGACCGCGGCGGCCGCGCCACCGTGGGCCTCGGCCGCCTGAAGGTCGGCGATCCGTTCGTCGCTACCCACACCCATCTGTCGCTCAACCGCGGCACGCCTGACCGCAGCTTCGGCCGTTTCAGCGGGAATTGACCGAGAGTCCCTCCGCCGATGAAGCTGATCGTTTTCCTCGAAACGGATCGCATCCGTAAGCGCGAACTGCAGGAGCATTTCACCGCATTGCTGCCGGCCTGGTTCGGCCAACCGGCATCGAATGCCAAATATGCGCAGCAGGCGGAAATTCTCGACGGCTATGTCGCCGAGATTGACGGCGTTCGGCGCGTGGTGCTTCTCCTCAAATCGACGGGCGCCATGAGCGCCGAGATCTTTTGGCTGGGCGTTGATCCGACATGCCATCGTTCGGGCATGGGTCGAGCGCTCGTCGACGCGGCAACCGACGACGCGCGCAATCGTGGCGTGAAATATCTTTTCGTGGCGACCTTGCATCCGGACGATCCTTACGAGCCCTACCTTCGAACGCGAAAGTTCTACGAGTCCATGGGATTTACCTACGTGCTCGAGGAGCAGTTCCCCTCACACTCTCAAAGTCCGATCGCCTACTACCTGAAGCCGCTGTGACGCGGATTCGTCTGACTAGAGTCTTTCCGACTTGGTCGGAAAGACTCCTATCGTCACCCGAACAGCCGCAGGATCACGAACAGGATCGATGCGAACAGCACTGAACCCAGGATCATGCAGGCCGGGATGGTCAGCACCCAGGCGAGCACGATGTTGCGCAAGGTGGCGGCCTGCAAACCGGAGTGGTTGGCGAACATGGCGCCGGCGATGCCCGACGACAGGATATGCGTGGTGCTGACCGGGAGGCCGACGACGTCGGCCAGGCCGATGGTCGACATGGTCACCAGCTCGGCCGTGGCACCCTGCGCATAGGTGAGGTGCGAGCGGCCGATCTTCTCGCCGATCGTGACCACGATGCGCTTCCAGCCCACCATCGTGCCGAGGCCGAGCGCCACGGCGACCGCGATCTTGACCCACAGCGGAATGTAGTCGGTGAGCGGCAAAAGTCGGGCGCGCAACTCGCGAAGGTTGGCGGCATCCGCGCCAACCACGGCGCCGGTCTCCACCAGCTTGGCGATGCCGGCATCCATCAGGTAAACGTCGCGGCGCAGGCGCGTGCGCTGGCCCGTCGTGAGGTCGTGCAGCGACTTCGTCGACGCCATGGCCCGCACGATCCGGGCGTTGATAAAGGCAAGCGACGGCAACGTATGCGCATCGGGCCGGCCGGTGGTCAGGAAATGCGAGATATGCTCGTCGGCGAGGGCGCTATCGAGCAGACCGACGGCCGACGGCGCCTTGTCGAGGATCGGCTGGGCAGCCTGTGCCGTCGCCGCGATCGTCTGCAGGCGATCGACCGGCGTCGCCAGCTGCAGGGCGAAGGCAGCGGGCACCAGGCCGACCAGCACCAACATGATCAGCCCCATGCCTTTCTGGCCGTCGTTCGAGCCATGCGCGAAGCTCACGCCTGTGCAGGTCAGCACCAGGATAGAGCGAATCCACAGCGGCGGCGGCGCCTTGCCTTCCGGCGCACGATAGAGCGCGGGATTGCGGATCAGGATCTTGACCAGCAGCAGCAGCAGCGCCGTGGCGACGAAGCCGATCAGCGGCGACGTCACCAGGGCAATGATCGTCTGGTCGAGCTTTCCCCAGTTCACGCCCTCGCCGAAGCGGATGCCGCTCACCAAAGAGTTCGTGAGACCGACGCCCACGATCGAGCCGATCAGCGTGTGTGAGCTGGAGGCCGGCAGGCCGAGGTACCAAGTCCCGACGTTCCACAGGATGGCCGAAAGCAGGATGGCGAAGATCATGGCGAAGCCGGCATCGGAGCCGACATGCAGGACCAGCTCCAGCGGCAGTAGGGCAACGATCCCGAAGGCCACAGCGCCGCTCGAGACGAGCACGCCCAGGAAGTTCCAGGCGCCCGACCAGATCACCGCCTGGGTGGGCGAGAGCGAATGGGTGTAGATCACCGTCGCCACGGCGTTGGCGGTATCATGGAAGCCGTTGGCGAATTCGAAGCTCAAGGCCATCAGCAGGGCCACGAACAAAAGGGCGAGAGCGCCCATGCCGAGCGAGCCGTCGATCAGAAAATCCATGAGGCGAGCGGCTCCACTTTCATGGGGGGTCCACGGCGCCCTTTTGATCGACGATGCGGCGGTATTGATCGGGCTGGCGGTGGACGGCGAAATTGAACGTCGTGCGCTTGTAGCTTTGGCCGGCGTCGAGATCGCAGCGGTGCACGATCAGCTCGTCGCCCTCGCCACCGGCGCGCGCCACCACCTTGCCCGAGGGCGCCACGATCATGCTGTCGGCCAGCGACGGCACATTCTCCTCCGTGCCGCCCTTGGCGGCACCCACCACCCAGGTGCCGTTCTGGTAGGCGCCGGCCTGCATGGAGAGCTGGTTGTGGAACCACGAATGCTCGTCGTGGTCGGGCGATGGCGCGTTGTGTAGCGGCGTGTTGTAGCCCAGCAGCACCATCTCGACATTCTGCAGGCCCATGACGCGATAGGTCTCGGGCCAGCGCCGGTCGTTGCAGATGCACATGCCCATGTTTGCGCCGAACGCCTTGAACACCGGGAAGCCGAGGTTGCCGACCTCGAAGTAGCGCTTCTCGAGATGCTGGAACGGACGCGCCGGCTCGTGCTCGGCGTGGCCCGGCAGATGGACCTTGCGGTACTTGCCCGCGATGCGGCCGTCGCGCTCGACCAGGATCGAGCTGTTGAAGCGCCTCTCCCTTCCGTCCTCGTAGGCCAGCTCGGCGTAGCCCAGGCAAAAACCCAGGCCCAGACGCTTGGCCTCGGTGAACAGCGGCGCCGTCTCGTTGGACGGCATCTCGCGCTCGAAGAAGGCGTCGATCTCAGCCTGGTCGGTCATCCACCAGCGCGGAAAGAAGGTGGTGAGCGTCAGCTCGGGGAACACCACCAGCTCGCAGCCCATGCGCTTGGCCTCGCGCAGGTGGGCCACCAGCCGCTCGACCACGTCGCGGCGGGTGTGGCTGCGCTGGATGGGACCCATCTGCGCCGCGCCGACCGTCAGAATGCGAGTCATCGTCCCCTCCCCTCCGCGAGTATCGCCGCTCGCCGTCGAAGCTCCAAGCGCGGCTTTCACTTCAGGGTATACCGCTCACGTTCCTCTCCCCCGCTAGGGAGAAAGGCGCGCCGAGGAGAGGGCCCTCCTGTTAAACAAACACAAAAAAACAGCCGGGTCACCGTCGATCACCGAGGCGTCGAGTGTCGGGCAGGCCGTGCAGTTCCGCCGGCGATGGGCCTACGTCCTCGCGGGGAAGGAGTTCGCCGGGCGACCGGCTGCGCGGCTTGCCGGCCTCATTGGCCTTGCCTGTCGGCAGACCGAGCTCGGCCCGCATCGCCACCGACCGCAGCGCGTTGGCATGAGAGCGGTCGGCTTCGGCGTTGCGTTGAATGCGCCGCAGATCGCGCAGCAAAGCTTGCTGATCGACGACAACCGGCGCGTCGTCCTCGGCGGAAAAATCGCCGTTTTCCGGAAACGTATCGGATCGCTCGCCAAACAACTGATCCGACTGGATTTTGCGTCGTCTGCCGCGAAGCCTTCCAGAAGTCTCCGGAATTCCAGAATGGCGCGGGGGCTCGTGTGGCGCGGGCGGCAAGCAACTCGGCGTCGGATGGCTGATCCACTGGTACTCGTGCCAGTGCACTACGCGCAGATACTCGACCTCGTCGATGGCGTAGCGTTCGATGCAACCCTCGCGCTCCAGCTCGTCGAGCCAGATCAGCAGATAGATGGAAGCATCCGAAGTCCGACGGGTAGAGCACCCGCGCCAGGTCATCGAGGGCCGCGTGGCAGCGCCCTTCGTCGTCGACGACCGTCCACAGCAGGACGAACAGCAGCCGCGCATCACGGCTGACGCGCGACATGCTGGGCGAGCGCGCGAAATGGGGCTGGATGGTGCGGATGCGGGGCATCAGTGCCCCTGCAGCCCGGCTTGTGCGTTCGAAGGTCATAAAAGTGATATTGCATTTTACGCATTAACTGTCAAGAAAATTGCGTAATTCGCCCGCCGTCAGCGGGAGCAGTATCAGGGCGGCGCTGGCAGTTCGGCCCGCGGAAATCTCCGCCATCGAAAACATGCACTCCACCACCCGATTGTCCGACGTCATCTCCGCAGAGGTTCGTTTACCGCCGACGACGAAGACCTTGTGAAGCATCTCGATCCTACGCCGCTGGTTCTTCGAGGTATTCCAGTCCAAGACGCGCAGATAAATCCGTAGGCGTTGGCAGACTTCCGCTTTGGTGCGCATTGCGGACTCAAGTCGGACATCGCGCGAAATCCGAAAAATGCCAAGAGCGGCCATGACCCCGGCAAATAGTGAAACCGCCTCGCGGTGGTCTCTCGTCGAATGAACAAACGGATCGTGCCGCCTGCCGAGCCGCTCGATCGGCCTGCACCACGACGAGATCGAAGGCAGTCGCAGAGCCCATTCCAGCGCCAGCGTGCCGCGCTGGAGGCGCGGGTCAAATCCAGTTAATGTCCCAGCGCGTGTCCTCAACGTCGCCCAAACCTCGCGCTATCGAGGCGCTTCAGTTATCCCTGCTTGTCCTGGGCAGCATCCTGGTGGGGCTAGTACCTGCTTTCCTTGAATCATGAGTCGTGATTCAAGGCCAAGATGAATGATGCAGGTTTCGCCCCGGGAACGCACGTGTCACTAAACTTTGGTTCCGGGTACTAGTAATCCTCGAACTAGGCGTGCGCCTGGCGCGTGGGCCCAGCGCGCTATTCGACTGGCCTAACATCGTGCGCGAGGAACGCGTTTCCATCCGTACGTACAGCAGTGCTAGGGCCCAGCCTCACCCCGTCCTAGGTTTCGTCGGCATTCCGAACTATGCCCGAGCCGACTTTCACTACGACGCACGGGGTTTTCGCGTCACGCCCGCGCCCGCCGGCATGAATCTGAAGGAGTCGCCCCTTCTGACAGTCGGCGGCTCGATCACCTTGGGCAACGAGGTAGCGGACGACGAGACATATCCGGCACAGCTGCAGGCCCTGACCGGCCGGCGCGTCATTAATGCCGGTATGAGCGGCTACGGGCTCGACCAGATCGTGCTGCGGGCCGAGATCGTGGCCGCGAAGGAAAAGCCCGCGGCGATCCTGTTGGCCTTCGGCGCCGACAATCTCAGGCGCAGCGAGATGAGCCGTGTCTGGGGCGTCGAGAAGCCCTACTTCGAGCTGGCCAACGGGAAGCTCGTGTTGCGCAACGTCCCCGTACCGCCTTCGCCCGATCCCGCGACGACGCTCGACATCTGGCAGCGCCTGTTCGGTCGCTCGGTGCTGGTCGATTTGGTGCTGCGCCGTCTGCTGCTGCAGTACGAATGGGCGCTCGACCATGTCCGTGTGCTGCCCCGCGGCGAAGGGGCCAGCCTTTCCTGCCCGCTGTTCAAGCGGCTGGCCGGCCTCGGCCTGCCGGTGATCGTGGTGGCCGAGTACGATCCTTATCTGTGGGCCGATCCGCCCTACATGCGCGAGCAGAAGAAACTCACCGACTTGGTCCTGCGCTGCGCCGTCGATGCGGGCTTCGTTACGGTCGACCCGTTCGCCGCGATCGACGAGGCGATGCGCACCGTTGGCCGCGGCGTCTACTTTCGCCAGGGCGAGCATCCAAGGCCGGCCGGCCATGCGCTTACCGCCCGTCTGATCGCCGAAGCTCTGCCGCGTCTGGGGCTCCCCTGACGGAACACCATACGGCTTGCTTGCCGCCCTCGAGAAGGCTAGCTGAATGGCCGATGGTGAATCGTCTGCTTGCTTACGCCGGTCTGCGGCAGCCATACCGGTTCGAGCGGGCAATTCCGGCATTGCTGGCGCTGCTTCTCCTGTGTGTCGTCGCCGCCGCGGCCATCTGGCTTGCGGCGCTTGACGGGCTGGCCGTCGGTGGCCCTCGAACGCTCTATTTCCTCTACCTCCTGACGCTTCTGGTTCTCGTGATCGCGCTTGTCCGCTGGCCGCGGCTGGCGGCCGCGCTGCTGGTGCTCGCGCTGGTCGAGCTGTCCTGGGGTGTGGGCTCACATATTTTGCAGCGTACCCAGTATGTCGATGCGTCTCTGCTGCCGCCCATCGTCGCCAAGCGGGTTCGCTTTCAGTGGCATCCGCTCCTGCAGGCCGTGCCGATTCCGTCGCTTCAGGTCACCAGCGCAACCGGACTGATGATCAGCCACACCTCCGAAGGCACGCGCGGACGCGATCCTGTACCGCGCACGCTCGACGGTCGCACGGTTGTGGCGACCTTCGGTGGCTCCACGACCTACGACATCGGGACTGGCGAGGGCGATACCTGGAGCGATCGTCTGGGCGAGGTGCTCGGCGTGGAGCACTTCTTTGTCGTGAACCACGGCGTGCCGGGCTATTCGACCGTCGAGCACCTGATCCAAACGGCGTTCTACCAGACGAAGTTCGGCAAGCCGCCGCGGTGCGCGATCTACTATGTCGGCTGGAACGACCTGCGCAACGCCCATATTCCCAACCTCGATCCCGGCTATGCCGACTTCGACCTACCGAGCCAGGTCGACTCGCTCCAGGTGCGCCGGATCGGCGGCTCGCACGTAACGCTCTCACCTGTGCTGACGATTCTGGAGCGCTTCGTCGCCGCGAACGTCGACACGGTGCATTACTTCGCCGATCCCTACGGCCGGGAGCCGGGGAGCGGCAGCGACCCCGCGCTAGAGACGCTGTATGAACGCAATGTTCGGTCAATCTCGGCGATCAACCGCGAGCGCGGTGTCGCCATCATCTGGGTCGGGCAGTTGGTCAACCGCGAGCAGCTGCAGGGCGACGGTCGGTACGGCTGGCTGCCGCTAGTGCGGGATCGCGACGTCTGGCGGTTGCTGCAGCGGTTCAACGCGATTCTCGAGCGCACCGCGCGGACGCTGGGTGACGTTTACGTCGCCGTGCCGCCCGACTCGTTCGTGAACGCCGACTTCGTCGACAACGGGCACTTCTCGGCCCGTGGCGCGCGCCGGTTCGCTAAGCATCTGGCGCCTGACGTGCGAGAGGCGTGTCGCTAACGACGTAAGTTGAGCGAGCACTCGGTATCCGGCCGAGCGTTTGAGTATCATCACTCCAAGCCCGCCCCCACGGGAAGCCCCGCTTGTGGATTGAGCCCTTCATGTCTGCTTCTCTAATCGG
>PLYQ01000310.1 GCA_003153415.1 Rhodospirillales bacterium | reverse complement strand
TCGCGCTGGGCATGGCCTATGCGCTGGTGGCGTTGGGCTTTGTGCTCGCCCTTAATGCCTCCGGCGCGGTGAATTTCGCACACGGCGATCTGGTGGTGCTGGGTGGCGCCGTCGCCGTGGTCGTGGGCCTGTGGACCGGCCTGCCGGGACCGCTGCTGCTGCCGCTGGTCGCTTTGGCGCTCGGAGTGGCCGGGATCGTCGCGGCGCGCGTCGCGATCCGGCCGCTTGTCCAGCGACCGCCCGAAGCGACCTTCGTTGCCACGATCGCGCTCGCCGCCATTATCGAGCAGGGAATCACGATCACTCTCGGGGCTGCGCCGCGCACGGCACCAGCCTTTGCGGGCAGCGGCGCGATCGAAATCGCGGGCCTCGCCTTCGGCCGCCAACCGCTGGCCATCGTCCTGGTCGGGGCAGTGCTCGTTGCGGCCGTCTGGTTCCTGCTCGAGCGCACGCAGACCGGCCGGCGCATGCGGGCGGTCGCCGCTGACCGGCACATGGCGCGCGCCGTTGGCATTCCGGTCGACCGGTACGTGATGCTCTCGCTGGCGCTGGCCGGCGCATTGGCCGGCGTTGCGGGCTTCCTGCTCGGCCATCAGTTCCTGGTGGTGCCGACCCAAGGCGGCAGCCATATGCTGAAGGCCTACATCGCGGCGGCGCTCGGCGGCTGGGGCAGCGTGCCGGGCGCCCTGGTGGCTGCACTCGGCATCGGCGTCTTCGAGACCTTCGTGTCGGCGCAAGTGGGCGATGCCTGGGCGTCCGCCGCGCTCTACATCAGCGTGCTGGCCCTGCTCGCGATCCGCCCGCGCGGTCTGTTCGGCGAGCTGATCGGACGGCGCGCCTGATGCCCGTCAGCCGCTTCTGGTTGGTCGTCCTGATCCTGCCACCGGCGCTCGGCCTTGCCGTGCTGCCGTCGTTCGGCCAGCGCATGGTGACCTTGATCGGCATCTATGCGCTGCTTGGGGTCGGCTATCAGGCCGTCTTTGGCCGGCTCGGCGCGCTCAACCTGGCGCAAGGCGCCCTGTTCGGCGTCGGCGCCTATGCAACGGCCCTGACGGCGCCCATGCTGGGAGTTCTGGCCTATCCGCTGGCCATCCTCGTCGCCGCACTCGTGGCGGCACTCGCCGCCGGGCCCACGCTCCGCCTGCAGTCGCACTATTTCGCGCTCGCGACCCTGGCACTGGCCGCGCTCGTCAATCTCGCGGCGGTGCATGCCGAGAATCTGACGGGTGGCGCCAACGGGCTCGCAGGCTTCACGCGGGCGCTGCCACGCGGCGCCGTCCTGCTGGCCTTCGTCTGGGTCTGCCTGATTGCGGCGGTGTTGTTCCAGGCGCAGCTGTTTCGCGGTCCTCTCGGCGAAGGCGCGCGCCTGTTGCGCGAGGCGCCGCTGGTCGCCGCCACGCTCGGCATCGATGCCAGCCGTTGGCGCTTCGTGGCCTTCGTTGTCGGCGGCGCCCTCGCGGGCCTTGCAGGCGCGTGCGCGGCGACGGTGAGTGGCGTCGTCTCGCCTGAGACGACGGGATTTTCCGTCATGCTACTGTGTCTCACCTCGGTGGTGCTGGGTGGCGCGCGTCATCCGATGGGCGCGGTGCTGGGTGCCGCACTTGCGGTCTGTCTGCCCGAGCTGTTCCGCGAGTTGCAGGGCGCCTGGTTGCTGGCCTATGCCGTGGCCACCCTCGCCGTGGTGCTGTGGGCGCCGGAGGGATTGGGCGGTCTGATCGATCGCCTGCGCGGCGCGGCACCAGCCGAGCCACCGATGCCCGAACTACCCGACCGCCTGCCGCCCGTGGTCGGGCCTCAACGCCTCGTGCTGGACAAAGTCGGCAAACGCTTCGGCGGAGTGGAAGCGCTCGCCGACGTGTCGTTCGCCGTCGCACGCGGCGAGATCGTCGGCCTGGTCGGCGCCAACGGCTCGGGCAAGACGACGCTGCTCAACGTGATCGGTGGCCTCGAACACGCCGACAGCGGAACCATCTCCCTCGACGGCGGGCATATCGAGCACCTGCCGCCACATGCCATCGCGCGGGCCGGCGTCGGGCGCACTTTCCAGACGACGGTACCCGGCGAAACACGCTCAGCCGATCTTTTGCGCGCGATTGCAACAGGTGCCGCCTTCCTGCTGCTCGACGAGCCGGCCGCGGGGGCGACCGATCGTGAACGCGAGCAGCTCGCGCAATTGTTGCGTCGCCTGCGCGATGCCGGGCGTGGCGTAGTAGTCGTCGATCACGACATCGCGCTGCTGTCGCGAATCTGCGACCGGCTGGTCTGCCTCGATCGCGGCCGCGTCATCGCGATCGGCAGTCCCACCGAGGTGCGCGCCGACCCGAAGGTGCGGGCAAGTTTCCTCGGCCTGGCGGACCAAGCGGCATGAACGCGCCAGTCCTCGACCTGGGCGACTTCGTCGTCAACGGCGGCGAGATCGTGGCGCTGCTGGGCGGCAATGGTGCCGGCAAGACAGCGATGATGGAAACGATCCTGGGCTTCAGGCCGGCGACCAGTCCGATCAGACTCTTTGGGAAGGATGTCTCGTCGCTGCCCGTCGAGCGGCGCGTGGCGATGGGCGTGGGCTATGTGCCGGAAGGCCGGCGCGTATTCGCCGGCCTCACGGTGCGCGAGAATCTCGAAGCCTCTTCTTTGCTACCGGCGGACGAGCGGCGTCGCTGCCTCGAGGAGATGCTGGCGGCGTTTCCCATGCTGGGCGAGCGGCCCGAGGCGCAGGCCTGGCTATTGTCGGGCGGCCAGCAGCAGATGCTCGCACTTGCCCGCGCCATGATGAACAAACCGCGGTTGCTGTTGCTCGACGAGCCGACATTGGGTTTGGCGCCACTGGTAGTTGTCGACCTGCTGCAGCGATTGACGGCAATGGCAAGCGACGGCATGGCGATCCTGCTCGCTGAACAACGCGCCGGGCTGGTGCTTGGCGTGGCGAGCAGAGGCGTGGTGCTCAGCCGCGGTCGCGTCGTGCGCATCGTGTCGGCGCCTGACCTTTTGGCCGATCCTACCCTGTCCGACCTGATGGCCAACGGCTGATCAGGCTCGCCGGCTTGCGGCGTTCCAATAGTGCTCGAGGTTGGAGATCAGCGCCGGGCTGAAGTGGCAGTAGGCCTGCTCGCGGGCATAGAGTGCTGCGTAGCGGCGGAACATGTCGAACGGCTCGGCTGAAAGGCGCAGCGCGCGGCGGTTGCCGATCGCACCGACGGCGCCCGATCCAGTCAGCCGGTCGATGACCTTGGTGATCGTCTCGTCGATCTCCTCGGAGGCCACGACTTCGTCGCAGATCATGCGCCCGACCTCTGAATCGCACTCGATGCGGCGCTCGTACATAATCGCCTGGCGCGCCAGCCGGTCGCCGACGAAACGGGCGANNATCTGGCAGCCGCCGCCGATGGCGAAAGTCTCGACCGCCGAGATCCAGAGCTTCTCGATCGAATCGCCTGAGACCTCGTCGGGCGACACGTCGGGCCGCGCGAGCCCGCGGAACATCTTGTTCACGAAACCGAGGTCGCGGATCAGGAACCACAGGAAGGGGATCTTGCCGTAGTAGAGGTGCGTGAGGTTGATGCCGGCGTTGTACACGCGCTTGCCGGCATATTTGCCGTCGGGCACGACGTCGCCGCGCAGCACGGCGACCTGGCTCTGCGGATCGAGGATGCAGACATCGGCGCCGATTTCAGTCATCGGCTGTGTCGAGTTGTCCTCCGAATTGAGGAAGCGGCGGTTCGACAGCAGCAGCACGGCGGCCTTGCCCTGGCGTTCGACCCGCGCAGTGCCGAGATCGAGCCTGCCGTCGCGCAGGAACTTGGCGAGTGCGTCGGGCGACTCCTCGCGCGGCAGGAGCATGGCGTGGCAGAGATGCGTGCCGCATTCGGGATCGGCCAGGAACTGGTTGGCGAGGATGCCCTGGTCGATTTCCCGGCCTTCCTTCTCGGACTGGCGCAGCTCGGCTTCGGCCGCGACCTCGGCCCGCGTCGGCGCCAGCCCCGGCACTGTTTCGGCGGCGTCATAGACCAGCCGTTCGATGCGCACGAACTTCCGCCGGCCATCGGTCAGCTTGCCGTAGAGCGCGCGGGCATGAACCCGCAGGAAGGCGAAGCGTGCCTCGCGGGCAGATTGCTTCAACACTTCGGCCGAGTCGTGTGCGACTGCATCGCGCTTGGGTTTGGCGGGCAGGCGGGCCAGCCGGCTTTCAACCTCACGCCAATAGGCGGAGAAGCGGGCGACATCGGCCGCGAAGTCGCCGCTGACCGCGGCCGGCATCGAAACGACCGAGTCCATGATGACGATGCTTCCTGCCCGACAATTTTTGGAGCGGGCGAAGGGATTCGAACCCTCGACCTACGGCTTGGGAA
>PLYQ01000184.1 GCA_003153415.1 Rhodospirillales bacterium | reverse complement strand
GCGATTCCGTCGATGACGGAATCGCCCTATCGCCTCGGCAGCTTGTCGAGGCCGCCCATCATCAGGCGTGTCGCGAATTCGGTGGCCCCGTCGGGGTCCGCCGGATTGCGCGAGATCATGATCACCGACAGCTCAAAGACGATGCCCGACAGCGCCGCCACGAAATAGGTGATGTCGACGTCGGGCAGGGCGCCCCGGGCCATGGCGGCGCGCACGTCGTCGTGGAGTGCCTGGGCGAGGTCGCGCAAGTTCGGCTTGTCGATCAGCATGCGAACGGGGGCAACGTTGTTGCGGCCGAACGCCAGTACTTCGGGGTCTTCGGCGACGAAGTGGAAATAGACCGAACAGTGGCTGCGGATGAATTCTTCGGCAGTGTGCGCTTTGGCCCGCCCCTTGCGGTGGTGCGCCAACAGTTCGCCGCCCATCTCTGCGACCACTGCCTCGAAGATCTCGGTCTTGTCCTTGAAGTAGTTGTAGAACGTGCCTGACGCCAGGTCGGTGCGGCGGATGATGTCGCGTACGCCGGCCGCGCCATAGCCGATCTCGGAGAACACCGTGCGCGCGGCCTTCAGCAACGCGGCACGGTTCTCCGCCTTGTTCTGCTCGCGCCGGCCGGATCGCTCACCAGTCTCGGCGGTTATCGGCTGATCACCCATGCTCATCGCCCTAGCAACGACCTAATCTCAATGCCCCAGCCGCGCAAGTTCATGGCGCAGGCCCGCCACCATATCATCCATCGCCCGTGCGGCCGCCTGCAATGCCCCGCGCATGCCGATGAAACCGTGGATCAGCGACTCGAACTCGCGATGCACGGTCTTCACGCCGGCCGCCGTCAGGCGATCGGCATAGGCGCGGCCTTCGTCGCGCAGGGGATCGATGCCGGCCGTGAAGATTAACGCCGGCGCCACGCCGGAAAGATCCGGTGCGCGTAGCGGCGAGGCGCGCGGATCCTCGATCTCGGCCGGGTCGCTCAGGTAGTGGCCGCGAAACCATTCCATGGCGGCGCGGGTCACGAAGAAGCCCTCGCCACAACTCTTGTACGAGGCGCTGTCGCAGGCCAGATCGGTGGCGGGAAATATCAGCCACTGCAGGCAGGGTGGACGTGGCTCGTCGCGCAGCAGCCGGGTCGCGGCGGTAGCGATGTTGCCACCGGCCGAGTCGCCGGCGATCACGATGCGCGCCGGGTCGAGGCCGAGCCTCGCCGAGTCGGCCGCCAGCCAGCGGAAGGCGGCGACCGCGTCGTCGATGGCGGCCGGAAACTTGTGCTCCGGCGCCAGGCGGTAGTCGACGGCGACCACGGCGCAGCCGGTGCGGGCGCAAAAATAGCGGCAAATCGGGTCGTAGCCCTCGAGGCTGCCCATCACCCAGCCGCCGCCGTGGAAGTAAAGGATGGTCGGCAGCAGCCGCGCCACCGTGCCGGCGGAACGGTAGATTCGGACGCGCGTCCGGCGGGCTGGGCCGTCGCCCGGCATTGCGCCCGGCATCCCGATTATGCGGTCGACGATCTCGCCGATCGGGGCAAGGCCACCGCCCATCTGGAGCATGAAGGCATCGCATTCGATCCGTGCTTCGGCCACGCTGGTCTTCTCGATCGGCGGCTGGCCGCTGCGTGCGAGCAGTTGGAGGAGCCACTGGGTGCGGCCGTCGAGCGTGCGGCCATCCACCGTGACCGGCGGGCGGGCCATGATGTTCACCCAGGAAATCGGCATGCGCAGCGCCAGGTTGGCAGCCTTGCCCTGCAAATCCCGCGCGATCTCCTTAATTTCCATGGGCTTTTCCTAGCATGTCCCTTGTCGAGCGGGCAGGGGGNNCCAGTCGCCGGGACGACACGCATGAATTGGTATTTTGCCTACGGATCGAACATGAATCCGGCACGTCTGATCGATGATCGCCTGAAGCCAGAAGGTGTCGCGGTGATTCAGCGCATCGGCGGCCGGCTGGACGGCTGGCGACTTGCGTTCAACAAGGTCGCCCGCTCGCCCAAGGGGTCCGGTGCGGGCAACATCGTTGTGGCGCCGGGAGAAACGGTACACGGCACCCTGAACACTATTCCACGGGCGGGGTTCGATGTGCTCGACGTCTGGGAAGGCGTGGCCGGCGGCCACTATGAGCGCCGCACCGTTCCGGTCGTGCGCGCCGATACCGGTGAGACGATCNNGAAAGGCTGCGGGCGACGCCCACGCTTGATTGACCGCCTATTTAGCGGCGACCAGCTTCTTCGCCTTTTCTCTTTCCTTCTTCGCGCGCGCTCCCGGCAGAGTGTCCACCTTGTCGATCTCCGGCACGTCGGCTTCATGCCAGAAGTTGAGCTCGATCATCACGCCGTCAGGATCGTGCACGAAGACCTGCTGCAGCGGCCGGGCCGGAACCTTGCGCACTTCGAACGGCACCTTGTCCTTCTTGATGCGGTCGATGGTGCCGCGGATGTCCGAGCAGTTGATCGCCACGTGGTCGATGGCGCCGCTGCCGTGATCCTTGCGCTTGGTCTCGGAGACGAGGTGCAGGATCGGCTTCTCGCCGGCATAGAGCCAGGCGCCGGGGAAGTTGAAGGGCGGACGGTCGCCATCCTTGAGGCCGACGTAGCGCTCGTAGAAGCGCACGGTGGCCTTGAGGTCCTTGCAGTAGATATTCCAGTGGTCGAGCGAGAGTGCGGGCATGGGTTCCTCCTCTGGAGACCCCAAGCTTACCCATCCAACCTAGCTGTGGCAGCAGGAATCTCCGGCTTTTTCCTCGTACTTGTCATGATGGCGGACCCAGGCGGTGAGATTTCCGCCGGGCGGTTCGTTGCGGCCCTTGGGCGTTACGTCGAGGATGCCGTAGACGCCGCCGACCAGCTCGCTGCCGCGGGCGAACGCCGAGTAGGTGTGGAAAACGTCGCCGGCCTCGTTCTTGTAGAAGACGCTGAGTCCCGGCATTTCATCGTCCATGAACTCGCCTTCTTGGAAATTGTAGAAGGCCTTGCCGCGCGCTTTATCCGCCTCGGTAAAGGAGACGTTGTAGTCGAAGTTGAAGTCCGAACCGTTGGACGACACCCATTTGAAGCGCCAGCCCATGCGCTTGTGGAAGGCGGCGATCTCCGGATAGGTCGCGCGCGAAACGGCCACGAACATGACGTCGTGATTGATCAGGTGCACGACCGAGCCGTCGAGCTGATCGGCACCGAACGAACAGCCGACACAGCCCTCCTTCCAGCCCGGTCCCAGCATGAAGTGCTTGACGACGAGCTGGCTGCGGCCGGCGAACAGGTCGGAGAGCGTCTCTTTGCCGTTCGGTCCCTCGAACAGGTAGTTTTTGTCGACCTTGACCCAGGGCAGCTCGCGCGTCTGCTGCCGCAGCTTGTCGCGCGCTGTCAGGAGCTCCTTCTCCTTGGCCAGGAGCGTGCGGCGGGCGGCGATCCATTCATCACGAGAGACGGTTTTGTGGGTTTGCATGGCGATCTCCTTTTTCAGGCGGCTTCG
>PLYQ01000224.1 GCA_003153415.1 Rhodospirillales bacterium | reverse complement strand
TCTCAAGGCCTTCGGCTGCCTCACCGCCAACCAGCGTGAGGCCCTGCTGCTTGCCGTACTCGAGGGCTTTTCCTACCGGCAGATCGCCGCCCATTGCGCGGTCTCCATCGGCACGGTGAAGAGCCGGATCTGGCGTGCCCGCACGATTCTCAGCGAGTTGCTCACCGGTGAAAGCTCCGTGGACGATCGCGCGACCGTACAGGCTTTTTCAGCCCGACGGTCAAACATGCAGCATGCTCCGGTGGCCGCGGCCTAGCGTGTCGGGATTGGATATTTGGCGGTATGCGATGAAACGCCCCGAGATGAGGAACGCGACTGGAAAGCCGAAAGCCTCGCCGCGCGTCGCGCGGCCCTTCGATCAATGGCTGCAGAAGCAACTGCACGAGATGTACGATTCGATCGCCCAGGAGCCGCTGCCCGACGACTTGATCGAGCTCGTCACGCCCACGAAAAACTCGAAACCCTGAGGAAACATCCCGAGGTTCGTCACGTTAGAGCCGTACACAACATTTCGGAGGAACTCATGTCGACGACCAAAACTATCATTCTGATGACCGCCATCCTGCTAAGTGCGACGGCCTGCGGTGACACCTGGGGCCAGCGCGCGGTGACAGGTGGAGCGATCGGTGCCGCTGGCGGTGCCGGTGTCGGCGCGGTGACGGGTATCGGCATCCTGCCGGGCGCAGTCGTCGGCGGTGTTGTCGGTGCCGGCGTCGGTGCGGCCACCACTCCGGGCCATGGCGGTTGATATGAGCAAGATCGTGCTTGCGGTGCTGGGTCTCGCCGTGGGTAGCGCCGTGCCGCTGCTCGGCGCGCACGCCCAGGGCACGACGCCCACGACCAAGGCCGAGAAAGAGGTCAACGAGGCCTGGGCCAAGATCAAGGGCGCCTGGAACCAGAGCCAGGGCGAGGTGAAGGTGCAGTGGGGCAAGCTTACGGACAACGACGTCCTCGAGATCGATGGCCGTCGCGACATCCTCGTCGGCAAGATCCAGACGCGTTACGGCGTCAGTCGTGAGGAAGCCGAACGCCAAGTTGGCGGTTTCGAAGGCAAGCGTCGCTGATCGAGATCCCGGCACCTGAAATTCGGCGCGTCGTCTCCCGGAGCCTTCAGGGCCGAGGGGCGACGCGCTGCTTTTGTTCGGGATGGCGTTATCTCTGGACTCTGCCTCCGGAAGGGCGCACCCCAACTCTACCTCCCTCCCCGGATGCTCAAGGCCCGAATGCCGGCAGTTTCGCGGATGTTGCGATAGTTGGGGGCCCTCATGGTCGATACTGAGTCATTTGCTGGCGTTGAAGATGGGCGCGCACTTGCGCAGGCTATTGTCGACACAATCCGCGAGCCGCTCTTGGTTCTCGACCAGGATCTCTGCGTGGTCGCCGCCAGCCGGTCCTTTTACCTGACGTTCAAGCTCTTTCGCCCGGACGTCCGGGGTCGCCCGGTCTATGAGTTAAACGACGGTCAATGGAACATTCCCGAACTGCGGCTGCTTCTGGAGAAGATCCTGCCGACGCATTCGGTGATGGAAGCCTATGAGGTCGAGCAGGAGTTTTCCGGGATCGGACGGCGCTCGATGCTGCTCAACGCCCGCCGGGTGGTGTTCGGCGAGAGAAACGTCGCGCCCCTGATCCTACTGGCGATCGAAGACATCACCGAGCGGCGTAGCGTCGAGCGCAAGTTGGCGGAACTGATGAAGGAGAAGGAAACGCTGTTATTGGAAGTGCCGCATCGCGTTTCGAACAGCCTGCAGATCATCGCCAGCATTCTGTCGCTCAAGGCCCAGACGGTGCAATCGGAGGAGACCCGGCTGCACCTCCAGGATGCCCATCGGCGCGTGATGTCGGTGGCGGCCGTGCAGCGCCAGTTGCAGGCCACGCGCCATCTCGAGCGCATCGAGGTCGGTCCCTACCTCACCCGCCTGTGCGAAGCCCTGGCCGCGTCGATGATCGGCGAAGGCCGCTCGATTGAATTGAAGGTCAAGGCCGACAACGGGACCGCCACGTCCAACGAGGCGGCAAGCATCGGCCTGATCGTCACGGAGCTGGTCATAAACGCGCTGAAGCACGCCTTTGTCGACGGCAGAACTGGCGGCCTGATCATCATTGCCTATGACGTGACCGGCCCCGGCTGGAAGCTGACGGTTTCGGACAACGGAGTCGGCCAACCCGAGAAGGCGATTGCTGGTCTCGGGACAAGCATCGTCGAGGCGCTTTCCAAGCAGCTCGAAGCTAACGTCGAGATTTCGCACGCGCTGGGCGGCACGACCGTGTCGATCACGCACGGCTCGAAGGCCGTGCACGGCGCGGTGGTCGCGCGCCTGCCGACCGCGGCCTAGAGCGTCGCATGGCTCTCAGCTTCCCGAACCAAAATCGCTTCTACGATGCCAGACTGGGCGCGATCCGGTTTTGGGGCCACGACGGCGCAATGGAAGCGGCATTCTTCGTGAACCAGGACGCGTTGCAGGCCATTCAACCCAGCATGCCCCTCGACGAAGCGGGCCTGCTGGGCGCGTTCGATTCGAATCGCGAACGGATCTGCGCCACCGCCGTCAAAGTGTATGGGCGCGGCCGCAAGGGTTCCTACGACCTGGTGCCGGGCGACTTCTGAACTGCCCCTGCCCCGCCGAGCGGAACATTCAGCGGCCGTCGACGTTTAAGGTGACCAGCGCTTGAGCAACGCGTCTCGCTTTCTCACCGCAGGCAGTGGAGAAAACGCATGGACGCGGATCGCATCAAGGGCTCGGCCAAACAAATCAAAGGCAAGATCAAGGAAACTTCCGGCAAGGCGCTGGATGACTCCAAGCTTCAGTCGGAGGGCACCGCCGACAAGCTCGCAGGAAAACTGCAAAACACCGTCGGGGGCCTGAAGGACGCGCTCAAAGGCAAATAGCGGTCGGCGCCCCAAGGTCTGATTCGCGAAAAGCCAAACCGCCGCTCCCGGCCCAGCAAAAAGGAAAACTCCCATGTCGCTCGGAACCATTCTCATCATCGTCCTGATCATCTTCCTGCTCGGTGGCTTCAGCGGCCGTTTCGGCGGCTACGGTTACGGCTATGGCCACGGTGGCGTCGGAATCCTCGGCGGCCTCCTGATCATCGTCGTCGTCTTGATGCTGCTCGGCCGCATCTGACGCGGCCCGGCCGCATCTGAAGCGACGTCGACCTCAGCCAAAGTCCGCAGACCGGAGCCAAAAAGGGCTCGCCGAAGCTCGCCCTCCCGCCCGCGAGGCCGCTATACTAGCGCCAGGGTGAATGCCCAAAGAGCGCAAGGGGAGCAGGCTGATGGCTTACAAGATCATGATCATGGGTGCGTCGTACGGGTCGCTGCTGGCATCCAAGATCCTCTTCGGCGGCCATTCGGTGCACTTGATCTGCCTGCCCGCCGAGGCCGATCTGATCAACACCGAGGGCTTCCGAGTGCGCATGCCGATCCGGGGCCGCAAGGATCCGGTCGAGATCGATTCGCGCAAGCTGGCCGGCAAGGTGACCGCGGGCGGCACCGCCGGCGTCAATCCCGCCGACTACGACCTGATCGGCCTTGCCATGCAGGAGCCGCAGTACCGCTCGCCGGGCGTGCGCGAACTGCTCGACGCCGTCGGCAAGTCCCGGGTACCCTGCATGTCGATCATGAACATGCCGCCGCTGCCCTATGTAAAGCGCATACCCGGCCTCAACTACGACCTGCTGAAGCCCGCCTATACCGATCCCACCGTGTGGGACAGCTTCGATCCCGAGCGGCTGACGCTGTGCAGCCCCGACCCGCAGGCGATCCGTCCGCCGGAAGAGAAGGTCAATGTGCTGCAGGTGACCTTGCCGACCAACTTCAAGGTCGCGCGCATCAACGACGCGAAGGCGACCAACATGCTGCGCCAGCTCGAGAAGGATATCGACGCCGTACGCTTCGATACGCCGGAAGGAAAGATCGAGCTGCCGGTGAAGCTGCGCGCCTATGACAGCATCTTCGTGCCGCTCGCCAAATGGTCGATGCTGCTCGCCGGCAACTATCGCTGCGTGACCAAGGACGGCATGCGAACCGCCCAGGAAGCCGTTCATAGCGACATCGAAACGTCGCGCTCGGTCTACAACTTCGTCTTCGATCTCTGCGTCAAGCTCGGCGCCGACCCGAAGGATCTCGTGCCGTTCGAGAAGTACGCCGCCGCAGCCCAGAGCCTCACCCGTCCGGCCTCGGCCGCCCGCGCGCTGCAGAACGGCGTGCCCAACATCGAACGCGCCGACAAGCTGGTCCAGCTCATCGCCAAGCAGAAGGGGCTCAGCCATCCGGTCATCGATGCCGGCGTCGCCCTGGTCGATGCGAGGCTCGACGCCAACCGCAAGAAGGCGGCCGCCTAAGGATAAATCCGCCGCTGGCGGATTTATGCCGCGGGCGGACGTCCCTCGAATAATTGCAGTAGCGTTGAGGGCGATTTGGCCATCGCAGTCGCGCTGACGTGCGCCTTATTTGCGATGCAGGTCGTCGGCGTTTCCGCTATCAGTCATTCGAAGCGAACGGATAGGGGGAGCCAATGCGCTCATTGTTGCTGAAAGTTGGTCTGGCGTTCGTCGTGTTCTGCGGCGCCACGAGCGCCTCTGCACAGAACGGCCTGCAGCGCTTTGAGAGCGAGCTCAAGCCGCAGTTCGAGCTCAAGAGCTTCACCTACGGCAGCGCCTCGGCACTGGGCTCGGCGGGCTTCGTGCTGAACAACGTCGTTGCGGTCGTGCCGGCCAATCCGGCGTCCGGCGATAAGGAAACCACGGTCAAGATCGACAAGGTGACGGTCGAGGAACTCGACTTCGATCGGCTGAAGAAGGGCGCCACCAACGACGACATCCCGCGTTTCGCCAAGCTGAAGCTCGAGGGCATGAACGGCGACGACGACTTGTTCGCGACGCTGGCGCCCTACGGCGTGCCGAAAGTGCCGGTCGACGTCATCCTCGACTACCGGCTCGACACCGCCACCAAGGTGCTGACCTTG
>PLYQ01000246.1 GCA_003153415.1 Rhodospirillales bacterium | reverse complement strand
CCGTCGATCAGCTCGTAGGACCACGCCGCGACGTACCAGCAGTTTTTCAGGAACATCTATGGTTCCTCCCTAGCGCGCAGTTCAGGGCAGGGCGCGCCTCAAGTCAACGTCGCTCGAAATCGATGCGTTCATCCACGGGCAGGCCCAGCAGGTGGCGGCGCAGGCAGTCGAGCCCGAGTTCGGCCGCGCCCACCCGCACCCAGTCGCGCCCGCCCACCAGCCGCGCCTGGCGCGAGACGGTGCCCTTGGCGTCGGCGAGACTGACGGTGATGGCGGCGCCGAAGTCGGGACGGTCGGGACCCTCGTCGAGTTGGACGGCGACGGCCAGCGCGTGGCTGGCGCCGCTTTCCGTGCGCAATCTCTCGGCGGAAACGTCGCCGCCGATGACGCCCTTCCTGAACACAGTTTCTGCGCCGACCAGCGGCGCGATCCGCGCGGCGATGTTGCCGCCGGTGAAGGTCTCGGCGATGGCCAGCGTATGGCCGCCCTCGCGCAGCTTGGCCAGGATGACGCCCTCCATCGTCTG
Organism: Rhodospirillales bacterium; assembly: GCA_003153415.1. Taxonomy (GTDB): domain Bacteria; phylum Pseudomonadota; class Alphaproteobacteria; order Reyranellales; family Reyranellaceae; genus Reyranella. The sequence goes on along the minus strand of PLYQ01000246.1, from coordinate 4,154 downwards.
GTCGTCCTCGGCGATCACGAAGTTGCCGAGCCGGCGGCGCACCTCCGCTTCGGCCGGCGCGAGCCTTCGCGCGAGGTCGGCCTCGTCGGCGCCGCGTGCGGCGAGCTTGGTCTCGAGCTGCGGATAGTGCGCCTGGAAGCCCAGCTTGATGTCGCCGTCGATGGCGAGGCCCGGGATGCCGGCGAGCAACTCGTCGGCGCGCGATTCGCCGATGCCGAAGGTGTGGAAGCGTTTCAGCTTCGTGACGGCCTTCATGCCGCTGAGCTTCAGCAGTCTCGGAATGACCTGCTCGTCGAGCATGCGGCGCATCTCGCGCGGCACGCCGGGCGTGAACAGGAAGCGCGCCTTGCCGATCGTGACGGCAAAGCCGCAGGCCGTGCCGATCGGATTGTCGATGAACTCTGCCCCTTCCGGCAGCATCGCCTGCTTCTTGTTGTTGGCCGGCATGATGCGCCCGCGCCGCGCATAGGACTGGGTCATGCGCTCCATCCAGTGCTCGCTCAGCACCAGCGGCACGCCGCAGGCCTCGGCCGCCACCTCCTGGCTGAGATCGTCGACCGTTGGCCCCAGCCCGCCATTGACGATCACCGCCTGGGCGCGCGCGCCGGCCTGGCGGAAGGCCGCCAGCAGGCTCGCCCGGTCGTCGCCCACGGTGGTGCCCCAGTGCACATCGAGCCCGACGTCGGCCAGCCGGCGGGCCATGTGGCTGTAGTTGGTGTTGACCGTCTTGCCGGTCAGGATCTCATCGCCTGTGCACAGGATTTCGACGCGCATGCTTTTCCTTCTGTTCCCGGCCTAACCTAGCATGACCCTTTCATCATGCTAGGATGACCCCATGACAACGCCCGCCAACGCGCCCTCGCTCACCCACGACAGCGACGAACTGGCGGCCGACTACGACCGTGTCAGCGCCACACGGCAGCTCCTGTCGGGCAAGCGGCTGGTCGAGGATCTCGCGATCAGGCCCGGCGAGCGCGTGCTCGACATCGGCTGCGGCACCGGGCTTCTGGCCGAGCACATTGCCGATCTGGTCGGCCCGACGGGCCATGTGCTGGGCATCGATCCGCTACCGCTGCGCATAGAACTCGCAAAAGCAAAAGCCCGCGCCAACTTGGCCTTCCAGGTGGGCGACGCCTACGACCTCTCGGCACTTCCCGCTGGCGGCTTCGACGTCGTCGTCATCAATGCGGTGTTCCACTGGCTGCCCGAGAAGACCGCGCCGCTTGTGGGCTGCGCGCGCCTGCTGCGGTCAGGCGGGCGCATCGGCATCAGCACCGGGCTGAAGGGCAATACCACCGACCTGCACCGGCTGATGGCCGAGTCGATGGCCGAGCCGCCGTTCGACCGCTATCCGTTCACGCGCAAGAGCGTGACCTTCCGTGTCGACGCAGCCGAGATGCGCGCGCTCTTCGAGTCGACCGGCTTTCAGCCGACGCTGATTGAGGTGCGGCCGACCGAGCAACAGCATCCCTCGCCCGAGGCGGCGGTGCGCTATTCCGAGGCGAGCTCCTTCGGCAACCTGTTCGCCCATCTGCCGGACGCGCTGAAGCCCGCGGCGCGCGAGGCGATGGCGCGCAGGCTCGCTGTCATCAATTCGTCACAGGGTATCGTCCAGCACGGCCAGCGGCTGGTCGCGATCGCGACGCGGCGCTGAATCGGGAAATTCATCAGGGCTGCAACGCACGTCGCCTTGCCGATCCCGGCGAGCGGTTGCATGGTTCGGCCCTGATGGGGGAAGGCAACGCATGAAGCAGGTCACGACCGCGATCGGGATCGTCCTGATGATCCTGAGTGCGGGCGCGCTGCTGCTCACCATCCGCAACTTTACGCAGGCGATCCGCACCGGCGGCGCGAGCGGCGCCTACAATTCCTCCCCCGTGGTGTTCTACGGCGTCTTCGCCCTGGTCACGCTGCTGGTCGCGTCCGGCCTGCTGCGCGACCATCTTCGCCGGCGCAACCCGCGGCTGATGTTCGTCGCCGCCACGGTCGCGGTCGTACTGGCGGGCACTTGCGCGGGCTACGTGAGCTAATGCCTTACTCCGCCGGCGCCGGCTGCGCTGCCGCGCGGATCGGATCGGGGATGTGCAGGAAGAACGCGCACACCACCGCCGCGACCAGGCACAGCAAGGCAAGGCCGAACAGGCCGCCGGCGAAGCTGCCGGTCGCGTCCTTCATGACGCCGACATACCAGGCGCCGAAGAAGCCGCCGAGATTGCCCAGCGAGTTGATCCAGGCGATGCCGCCGGCCAGCGCCGTGCCGCTCAAGAACATCGGCGGCATGGCCCAGAACGGGCCTTTGGAGCCGTAGAACCCGATCGCCGCGATCGACAGGCCGACCATCGCCCAATAGCTGCCGAGCGTCAGGCCGGCCAACACCAGCCCGCCGGTCGCGCAGATGCAGCCGATCAGGAGGTTCCAGCGCCGCTCGTTCATCTTGTCGGAGATGCGGCCCCACACCACCAGCGCGATGGCGCCGCAGATATAGGGGATCATGGTCAGCCAGCCGACCGTCATGTTGGAGGTGTTGCCGATCGATTTGATGATCTGCGGGATGAAGATCACCATGCCCACGCTCGCCGTGCCGAGGCCGACATAGTTCAGCGCCAGCAGCAGCACCTTGGGGTTGATCAAGGCCTGCCACAGCGAATAGGTGCGCACCGCTACCTTGGCCTGGTGCTCGGCCGCCAGCTTGGCGGTCAGCCACGCCTTCTCCTCCGGCGTCAGGAACTTCGCCCGCTCGGGCTTGTCGGTCAGCACGAAGTAGGTGACGACGCCCAGGATCACAGTGGGAATCGCTTCGGCGATGTACATGATCTGCCAGCCCTTGAGGCCCCACAGGCCGTCGAGCCCGAGCAGCCCCGTCGAGACCGGCGCGCCGACCGCCACCGCGACCGGCAGCCCGACCAGGAAGCCCGAGACGATGCGGGCGTGGTGGTGGCTGGGGAACCAATAGGTGAAATAGAGCACGATGCCCGGGAAGAACCCGGCCTCGGCGACGCCCAGCAGGAAGCGCACGACGGCGAAGCTGGTCGAGCCGGTGGCAAAGGCGGTGGCGCCGGCGATGATGCCCCAGGTGATCATGATGCGGGCGATCCAGATCCGGGCGCCGACCTTCTCCAGGATCACGTTGCTCGGCACCTCGAACAGGAAGTAGCCCCAGTAGAAAGTGCCGGCGGCGAAGCCGAAGGCCGCCGCCGACATGTCGAGATCGCCGCGCATGGTGAGCGCGGCGAAGCTCACATTGATGCGGTCGACATAGGCCAGGATGTAGGCCACCACCAGGAACGGCAGCAGCCTGACGTAGATCTTGCGCATCGCGGATTTTTCGATGGCAGCATCCATCTTGCGTCTCCCCATCGCATCTCTTGGCGATATTTTCTTAGGTACGGGTACTCCCATCAACGCTGAAGTTCGTTACTCCGCCGCCACCGGCTGGACCACCGCCGTCTTGGACGGGTCGGGGATGTGCAGGAACAGCGCGCACACGACCGACGACATCAGGCTGAGCAGCGCCAGCCCATAGAGGCCGCCGGAGAAGCTGCCGGTCGCGTCCTTCATGAGGCCGATCCACCACGGCCCGAAGAAGCCGCCGAGATTGCCGATCGAGTTGATCCAGGCAAAGCCCGCGGCGAGCGACGCCCCGCTCAGGAACATCGCCGGCATGGCGAAGAACGGCCCCTTGGAGCCGTAGAAGCCCATCGTTGCCATGCACACGCCGATCATCGCCCACCAGGTGCCCATGGTGAGGCCGGCCAGCACCAGGCCCGCGGTCGACAAAACGCAGGCCGCCAGCAGGTTCCAGCGCCGCTCGTGCATGCGGTCGGAGATGCGGCCCCACACCACCAGCGAGATGCCGGCGCAGATGTAGGGGATCATGGTGAGCCAGCCCACCGTCATGTTGCTCATGGTGCCGAGCGACTTGATGATCTGCGGGATGAAGAACAGCAGGCCGAGGCTCGACGTCACGATGCCGAAGTAATTGAGCGCCAGCAGCAGCACCTTGGGGTTCCACATCGACTCCCACAGCGTGTAGGTGCGCACCGCTTCCTTGGCCTTGCGCTCGCCGGCGATCTTGCCTGCCAGCCAATCCTTCTCGATCCGTGTGAGGAAGGTCGCCTCCTCGGGCCGGTTGGTCATCAGGAAGTAGAAGAGGA
>PLYQ01000332.1 GCA_003153415.1 Rhodospirillales bacterium | reverse complement strand
GCGAGCGTCGGGCCGTGGAACAGCTCGAGCAGATGCATGCCGCTGTCGCCAAGCGGCTTGAGCGGCGCCACCTCCGGCGTCTCGAACGCGGCGTAGGCCTCGGCGATCAGGCGGCGGAAGGTCGGTTCGTCGAAGGCGTCACCGACAAACGGCCGCATCACGCGATAAGCCACCTCGACATAGGGCAGGCCCCTCAGCGCCGCGATCTCGGCCGTGGAAAAGCGCGGCCACTCAGCGGGCATGTAGAGGCCGCCATCGCGGGCAAGGCCTGCCAGCATGATATCCTCGAAGCCGAGCGGCGGGGCGCTGCCCTGCGAGCCGTGGCGGGTGCTGATGTAACGCAAGGGAGGCTCCGGCTACGCCACTTGGCGACAGGGCGCGTGATCCTTGCGGACGCGTTTGGTCGACGCCGGATGCTTGGCCAGCATGCGCTCCGGCCGGGTCGGGCGCTTCACCAGGTCGCCGCCGCAATTGGGACACAGCCCGCCCAGGCGGGTGCGCGCGCAGTCGGCGCAGAAGGTGCATTCATAGGTGCAGATCAGTGCATCGGACGCGCCGTTCGGCAGGTCCTTGTCGCAGCATTCGCAGTTGGGGCGCAGGTCGAGCATGGCTTCCTCTTACGCCGACAGGTAGCGACTTTCCAGATGGGCCTTGAAGGCGGAAACGGCCAGCGGCGAACCAGTGGCCTGGGCCAGGATCCCGTCCGTGCCGGCAATCGAGCCCTTACCGTGCACATTGGCCCGGAGCCAGCCCAGCAGTGGCGAAAAATCGCCCTTGCCGATGGACTCGAGCAGGCCCGGCACCGCCTTGCGCGCCGCGGCAAAGAGCTGGGCCGCTGCCAGGGCGCCCAGCGTATAGGTCGGGAAATAGCCGATCGAGCCGTCAGGCCAGTGGATGTCCTGCAGGCAGCCCAGCGAATCGTCGGGCGGCACGATGCCGAGCAGCTCGCGCATGCCGTCGTTCCACGCGCCCGGCAGGTCGGCCAACGCCAGGTCGCCCGCCAGCATTGCCCGCTCGAGCCGATAGCGCAGCACGATGTGCAGCGGATAGGTCACCTCGTCGGCATCGACCCGGATGAAGCCCGGCGCCACGCGCGTGTAGATGCGGTGGATGTTGCCCGCGTCCCAGGCCGGCCCCGATTTGCCGAAGGCCGCACGCATGCGGGGGGCTGCGAAATCGATGAAGGAGCGGCCGCGGCAGGCCTGCATCTCCATCAGCAGCGACTGGCTTTCGTGCAGCACCATGCCGCGCGCATTGCCGACCGGCTGGCGCCGCCAGTCGCGCGGCAGGCCGGCCTCGTAGAGCGCGTGGCCGCATTCGTGCAGCACGCCCATCAGAGCGCGGGCGAAATCCTTCTCGTCGTAGCGCGTGGTGATGCGCACATCGTCGGCCGTACCGCCGGTGAAAGGATGGGCCGAGATGTCAAGCCGGCCGTGATGGAAGTCGAAGCCGATGATGCGGATCAACTTCTCGCCGAGCCGACGCTGGGCGTCGGTCGGAAACGGCCCGTCGAGCGGCAGCGGCGCCGCTTCCTTGCACTGGCGCTCCAGGACGCGGCCCAGCAGGTCGGGCAGGAACGAGCGGAGCTCGCCGAACAGGGCATCGATGCGGACCGAACGTCCGCCCGGCTCGTATTCGTCGAGCAGGGCGTCGTAGGGGGACAAGCCGAGCGCGGCGGCCTTGGCCTCGGCGGTGCGGCGGGTCACGGTCAGCACTTGGCCGAGCGTCGGCAGCAGCGACTTGAAGTCGGCGTTCTTCTTGGCCTCGCGCCACGCCATCTCGCAGGCCGACGCCGCCCGCGTGCGCGCTTCGACGAGGTCGCCGGGTAGCGCGTTCTGGTGCACCCAGGCATGGCGCATCTCGCGCAGGTTGGCGGCACGCCAGGCATCGAGCGAGGCCCGCCCCTCCTCCGCCCGCTGAAGCAGCTCGGCCATGTCGGGCGCGACCATTATCTCGTGCGAGATGACGCCGAGCGTCGCGAGCTGGTCGGCGCGATCCTCGCTGGCGCCGTCCGGCATCATGGTCGAGCGGTCCCAGTTCAGGATGGCGCCGGCGCGATTGACGGCGCTCATGCGACCGAACCGGCGCTCCAGCTCGGCATAGGGATCGTTGGCGCTCATGGCTTTTCTTTCGTGCGGCCGGCCACAGTGAGCCAGCCGTTCTCCCAATGATAGGCGAGATAGACGCCGATCAGCGCCAGCGCGATCAGGAACCAGGTGATGGCGTATTGCAGATGGTCGTTGGGAATGTCGAGGTTCGTCTGACCGCCGATCGGCACGCCGCCCGGATTGGGCGTGGCATCGGATTCGACAAAGAAGGTGTCGAGCACGGGGTCGGGCGATGCGCCGGCCATCTTGCGCATCAGCGGGACATCGACATGAAACCAGATATTGCGGCCCGGCTCATTGTCCGGCGCGAACTGACGCTGGATCTGCGTGCGGCGGACGACACCTGTCAGTTCGACCCGTCCGGCACTTTGGCCCTTGACTCGACGCGCCGGGTCCTTCTTGTTCGACGGAATCCAGCCGCGGTCGAACAGGACGATCCGCCCGTCGTCGGTCTGGAGCGGCGTGACGACCTGCAAGCCGACGTCGTTCTTGAGACTGCGCGCCGCCAGATAGAATTCGTGATCGTGCAGGAAGGTGCCAGCGAGCTTCACGCGGCCGTATTCCTGGCGCAACGCATCGCCGCGCACGAGCTCGTCGAGCGTCAAGGGCGCGGCCGCGCGATGGGTAGCGATGCGATCGAGCAGGTCGCGCTTCCACTCGCGGCGCTCCATCTGCCAGATGCCGAGCCCCAGCGACAGCACCAGGATGGGCAGCGAAATGAGCGTCGGCCACAGAGCGGGCCTCAGCCTGAACATCGGGGCTGCCCTAGTCATCGAGCGAGGTCGAGCGGTGGGTGTATTGTTGGGCGATCAGAAGCGCCTTGAGAAGGCGCAGCATCAAGACCGCGCCGCCGAAGGTGAGCGGCCCCCAGATCAGCACATGCAGCCACCACGGCGGCTCGAAGCGGAACTCGACCCAGAACACAAGCAGCATGACGATGGCGCCGAGACCCAGGATCACGAACACCGCCGGCCCGTCGCCGGCATCGTTGCCGCGCAGATCGAGATCGCAGACGGCGCAGCGATCGACCACCGTGAGCAGGCCGCGGAACAGCTTGCCCTGGCCACAACGCGGACAGGTCGCACGCAGGGCGACGTCGACGGGCGATTGGCGCGGCCACTCCGACAAAAGCTTCCTCCAAAAGACGAACCGCCGGGGAACGCCCGGCGGTTCCGATCATAGATGGTTGGCGGCCTCAGTGGAGGGCGATCGGCGCCTTGCCGGAGCCCCACCAGTAGATGCAGAAGAACAGGAACAGCCACACCACGTCNNTCGACGAAGTGCCAGTACCAGGCGGCAGCCTCGAAGCCGAAATGCTGGTTGGGCTTGAACTGCCCGGCCTGGGCTCGGAACAGACAGATCAGCAGGAACGTCGTGCCGACGAAGACGTGGAAGCCATGGAACCCGGTCGCCATGAAGAAGGTCGACGAGTAGATGTTGTCGCTAAAGCCGAACGGCGCATGCGCATACTCGAAGAGCTGGATCGAGGTGAAGGCGATGCCGAGCAGCACCGTCAGCAGCAGGCCGCGCACGGCATCGCGCTTGTTGCCCTCGAGGATGGCATGATGCGCCCATGTCACCGTGGTGCCCGAAAGCAGCAGAATCAGCGTGTTCATGAACGGCAGGTCGAACGGCGCAATGACGTGCACGCCCTTGGGCGGCCAGATGCCGCCGTCGGCCTCGGTGCGCAGCGGCATTTCCGGCGAGTTGGGATAGAGCGAGGCGTCGAAGAAGGCCCAGAAGAAGGCCGCGAAGAACAACACCTCCGACGCGATGAACAGGATCATGCCGTAGCGCAAGCCGAGCTGGACCACCGCGGTGTGATACTTGCGCGACTCGACGATGACGTCGCTCCACCACCAGAACATGACCGACAGCACGATGGCGAAGCCGGGTGCCACGATCCACCACTGCACCGACTTGACGATGCCCTCGACGGTGTGGCCGAGTATGTCGGGATGCATGCCGAGCGCGGTGCCCATCGCCAGCAGGAACGCGCCGATCGCGCCCAGCGCCGGCCACGGGCTGGGATCGACAAGATGATAGGGATGCTTTGGCGCGCCGTCGGACATCTTCATCCACCCTTTCCGGAATCGTTGGCGGGAATGCCGCCGAGCAATGTCTTCGCCCGCTCCGTCTTGGCCTCGTAGAACGTGTACGACAGCGTGATGGTGCGGATATTGTCGTAGCGCCGGTCCTTGTCCATCTCGGGATCGACGAAGAAGAGCACGGGCATGTCGACCGACTGCCCGGGCATCAGCAACTGCTCGGTGAAGCAGAAGCATTGCAGCTTGTTGAACCACGGGCCCGAAGATTCGGGCGTGACGTTGTAGGTCGCAGTGCCGACGATCGGCCGCTGCGATTTGTTGGTCGCGCGGAAATGCGCCAGATGCTCCTCGCCAAGGCGGACCGTCACCTGGCGCTCGAGCGGCTCGAAGCGCCACGACAGGTTGGGATCGACGTTGGAGTCGAAGCGCACGTTGACGGTGCGCGCCAGCACAGGACGCTCACCCGGTTGGGCGCCTTCGCGAGCGGCGATCGGCGTGCCGCCAAAACCCGTGGTCTTGCAGAACGCCTCGTAGAGCGGCACCGCGGCATAGGCGAGGCCCACCATGCCCACGACCAGCGCCACGAGCTGGAACGCCACGCGGCCATTGCGGTTGGCGGCGCTCACAGCTTGCCGCCCATGCGCACGATGGTCAGCGCAAAGAAGATCACGACAAGAGCCATCAGACAGCCGAACATGAACAGGTTCTTGGCCCGCTGGCGGCGATGCAGGTCGGTGTCGCCCGGACGGCGGTCTTCGCTCATGACGGCGCTCATCCGACCAGAAACCAGCCCACGATCCGATCCAGCGGCAGGGCCGCGAACAGGACAGCGAGGTAAAGCAGGGAGAACTTGAACATCCGGCGGGCGGCAGGATGGCCGCTCTCGTCGTCGGCGGTACGCCACACCAGGACGGCATGGCCGATGAAGGCGAGGCTGAGCACGAGCGCCACCGCGCCGTAGAGCCAGCCGACAGCGCCCAGCAGGGTCGGCGCCAGGGCGGCCGGCAGCAACACCAGGGTGTAGATCAGCATCTGGCGCTTGGTCTCGCGCGGGCCCGCCACCACCGGCAGCATCGGCACGCCGGCCCGTCGATAGTCGTCGCTGCGATAGAGCGCGAGCGCCCAGAAATGCGGCGGCGTCCATAGGAAGATCAGCAGGAACAGCGAGATGCCGACCGACGACACGTCGCCGGTCGCGGCGGCCCAGCCGATCATCGGCGGAAAGGCNNTCGCCGCCGACAACAGCGCCGCGGCGACGAAGTTCGTCGCCAGCGCCATCAGCAGCACTGAGAAGATCGACAGCAACACGCCGAGGCCCAGCGCGTCGTCGGGCGCCACGCGACCGGCCGGCAGCGGCCGATTGCGCGTGCGCGCCATCAGCGCGTCGNNATGGCGCCGGCCGCGCCCGAGCCGAGCGCGATCGCCAGCACCGCGAGCCCTGCCGTGAACGGATGGATATGGACCGGCGCGATCAGCACGCCGACCAGGCCGGTGAAGACGACCAGCGACATGACCCGGGGCTTCAGCAGGTCAATGTAGTC
>PLYQ01000296.1 GCA_003153415.1 Rhodospirillales bacterium | reverse complement strand
GCTGCCGATCAAGACGCGCTTCGTCAGCCGCGTCGGCGCCGAGGGTTAGGGAGAGCGAGATGAAGGCCACCGATCTGCGCCCCAAGACCAATGACGAGCTCAAGACCGAGCTCGGCAATCTGCGCAAGGAAGCATTCAACCTGCGTTTCCAGAAGGCTGGAGGCCAGTTGGCAAAGACCGCCCGCGCGCGCCAGGTGCGCCGCGACATCGCCCGCATCAAGACGGTGCAGGGCGAGAAGGCAGCCGGGTAAGGAGTTCTAAATGCCGAAACGTATCCTGGAAGGCGTCGTCGTCAGCGACAAGATGGACAAGACCATCATCGTGAAGGTCGAGCGGCGCGTTCAGCACCCGATCTACAAGAAGTTCATCCGTAGGTCGAAGAAGTATCACGCGCACGACGAGGCCAATGCCTTCAAGGGCAAGGTCGGTGAAAACGTGCGCATTCGCGAGTGCCGCCCGCTGTCCAAGACCAAGAGCTGGGAAGTTCTGGTCGAGGCTGCGAAGGCCTAGCGGAACGGAGTTGGCAAAATGATCCAGATGCGGACCAACCTCGAGGTCGCCGACAATTCCGGCGCCCGTCGAGTCCAGTGCATCAAGGTGCTGGGCGGCTCGGGCCGCAAGTACGCCTCGGTCGGCGATGTCATCGTGGTCTCCATCAAGGAAGCCATCCCGCGCGGCCGCGTCAAGAAGGGCGAGGTCCATCGCGCCGTCGTCGTTCGCACATCGTTCGCGCTGCGCCGCCCCGACGGCAGCGCCATCCGCTTCGACCGCAACGCCGCGGTCCTGATCAGCAAGCAGGACGAGCCGATCGGCACCCGCATCTTCGGACCCGTGACGCGCGAGCTGCGTGCCAAGAAGTTCATGAAGATCATCTCGCTCGCGCCTGAGGTCCTCTAGCCATGGCCAACAAGCTCAAGATCAAGAAGGGCGACCGGGTGAAGGTCATCACCGGGCGCAGCAAGGGCAAGATCGGCGACGTGCTGCGCGTGCTCGCCGCCGAGCAGCGCGTGGTCGTTTCCGGCGTGAACATGATCAAGCGCCACACCAAGCCCAACCGGACCGAATCCGGCGGAATCATCGAACGCGAGGCCGCGATTCACGTGTCGAACGTGGCCCTGCTGGATCCCAAATCGGACAAGCCGACCAAGGTCGGCTTCCGGTTCCTTGAAGACGGCCGTAAGGTGCGCTTTGCGCGCGCCTCCGGCGAAATCATCGACCGCTAGGAGAACGGGCCATGCCCGCGCGACTGCAAGAACACTACGAGAAGACCGTCCGCGAAGCGCTGACAAAGGAGTTCTCCTACAAGAACCCCTTCGAGGTGCCGAAGCTCGACAAGATCGTGATCAACATGGGCGTCGGCGAGGCGGTCAACGACCGCAAGGCCGTCGACGGCGCCGTTGCCGACCTGGCGGCGATCACCGGCCAGAAGCCGGTCGTCACCAAGTCGCGCGTATCGATCGCGACCTTCAAGCTGCGGGAGGGCATGGCGATCGGCGCCAAGGTCACGCTGCGCCGCGACCGCATGTACGAGTTCGTCGATCGCCTGATCAACATCGCCCTGCCGCGCGTCCGCGACTTCCGCGGGCTGAACGGCAAGTCGTTCGACGGCCGTGGCAACTTCGCCATGGGACTGAAGGAACAGATCGTGTTTCCCGAGATCGAATACGACAAGGTCGACCAGGTGCGCGGCATGGACATCATCATCTGCACGACGGCGAAGACGGACGCGGAAGCCAGAGCGCTTCTCCGTGCTTTCGACTTCCCGTTCGTGAACTGAGGCCGGAGAACAGACATGGCCAAGACGAGTTCCATCGAGAAGAACAAGCGCCGCACCAGGATGGCGAAGCAGTATGCCGGTAAGCGCGCCAAGCTGAAGGCGATGGCGGTGGACACCAAGCTGAGTCCCGAGGAGCGCTTCGGCGCCCGGATCAAGCTTGCCGAACTGCCGCGCAATTCTTCGCCGACGCGCATTCGCAATCGCTGCGAGATCACGGGCCGTCCGCGGGCCGTCTATCGCAAGTTCAAGCTTTCGCGCCTTGCTTTGCGAGAGCTCGCGTCGTCGGGCGCCCTGCCCGGCGTCGTGAAGTCGAGTTGGTAACGGGGGACCGTAGACCATGATGACAGATCCCGTCGGCGATTTGCTGACCCGCATTCGCAACGGCCAGTCGGCACGCCTAGAAAGCGTGACCGTGCCGGCCTCGCGCATGCGCTCCAACGTTCTCGATGTGCTCCAGCGCGAAGGCTATATCCGCGGATGGTTCGAGGAAGAGCTACGCAAGGGCGTGAAGGAACTTCGCGTCGAGCTGAAGTACGACAACGGCAAGCCGGTCATCAAGGAGATCAAGCGCGTCTCGACCCCGGGCCGCCGCGTCTACTCCAAGATCGTCGACCTGCCGCGCCACTTCAACGGCCTCGGCATTTCGATCCTGTCCACGCCGCGCGGCGTCATGTCCGACGCCGAAGCGCGAGCCGCCAATGTCGGTGGCGAAGTCCTCTGCAAGGTGTTCTGACCATGTCGCGCGTCGGCAAAAATCCGGTTCCCATTCCGGCTGGTGTCACCATCGACCTCAAGGGCCAGGCCCTCAAGGTCAAGGGCAAGAAGGGCGAGCTCTCGCTCGTGGTCCATGACGACGTTTCGGTCGCCAAGGACGGCGACAAGCTCGTCTTCGCGCCGCGCACCGAGAGCCGCCGCGCCCGCATGCAGTGGGGCACGGCGCGCAACCTCGCGAGCAACATGGTTCGCGGCGTGTCGGACGGCTTCACCGTCAACCTCGAAATCAACGGCGTCGGCTACCGCGCCCAGGCCGACGCCAAGATGCTGAAGCTGCAGCTCGGCTACAGCCACGACGTCGAAGTGCCCATTCCAGCCGGCATCACCATCAAGGCTCCCAAGCCGACCGAAGTGGAAATCACCGGCGCCGATCGTCAGAAGGTTGGACAGCTCGCGGCCGAGATCCGCAGCCTGCGTCCGCCCGAGCCCTACAAGGGCAAGGGCATCAGGTATTCGACCGAGACGATCCGGCGCAAGGAAGGCAAGAAGAAGTAGAGGCGACTTAAATCATGGCCGACACCAAAGCTCATTTCGCCCGCCGTCAGCGGCGCACGCGCTACGCGCTGCGCAAGGCCGGCGGCGCGCGTCCGCGGCTCAGCATCTTCCGCTCCGGCAAGCACATCTATGCGCAGGTCATCGACGACCGTAAGGGCACCACCCTGGCGGCCGCTTCGTCGCTCGACGAGGGGCTGAAGGGCAAGCTCAAGACCGGCGCCGACAAGTCCGCGGCCGCCCAGGTCGGCAAGCTGATCGCCGAGCGCGCCATCGCCGCCGGCGTCAAGGAAGTCGTCTTCGACCGCGGCGGCTACATGTATCACGGCCGCGTCGCGGCACTCGCCACCGCCGCCCGAGAGGGCGGCCTGTCGTTCTGATCGGGAGTTAGCATATGGCTCGTTCACCCGGCGGTTCCGGCCGTTCCCCGCGCGATCGCGATCGGGGCCGCGACCGCGACGAGGACAATGAACTGACTGACAAGCTCGTCACCATCAATCGCGTCGCGAAGGTGGTGAAGGGCGGCCGGCGCTTCGCCTTCGCCGCCATCGTCGTCGTCGGCGACCAGCGCGGCCGTGTCGGCCACGGTGCCGGCAAGGCGCGCGAAGTGCCCGAGGCCATCCGTAAGGCGACGGAAGCCGCCAAGCGCGCGCTGATCCGCGTGCCGCTGCGCGATGGCCGCACGCTGCATCACGACGTTAAGGGTCGCTTCGGCGCCGGCAAAGTGACGCTGCGCGCCGCTCCGGCCGGCACCGGCATCATCGCCGGCGGCCCGATGCGCGCCGTGTTCGAGACGCTTGGCATCAAGGACATCGTTGCCAAGTCGGTCGGCACGTCCAACCCGCACAACATGATCAAAGCGACGTTCGAGGCGCTGGCGCAGCTCAACTCGCCGCGCATGGTCGCGACCCGCCGCGGCAAGAAGGTCGGCGATCTGCTGGGCCGTCGCGACGACACCGCCGCCGAGGCGGCGTAAGGAGCCGAACCATGGCCGAAGACAAGAAGATCAAGATCACCCAGATCGGCAGCCATATTGGGCGCACGGAAGACCAGCGCGCGACGCTGGTCGGGCTGGGGCTGAACAAGCGCCACCGCAGTAGTGTTCTCGAGGACACGCCGTCGGTGCGCGGCATGATCAACAAGGTGCGTCACCTGCTGCGCATCGACGAGGAAGCGCGTTGAGCAGCCCAGGGGCGGCGACGCGGGGGACAGAACGATGAGACTGAACGAGATTTCCGACAACCCGGGCGCCCGCAAGGGTCGCATGCGCGTCGGCCGTGGCATTGGCTCGGGCAAGGGCAAGACCGCTGGCCGCGGCGTCAAGGGCCAGAAGGCGCGCACCGGCGTTGCCATCAAGGGCTTCGAGGGTGGCCAGATGCCGCTCTACCGTCGCATTCCCAAGCGCGGCTTCCGCCCACCTCATCAGAAGGTGTGGCAGGAGGTCAACCTCGGTACGCTGCAGAAGGCGATCGACGACAAGAAGATCGATGCCAGCAAGCCGATCGACGCTGCGGCCATGCAGGCCGCCGGCCTGTTCAAGAATGCGTCAGATGGCGTGCGCCTGCTTGGCAAAGGCGAGATCAAGACCAAGATAGAAGTGAAGGTCGCAGGCGCCTCGGCGTCGGCGATCGCCGCGGTCGAGAAGGCCGGCGGCAAAGTCGAGTTGCCTCCCAAGCCAGTTGCCGAGGCCGCCTAACTTCTTTCACGCGTGAGGGTCCATGGCATCCGCCGCCGAGCAACTCGCATCCAATCTTAACTGGGGCGCGATCGGTAAGGCCGCCGAGCTGAAGAAGCGCCTGTGGTTCACCATCGGTGCGCTCATTGTCTTCCGTATCGGTGCCTATATTCCGGTTCCTGGCGTCGATCCCCAGGCGCTGGCCGAGATCTTCAGTCGTAATGCCGGCGGCATCGCCGGCATGCTCGACGTGTTTTCCGGCGGTTCGATCGGGCGCATGTCGATCCTGGCGCTGTCGATCATGCCGTACATCTCGGCCTCCATCATCATGCAGATTCTGACGACGGTCGTGCCGTCGCTCGAGGCGCTGAAGAAGGAAGGCGAAGCCGGCCGCAAGAAGATCAACCAGTATACGCGCTACGGCACGGTGTTCCTGGCCGCCTTCCAGGCTTACGGCATCGCCGTCGGGCTCGAGGGCCAGGTCGCCGCAGTCGGGCCGGTGGTGCACGATCCCGGCCTGTTCTTCCGGTTCGTCACCATCGTCACCTTGGTCGGCGGCACGCTGCTGCTGATGTGGCTGGGCGAGCAGATCACCGCGCGCGGCGTCGGCAACGGCATCTCCTTGATCATCATGGCCGGCATCGTCGCCAATCTGCCCCATGCCCTCGTCGCGACCCTCGAACTCGGCCGCACCGGCGCGCTGTCGACCGCCTTCATCATCCTCTTTCTGGTGATGTCGATCGTCGTGGTTGCGGTCATCGTGTTCATGGAGCGGGCGCAGCGCCGCATCCTCGTGCAATATCCAAAGCGTCAGCAGGGCAACCGCATGTTCGGGGGCGACGCATCGCACCTCCCGCTGAAGCTCAACACCTCGGGCGTCATCCCGCCGATTTTCGCCTCGTCGCTGTTGCTGCTGCCGGCCTCGATCGCGGCTTTTGAGCCGAGCGGCCAAAGCTTTGGCTGGATCGGCACGATCA
>PLYQ01000112.1 GCA_003153415.1 Rhodospirillales bacterium | reverse complement strand
GGCGTGGCAGCGCGGCGCCACCGAAGTCGGCATGCAGGGCGGCATTCAGCCCGATTACACCGGCGAGACCTACCTCGCGATCTGCAAGGCGATCAAGGAGGCGGTGCCCGGCATGCACATCCACGCCTTTTCGGCGCTGGAAGTGACGCAGGGGGCGGCGACACTGCAGCAACCTATTCCGGATTTTCTCGCGCGCCTGCAGCAAGCCGGACTCGGCACCCTGCCGGGCACGGCGGCCGAGNNGCCGAGATCCTCGACGACGAGGTCCGTGCCATCATCTGCCCCGACAAGATCAACACCGGCCAATGGCTCGACGTACAGCGCGCGGCACACAAACTCGGCCTGCGCACGACTTCGACCATCATGTACGGCCATGTCGAGACGTCACTTGCCTGGGCGCGCCATCTGCTGGCGCTGCGCGACCTGCAGGCCGAGACCGGCGGCTTTACCGAGTTCGTGCCGCTGCCCTTTGTGCACATGGAAGCGCCGATGTACCGTCATGGCCGCGCCCGCAAGGGCCCGACCTTCCGCGAGGCGGTGATCATGCATTCGGTGGCGCGCCTGGTGCTGCACCCGGCCATCCCCAATATCCAGACCTCGTGGGTCAAGATGGGCCCGGCAGGTGCCGCGATCTGCCTCGATTCGGGCGCCAACGATCTCGGCGGCACGCTGATGAACGAAAGCATCTCGCGCGCCGCCGGCACGCAGCACGGCCAGGAATTCCCGCCCGACGCGATGGAAGCCTTGATCCGCTCGATCGGCCGGGAGCCGCAGCAGCGCGACACGCTCTATCGATCGGTTCCCGAGGAGCGCCGCGCCGCCTCGTTCGTGGCCGAAGAGCTGGCGCCGATCGTGCTCACGCCGCCGCGCAAGCGGGTCGCCGCCTAAAGTCCCTTCTCGGAGAGCAGTTTTGGCACGCCTTCCGTCTCGAGCCAGGCGCGCGTGCGCGTGCCGGCGGATTGCGGCAGGCGCAGGAAGGCCGCGAGGTCGGCTGGATGGTCGATATCCATGGCGATGCCGGGTTGGCGCACGATGGTCGGCTCGATGCCAGCCAGCCGCGCCGCCTCGAGGTGCGGGAAGTAGCTGTTCTCGCCAAAGCGCAACGGCACGGAATTCGGCGGCGAACAGATCACGGTGTTGGACCCGAGATCGTCGTGCGCCGGCGAGATGGTAAAAGAAGGCGTGGGCTCGTGCGCCGCCATTACCGCCTCGATCTCCGCGGCGGTGGCGGCGGGTATGTCGGCCGGCAGGGTCATCATGCCGCCGCGGCCTTCGCGTGCGAGGAGTTTTAGCCCTGCGGTGACGCTGCCGGTATGGCCGTCGCGCGCGCCGTCGGTCACGACACGCGCGCCAAGCTGGGTGGCGAGCGCCGTCGCATGCGGATCGAGCGTCACGACCATAATGCCGCCCAGCCCACGCACGCCGGCCAGGGCCTGCAGCACTTCGCCCATCATTACCTTGATCAGCGCGCGACGCTGGGCGGGCGAGAGTAGGGGCGCGAGGCGCTGCTTGGCGCCGTCCAGCTCCTTGATGGGCACGATTGCCCAGATGTTCTTGGATGCGCTCATTTGAGCGAATCGGCGAAGGCGAGAACGGCGCGCGCCAACGTCCTCTTGTCGTCGAGCGTCGTCATCAACGTTGGCGTGACATGCAGCTTGGCCTGAACGCCTTGGGAATCGGCCTGGTCGACGACGTAGCCGGAGAGCAGGTCGCCGTAGCGCTTCGCCACCGCGGCGGAGGTCACGGGCAGGCCGAGCTCCTGCAGCATCTTGGCGGTCGGTCCCTTGACCGCGCGGCCGCCGACGATGGGCGACACTGCGACGACGGGCGCGCCGCAACCGGCTATCGCGGCGCGAAGACCCGGCATCGCGAGGATCGGCTCGATGCTGATGAAGGGATTGGACGGGCAGATCACCACGGCGCGCACGGTCCCGCCCTTCAGAGCCGCGATGACGTCGGGCTGCGGTCGCGCGTCGGCCGCACCGGTGAAGGCGAGTTCGCGCACGACCGGCCGACACTGCTGGTGCACGAAATAGTCCTGGAAATCGAGCCAGCCGCCGTCGCTCAGCACGCGCGTGCGCACGCGGTCGTCACTCATCGGCAGGATCCGCGGACCGACGCCCAGCCGCCGACCGATGTCCGTCGTAATCTGCGACAGCGTCTCGCCGGCGCCGAGCCGCCGCGTTCGTTCGATGTGAAGGGCGAGGTCGCGGTCGCCGAGGCGGAACCAGGTCTCGCCGCCCAGCGCGCCGATCGTGTCCATGAAGGACCAGGTTTCGTCGCGCCGGCCCCAGCCCTGTTCGGTATTGTCGAGGCCGGCCAGCGCGTACGTGAGCGTATCGATGTCGGGTGAGATGCTAAGTCCGAGATGCTCGAAGTCGTCGCCGGTGTTGGCCACTATCAGCAGATCCTGCGGCAGCACGACGTGGCTCAGGCCCAGCGCCAGCTTGGCGCCGCCGACGCCGCCCGACAGGGCGACGACCAGTCCGCTGCTCACCGGAACATGTCCTCGGTCGCCGGCCGGATGAGTTCCGATGCCGGGTTGGCCGGCGCCGACCAGGCAAGGCCGCGCATCAGCACGACCGGCTGCGCCTCGTTGCCCTGGCCCATCACCAGCGAGGCGGCGGCGGCGATCTCGTCGGCGAAGCCCGAGATGCTCACTTGCAGGGCGCGGCCGAACAGGTCGGGATTGCCGCGCAGGTCGAGCAGCGCCGGCAGGCCCGCCGCGCCGATCGCCACGCCACACGTGCCACGCCGCCAGGCCCGGCCGAAACTGTCGATGATCACCACGGCGAGCGTCACGCCGCAGAGTTCGGCAAGTCGCGACCGCAGCTTGCCGGCGCTGCCGTCGGGATCGACCGGCAGCAGCAGCGCGCGCTCGACGCCGTCGGTCGGCCCGACGTTGGACTGGTCGATGCCGGCATTGGCCATGACGAAACCCAGCCGATGCTCGACGATCAGCACGTTGGGCCGCGAGCGCACCACGCGCACCGATTCCGAGAGGATCAGCTCGACCAGGCGCGGGTCCTTCTGCACTTCCGCGGCGAGCGCCGCGGCGCGCGGCGACGGCTTGACGGTGGCGAGATCGACGCTGCGGCCCTCGGCCTTGGAGACGATCTTCTGGGCCAGCACCAGCACGTCGCTAGTGCGTGGCTGCAGGCCGCCTTCCTTCAGGCACGAAACGATCAGCGCCGCCAGATCGTCGCCCGGTTTCACCAGGGGAATGCCCGGGACGGCGATCAGCTCGACCCGTTGCATCAGCCGTATTTCTTGCGCAGGCGCGGCAGGACCTGCTCGCTGTAGAGCCTCAGGAAGCGCTCCTGGTCGGGGCCGGGGGCGTGGAACACGAGATGGCGGAAGCCCAGCCCGACATAGGCGCCGATCTTCTCGACTTGCTCGTCGGGATCGCTCGACACGATCCAGCGGCTGGCCGCGCGTTCCAGCGGCAGTGCATCGGCGAGACGCTGCATCTCGACGGGATCCTCGACCGTCATCTTTTCTTCCGGCGTCAGCGCCAGCGCCGCCCAATGGCGCGTGTCGCTGAGCGCGCATGCCTTGTCGGTGTCGAACGAGACCTTGACCTCGATCATGTGGTCGTAGGGTTGCTTCTTGGGCTCCTGGGCTGCGGCGATCCCCTCGGCGACCTTGGGCAGCAGCGTGTCGGTGTAGAGATCCCACTTCTTGCCGCTGGTGCAGATGAAGCCGTCGCCCGAGCGACCGGCATAGCGCGCGACCAGCGCGCCGGCGGCCGCGACATAGATCGGCACCTCGATGGCGGGGCGGTCGTAGATGGTGGCCTTCTCGGTCTTGTAGTACTCGCCCTCGAAGCTGATGCGCTCGCCGCGCCACAGCGTGCGGATCAGGGTCACCGCCTCGCGCATGCGGGCAAAGCGTTCCTTGAACTCGGGCCAGGGGGCGCCGGTCGACGGCACCTCATTCAACGATTCGCCGGTGCCGATGCCCAGGATCACCCGTCCCGGGAACATCGCGCCCAGCGTGCCGAAGGCCTGGGCCACGATCGACGGGTGATAGCGGAAGGTCGGCGTCAGCACGCTGGTGCCCATGACGACGCGCGAGGTCCGCGCGCCCAGTGCACCGAGCCAGGCGAGCGAGAACGGCGCATGGCCGTCGACATGCTTCCACGGCTGGAAATGGTCGCTGACGAACACCGAATCGAACCCGAGGGTCTCGGCCAGGCACGAGAAGTCGAGCAGTTTGGTCGGCGCGAATTGTTCAGCCGACGCCTTGTATCCGAGCTTGAGCACGGTGATGCTTTCCTTATCGTGGGCGGCGATGATCGACAGGCAAAGTCATAATGGACCGGCATCCGGCTAACAACCGGCCGATCGCCGTGGTGATCATGGGCGTTTCCGGGTCGGGCAAGAGCACGGTCGCGGCCCTGCTCGCCAAGACGCTGGGCTGGCAGTTCCTGGAGGGCGACCGGCTGCATCCACCCGAGAACGTGGCCAAGATGAGCGGTGGCACGCCACTCTCCGACGCCGACCGCCTGCCGTGGCTGCGCAAGATTGCCGAGAAGATCGACGGCTGGCGGGCCGAGGGCCAGTCGGGCGTGCTCACCTGCTCGGCGCTGAAACGATCCTACCGGGACATCATCGTGGGCGACCGGCCTGATGTGCGGCTGGTCTACCTGAAAGGCTCGCCCGACCTGATCCGCCGGCGCCTGGCCGCGCGCAGCGGCCACTTCATGCCGCCCGCGCTGCTCGACAGCCAGTTCACGATCCTTCAGGAGCCCTCGCCAGACGAAAGGCCGATCGTCGTCGATATCGGCGGCTCGCCGGCGGAGATCGCCGCCGAGGTCGTGCGTCAGTTGGACGAAACCGCCGCCGAAGCGTCGCGTCGCCAGTCGAAAGTTTGACTCCCGCGACGACGGTTGCAACGATCCTTCGCAATTAAGCGGTTTCCGCTCCGATGGAACCGCTGGCGGTTCCATCGGAGCGGAAACGCGCTCCAGGGAAGGAAATCCGCGAATGGCGGCAGTGAACTGGACCGACTCCAAGATCGAGGCCGGTGGCGTCAAGCTGCACGTGAGCCGTGCCGGCAAGGGCAAGCCCCTGCTGGTGTTGCATCACGAGACTGGCACGCTCGATCGCCTGCCCTTCTACGACGCGTTGGCGGCGCACTACGACGTGCTGGTGCCGAATCATCCCGGCTACAGCCGTTCGGAGCGGCCGGACTGGATGCGCAGTGCCCGCGACATCGCGGTGACCTATCGCGGCCTGCTGAGCGAGCTGAAACTCAAGAATGCGGCGCTGGTCGGCCTGGGCTTCGGCGGCTGGATCGCGGCCGAGATGGCCAGCATGGCGCCGGCTGATCTTTCACGCCTGGTGCTGGTCGGCGCCATGGGCATCAAGCCGCCGCAGGGCGACATCCTCGACCTCGCGATCACCGGCTATGTCGACTACGCCCGCGCCGGTTTCCACGACCAGAAGGTCTTCGACCGCGTCTATGGCGCCGAGCCGTCGGTCGACCAGCTCGAGATGTGGGACATCTGCCGCGAGATGAGCTTCCGTATCGCCTGGAAGCCTTACATGTATAGCCAGACCCTGCCGCATCTCTTGGGCGCTGTGCGCGTGCCGGCCCTGGTTGTCTGGGGTGATGACGACAGAGTGGTGCCGCAGAGTGCCGGCAAGCGCTACGTTGATGCCCTGCCCAACGCCAAACTGGAAATCGTCAAGGCGAGCGGCCATTGCGTCGACATGGAGCAGCCCGAGGCACTTGCCAAACTGGTCACGAACTTCATCGCCTAAGATCAAATAGTCGGGAGTAACCGCCATGCACCTGATGTATTTCACCGAGCAACCGATGTCGGCCTACTCCGAGCAGGCCGGCCGCGACTTCGGCGCCACGGCGCTGATGTTCCCCAACGCCAACTTCGATCCGGTGGCGGGCTCGCGGCTCTACAACAACTACATCGAGCAATACATGCTGGCCGAGGAGGTCGGCGTCGACGGCATCATGCTGAACGAGCACCACAACGCGCCGTTCTGCATGCAGGCCAAGGCCAACATCTTTGCCGCCATCCTGGCCGGCATGACCAAGAAGGCCAAGATCGTCATGCTGGGCAATCCGCTGCCGCTGGCGGAGAACCCGGTTCGCCTCGCCGAAGAGCTCGCCATGATCGACATGATCTCCAAGGGCCGGCTGGTCTCGGGCTTCGTGCGCGGCGGCGGCCAGGAGCAGCTCGCCGCCGGCGTCAATCCCGCCTTCAACCGCGAGCGCTTCGAGGAGGCGCACGATCTGGTCGTCCAGGCATGGACGCGGCCCGGCCCGTTCCGCTTCGAGGGCACGCATTACCAGCACCGCGTGGTCAATCCGTGGGCGGTGCCGCTGCAGAAGCCTTATCCGCGCGTCTGGATTCCCGGCGTCATCAGCAAGGAGACGATCATTTGGGCGGCGCAGCAGCGCTATCCCTACATCGCGCTCAACACCTCGATCGAGCAGACCAAGAAGATCTGGGAGCTCTACGACCAGGTGGCGCTACAGGCGGGTTATGTCGGCGGGCCGGAGAATCGCGGCTACCTGATCCAGGTCCATATTTCCGACAACGAGGAGAAGGCAGTCGAGAACGCCAGGCAATTCCGCTGGATGCAGGGCGAGTTCACGGGTCTTGCCCATCCGGTGTGGAGCACGCCGTCGGGCTACGGCTCGCCGTCGGCCCGCCGCGCCTTCGTCGAGTTCGCCGCCGGCCGCGCCATCAATCCGCGGGGCAATACCAGCTTCGAACAGCAGATGGCCGACCTGCGCATCATCGCCGGCACGCCCAAGACCGTGGTGGCCAAGCTGAAGCGCATCCTGGAAGAGACCCGGCCGGGCATCCTGGCGCTGTGGGGCAATGACGGAAAGGTCAGCCAGGAAGACTCGCTCACCTGCATCAAGCTGATGGGTACCGAAGTCTTTCCCGCCATCCGCGAGATCGCCAAGAGCCTCGACCTCAAGAGTCCGTTCGAAGCGAACGCCCCGGTCCATCTCAAATATTCGACCGACCTCAAGCCCGCCAAGGCGGCGGCAGCGGAGTAGGAAATGGCCATACAGCTCGGAGCATCTCTGGCGGTCGGCGATATCGGCACAGGGCCTGCCGTCCTGCGCGACTTTGCGCAAGCCGCCGAAGGGTTGGGCTACGACTACCTGGTCGCCCCCGACCATGTGATCGGTATCGATCCTGCGAAGGTCCAGCCCGGCCAGCGCGGCTCGAATGCAACCGCCTATCACGATCCCTTCGTGTTGTTCGGCTTCCTGGCTGGCATCACCAAGAAGATCGGCTTTGCTGCGGGCGTGCTGATCCTGGCGCAACGCCAGGCCGCCCTTGTTGCCAAGCAGGCGGCCTCGCTCGACGCGTTATGCGACGGCCGGTTCCGGTTAGGTGTCGGCGTGGGCTGGAACGAGATCGAGTTCCAGGGACTCGGCATGGACTTCCACACCCGCGGCAGGCGCTCGGCAGAACAAGTGCGCTTCATGCAGGCGCTGTGGGCCAACGAGGGCATCACCTTCAAGGGCCAGTTCCACGAGCTCACCGACGGCGGCATCAATCCGCGTCCCAAGTCGGGCAAGGTGCCGGTCTGGTTCGGCGGGCACGCCGAGCAGACCCTCAAGCGCGTGGCCAAGTATGGCGACGGCTTCATGCCCAACCGCTGGCCACCGGGCGATGATGTGCTCAAGATCTTCGAGCGGCTGCGCGGCATGATCAAGGAAGCCGGCCGCAAGCCCGAGGATGTCGGGTTCGAAGTGTGGGTCTCGCCCGGCAAGGGCAACGAAGAAGATTGGCGGCGCGAGATCGCCTTCTGGAAAAAGGCGGGCGTGAGCCACGTGCTGGCGCACACGACCTTCACCAGTGCGATCCACGCGCGCATCGACGGCAAGAGCTACGACGACCACCTCAAGGCGATCACACGCTACCGGAAGGCCGTCGCGGATCTGCTGTCGTGAAATTCGCGCTGCATTTCGGCAACAACACATTTCCCGATCTCGCCTCGGCGCACCGGCTGGTGCGCCTGGCCGAAGCAGCGGGCTTCGATTCGGTGTTCGCCGTCGACCATGTCGTCCTGCCCGATCGTTACGACTCAACCTATCCCTATTCGGCCACCGGCCGGCTGCCGGGCAACTCGTCTTCTGCGCTTCCCGATCCGCTGATCTGGATCGCGTCCGTCGCGGCCGTCACGACGCGACTGCGTTTCATGACCGGCGTGATCATCCTGCCGCAGCGCAACCCCTTCGTGCTCGCCAAGCAGGTCGCCACGCTCGATCACATGAGCGGCGGGCGCTTCGAGCTCGGTATCGGCGTCGGTTGGCTCAAGGAGGAGTTCGCAGCGCTCGGCGTGCCGTTCGAACGGCGCGGCAAGCGGTCCGACGAATATATCGCGGCCATGCGTGCGCTGTGGGCGAAGGACGGCGCGAGCTTCGCCGGTGAGTTCGTGAACTTCCACGGCATGAGCTGCAATCCCAAGCCGGTGGCCGGCAGCGTGCCCATCATCGTCGGCGGCCATTCCGAGGCCGCAGCCAAGCGCGCCGGCCGTCTCGGCGACGGCTTTTTTCCGTCGATCGGCTCCCAAGTCGACACCGTGCCCCTGTTCGACGTCGTCCGCCGCGCCGCCGAGGCCGCCGGCCGCGATCCGGCGTCGATCGAGATCATCGCCGGCTGTCCCGATCTGCTGCCCGCCTCGGGCAAGGACTCGCGTGCCGCCGTCGAAGAGCGCGCCCGCCACGGCATCGGCCGCATCGTGCTCCCGGTCCACGCCTTCACGCCCAATCTGGAGGAGAGCCTCGCGCGCTTCGGCGAGACTGTTATTCGCCCTTTCAGCTAGTCGGGCAGCACCCCCGGGGTGCTGAGAAATGAGACCTTTTCGAGGAAAGTGCCGATGCCATCGGCATCGGATAGGTCTCACATGAGTGAGACATCGGTGAGACATCAGTGAGACATCGTGAGAAGTCACTACGAAAGTAGGGTTATTTCCGGAACCCTAGGCGAACGCCTTCCGAATGCGCGCCCAGTCGGCGAGGGCGGCTTCCTGGCCGGGCACGAGCTGGATCGTGAACTGCGTGTAGCCGGCACCGCGCAAGGCATCGATGCGCTGCTTGATCTCGGCTTCGCCCGCGGTGAACGAGGTCTCGGCGATCATCTTCGCCGTGACAAACTTCTTCTCCGCGGCCTTCACGAACATCAGATGGCCGCGATGGTTTTCGAGATAAGGCGCATCCTTGGGTTCGAAGCCGCGCGCCAGGTCGATGTAGCCCTGCAATTCGGGCGTGGTCTTGGGGACCATGGTCACACCCGGCGCCAGCCCGGCCAGGGCTTCATCCGCCGCGCGATGCAGCATCACGGCGGCGCGCGGTCCGGCCTGCGCCATGGCGCGTTCCGAATCGGCGGGCTCGCCGTCCTGCAACACGCAGCCCAGCGCAAAGGCGGTGGCCTGGAGATCGCCCATCGCGTGGCCGGCCTTGCTCCATTCCGCGCGCATCGCTTCGACTTCCCGGATGCCGTTCTCGACCTTGCCGACGAAGTCGATCCAGCCCGCCTTGAGCTTGGCGGTGAGCGCCCGCGTGCGCGGCCCGAAGGCCGAGAGATGGAGCGCAATCGGATCCTTGGTGTTGAAGAGGGGCAGCTCGGGATTGAGGAAGCGGATCTTCTTCTTCTGCCCCTCCATCTCGAACTCGACGGTCTCGCGGCGCAGCAGGCCATAGACCTGGTGGATGTAGGTCTCCATGTCCTTGACCTTGATGGCGCCAAAGCCCATCGCGCGACGCGCCGTGAAGCCGGTGCCGACGCCGAAGTCGATGCGGCCGGGCGTGAGCTGGTTCAAGGTCGCCAGCGCATTGGCAGCGACCGGGGCGATGCGATTGGAGGGCACTAGCACGCCAGTGCCAAGGCGGATGCGCTTGGTGTTGACGGCCGCGGCACCCATGGCGACGAAGCAGTCGGCGCTCAACATCTGCGTGTCGTAGAACCAGGCGTGGGTGAAGCCGAGTTCCTCGGCCTGCTTGGCGTATTTCCAGGAATCCGCTGCCGTCGGCAGGGCGATGCCAAAGTCCATTGTCGTTTTCCCTAGGTGTCGGCGAGCGCCGTGACCATACGATCGCGCGCCGCGAAGTCGCCGTCGTCATGGACTGGCTGCAGGCAGACATGCGTGGCACCGGCCGCGAAGTGCGCCCGCAGGCCCTTCTTGATGGTCTCGGCATCGCCCCACAGGCACATGGCGTCGATGAAGCGGTCGCTGCCGCCATCGGTAAGGTCGGCTTCGGTAAAACCCTCGCGCAGCCAGTTGTTGCGATAGTTGGGCAGCACCATGTAGCGCGCGAGTTCCTTGCGGCCCAGCGCGCGGGCGCGCACCGGATTGGTTTCGACCGTCACCTTCTGCTCGACGGCCAGCACCTTCGATGGTCCCAGGATCTTTGCCGCCTTGGCGGTGTGCTGGGGCGTGACGTTGTAAGGCACGGCACCGATCGATTTCTCGGCACTGAGCGCCAGCATCTTCGGCCCGAGCGCTGCAACCACCACCGGCGCCGCGTCTCCTCCCCGCAGGCCCTTGTGAACGCCGTCGAGGTAGGCGCGCATGGCACCAAGCGGCTTGTCGTAGCGATGGCCACGCAGGCCCTCGACCATCGGGATGTGGCTGACGCCGAGGCCCAGGATGAATCGGTTGCCGTGAAGGCTGTTGAGCGAAACCATCGCCCGCTGCGCGGTGAAGGAGTCGCGCGCGTAGATGTTGGCGATCGAGCTGCCGATCATGAGCTTGCTGCTTTTCGAGAGCAGGAAGTCGGCCAGCGACATCGATTCGTAGCCGCGCGATTCGGGATACCACAGTGCGGAGTATCCGGATTTCTCGATCAGGCGGACGAAATCGCCAAGCTGCGTTCCGTCCAGCCGGTCCGTGGGATACCAAACGCCAAGCCGTCCTAGCTTCATGTTCCGACGCTCCACTTAGTTCATTGCGATGGTGAGCTTAGCTCTCATTGCGCAACCTCTGCAAAACGTCCTAGGTTCGCACCAACGAGTATTCGGGAGGCTATCATGAAGCTATTCGCGGCGGCGACCGTGGCCTTGTGCGCGGTGGGTTGGGCAGGCTTCTCGCAAGCCCAGGCCCAGGCCAAGCTGTGCGACAAGCCGCGCCAGATGGAAGGCTTCAAGAGCTGCGCCGACCTGGCCAAGGTCGAGGCTGAAGGCGCCTTCGTGCTCTACTCGACCGATCCCGAGCAGGGCCAGGTCAAGCTGCTGGCCTCCTTCAACAAGTTGTTCCCCAATATCAAGACGAGCTACGTCCGCCTCCAGGCCGGCGCGCTCTACGCCAAGGTGCTGTCGGAGCGCCAGGCAAAATCCTACCTGGTCGACGTCATCCAGATCTCCGACATGGGCATGATCCTGGACTTCCAGCGCAAGGGCGGCTTCCACCAGTACATCTCGCCGGAAATGGCCGCCTTCAAGCCGGAGTACAAGAGCAAACCCGAGGGCTTCTGGACCTGGGGCTCGATCATCATGGGCGGCATCGCCTACAACCCCAACAACGTGCCGGCCGCCGAAGCGCCCAAGACGTGGCAGGATCTGCTCAATCCCAAGTGGAAGGACGCGATCAACGTCAAGGTTTCCAACTCCGGCCTGCAACACGGCGTGTGGTACATGCTGAAGCCGATCCTGGGCGATGGCTACTTCAAGCAGTTTGGTGAGCAGAAGCCGCGCGCTTTCGACTCTTACGTCCAGCAGTACGGTCGTCTGGTCGACGGCCAGGACAAGATCATCATGGGCGCCCAATACTCGGGCTTCATCGAGTTCAAGGCCAAGGGCGCGCCGCTCGCCTTCGTTTTTCCCGACACCGGCGTGCCGGCGGTCTCGGAAACCTACGGCATCGTGGCCGAAGGCCCGCATCCCAACACCGCCGAGCTGTTCATGGACTGGTTCCTCTCGCCGATCGGCCAGAAGGCGCTTTCCGATGCGTTGCTGCTGCATTCGCCGCGCGACGACGTGCCGGCGCCGGCCGGCAGCGTGGCGCTCAAGGACATGAAGCTCCTGATACCAGCCGACTGGGAAGCCTTCGAGAAGGACCGCCCGTCGTTTGCCAAGGAATGGGACCGCATAGTCGGTGCGCGGCGCTGAGCCTGCCTTGACGGTCATCTCCGGGGAGCCCTTCAAGCGGCGTCGTAACTGGCAGGCGATCATCACGGTCGTCATCCTGCTGGTCGTCGGCTTCCTCGTCGTCCTGCCGATGGTCTTCCTGGTCGAGGAATCGCTGAACACCGGCGATCCGATGGCGTTTCCGCCGCAGGAGTACGGCATCAGGAACTACCTGGCGATCTTCGAGGAAGATATCAACGTCCTGTGGAACACGCTGATCATTGCCGTGATGGCCACGGTCATGGCCATCCTGATCGGCTTCACGCTGGCCTGGATCCTCAGCCGCACCAACGTGCCGGGCCGCGCGATGCTCGAACGGCTGATGGAGCTTCCCTACTACATGACCCCGTTGGTCGGTGCGCTCGCCTGGGCGGTGATCGCCGGTCCCAAGAGTGGCTTTGCCAATCAGCTGTGGAAGGGCGTGGGTGGCGGCGGCGATCTCGTCGACGTCTACACCCACTTCGGCATCGCCTGGGTGATGGCGCTGTTCGAGGGCACCGTCGCCTTCGTCATGATCTCGGCCTCGATGAAGTCGATGGATCCGGCGCTCGAGGAATCCGCGCGCGTCATGGGCGCCTCGAAGTTGCGCACGATGCTCACCGTCACCTTGCCGCTGGTCATGCCGGGCGTGCTGGGCGCCACGCTGTTCGTGTTCGCCGAGATGCTGGGCTCGTTTGCCGCCGCCCTGGTGATCGGCATTCCCGGCCGCATCTACGTCATCACCACGGCGATCTGGGATTCGACACTTGCCTATCCGCCCGACTACGGGCGCGCTTCGGCGATGGGGCTGGCCCTGTTCGTAGTCATGTTCGGCATGCTGACTTTTTATCGCCGGGTGATCGCCCGCGGCAGCTTCGCCACCATCACCGGCAAGGCCTTCCGGCCGCGGCCGATGGACATGGGTCGGCTGGCGTGGCTCTTCTTCGCCTTCTGCATGCTCTACATCCTGCTGGCGGTCGTGCTGCCGATCGGCGCCCTGCTGCTGACCTCGCTGCAGCGTTTCGCCACCGTGATCCTGAGCCAGGCCCAGTTCACCTTCGCCAACTACCAGACCGCATTGGCGCTGGGACCGGTGCGCACCGCGCTGGTCAACAGCCTGATGCTGGGCTTCGGTGTTGCCAGCGTCGGTGTGCTGGTGATGACGATCCTGGTCTGGATCATCTATCGCTCGCAGCTTACCGGGCGCGGCTCGATCGAGTACCTGGTGATGTTCCCGCAGGCCGTGCCGCGCCTTGTCTTCGGCCTGGCGCTGTTGTGGGCCTGGATCAACATCCCGATTTCGATCTACGGCACGCTGTGGCTGATGGCGCTGGCCTATTTCACCGTCATGTTGCCGCTCGGCGTGCGCACGCTTGCTGGAGTCGTGCTGCAAATCGACAAGAGCCTTGAGGAATGTGCCCGAGTCTGCGGCGCCGGCTGGGTCTACCAGATGCGCACGGTGACCCTGCCGCTGCTCAAGCCCGGCATCCTGGCGGCCTGGCTGCTGATCTTCATGGCGTGCGTCCGCGAGCTGGGCGCATCGGTCTTCCTAATGGGCCCGAACTCCAAGGTGATCGCGCCCTCGATCGTCAACGCCTTCGCCACCAGCGGCACCGAGCTGACGGCGGCGATGGCGCTGATCCAGACTTTCACGGTGATCGTGGCGCTGGTCATTCTTTTCCGCCTGACGCGCGGCATGACGAGGGAGCTGACGTGAGCGCCACGCGTATCGAAGTGAAGGACCTCGTCGTCCGCTACGGCGACCAGGTGGCGGTGAACGGCGTGAGCTTCACGGTCGGCCGCGGCGAGCATCTGACGCTCCTCGGGCCGTCGGGTTGCGGCAAGACTACGACCTTGCGTGCCATTGCCGGGCTGGAGCAGCCGAGTGCCGGCAGCATCAGCATTGACGGCCAGGTGATGTACGACGGCAGCAAGCGCCGCAGCGTCCCGACCGAGCAGCGCGGCGTGTCGATGGTGTTCCAGTCCTATGCGGTGTGGCCGCACATGACGGTGTTCGACAACGTGGCCTACGGCTTGCGCGTGCGAAAGCAGGGCACCGACGAGCTCAAGGCCAATGTCGAACGCGCGCTCGACCTGGTGCAGATGCGCCACCTCGCCGATCGCGGCGCCTCCAAGCTGTCGGGCGGCCAGCAGCAGAGGGTGGCGCTGGCCCGCGCCATCGCCTTCTCGCCGACCGTCGTGCTGTTCGACGAGCCGCTCAGCAATCTCGACGCCAAGCTGCGCGCCGAGATGCGGGTGGAGCTGCGCGAGCTGCAACGTCGCCTCGGCATCACCTCGGTCTATGTCACGCACGACCAGGAAGAGGCCCTCGCCATCTCCGACCGCGTGATCGTGATGAATGTAGGCGTGATCGAGCAGATCGGCACGCCCGAGGAGATCTACAACAGGCCGCGCAGCCGCTTCGTCGCGGATTTCGTGGGCTCGGCCAACCTGATCAAAGGCCGGCCGGTGGGTGACGGCAGCTTCGCGGCAGAGGGTGGCGTCACCCTGAAGGTGAGCGTCGTGCACAAGCCCACCGGTGGGGAGACCGAGGTGGCGGTGCGCACCGCCTATATCGATCTCGAGGCCCGGCCGGGCGACAATCACGTGCCCGGCACGGTGCGCCAGCGCCTGTTTCATGGCGATTTCGTGCAGTACGTCATCGACAGCGCCGTGGGCCCGCTGATCGTGCGGCGTCCGCCGACCAACCTCCTGGACGAGGGTGCCGCCGTGACGCTGTCGTTCTCACCCGACCACGCGGTGCTGCTCGAAGTCTAGAGCCTCAGTTTGTGCGGCGCGATTCTCGAATGGCTTCGGCGTAAGCCATCGCCGTCTTGAGCTGACCGCTTTCA
This sequence comes from Rhodospirillales bacterium, assembly GCA_003153415.1. Lineage (GTDB taxonomy): Bacteria > Pseudomonadota > Alphaproteobacteria > Reyranellales > Reyranellaceae > Reyranella. Next base: position 7,459 of record PLYQ01000112.1, on the reverse strand, counting down.
CTGAAGTGACAGGCGTCACGTCTGTCGCCGTCGGCCAGAAGCGAGTCCGTGTCGGCACCGAGATAGATCTTCTTGTCGTCGATCAATTGGCGCTGCCCGCGTGCCACAGGATTGTCGGGCACCCAGTTGGCAAAGCACTTCGTGGCGATTGCGACATACACAGGTGCTACGACGCCGACTTCGGCCAGCGTCTGCAACAGGGAATTGAACGCCATTACATAGTTCTTGGTCGACGTGACATTCCTGAAGTCGGTCTCGCCTTGATGCCAGATCACCTCGGTAACTTTGTATTTGCCCGCCATGGCCCTTACCGTGGCAAGCAGCATATCGTTGAGATCGCCATCCCGTTGCCATCGCGAGATGGTCGTGGCTCCAATGCCGGATGAAAGGATGATCACCGACTTGTAGGTGCCACCGGAAATCAATTGGTCTGCCAGTAGCGTGAGGAATTCGCCGCCTTCCCCGCTGGCGCCGAGGAGCGGCGAGGCAGCGGCATAGCATTTGCCGTCGAAATAGTTGAATGCCTGGCCAGGGTAGCGCGTCGTGAATTTCCTTTGCCCGTTGTTTGCCGAGTTGGATTGTCCCGCGGCCAGAAGCACGGCGGTATCATTCGTTTGGTCTGGGCAATCGACGGCGATCTTTCCGGGATACCGGGTGAGCCTGCCGGTCCGGTCGTACGTGCCGAGGAGTTTGGGCGGCGGGCGGACGATGTTCTTGAGTTTGCGAAGGCTTTCAAGCGGCCATGAATTATGTGCAGCACTGTAAACGCCATAGACATAGCCACCGGCGGTCGCAACGAGCAGCAACGCGACTAGCATCGGCGTGGTGGCAAGGGACGCGGTACGTCGATAGCGGGGCATGGCGCGGCCGATGTTAGACCGTACGGCAGTCGAGCAATACCGCCGCGAGTCGATCGAACGCGGCGTCATTTCCAGGCAGGCCAAAGCGCAGCCGGTCCGGCTCGAGGAAAAAAGTGCGAACATGGATGCCATGGCGGCCCAGCTGTTGGACCATGCCGGCGGCATCGTCGTGGCGGGCGAGACGGAAAAGCCGCGTGCCGCCCAACAGCGTGAAGCCCGCTGCGATTAGCATCTCGTCGAGGCGCTTGCCGTCGCGTTTGAGGCGGGCCGCCGCGGCCGTCAACCAGGCATTGTCGGCGAGCGCGGCCCGGCCGATCGTCAACGCGGAGCCTGAGACGGCCCACGGTCCCAGTTCCTCGCGCAATCGGGCCGCAATACCTGGTTCTGCGATCGCGAAGCCCAGCCGGAGTCCGGCCAAACCGTAGGCCTTGCCGAAAGAGCGCAGCACGATCGCGTTCCACGGAAGGTCGCCGGCAAGGCTCGCGGAAGCCGGCAGGAAATCGATGAATGCCTCGTCCACAACTAGCATGGCCTTGCGCGCGCGAAGCTCGTCCGTCGTCAGCAGGCGTCCGGTCGGGTTGTCTGGATTGACGACGATCACTACTTCGGCGCCGTCCGTTTCGCTCAAGTCTCCGACGGTAGTTACGTCATGCCCATGCCTGCGCCAGGAGACCTCGTGCTCCTCGTAGGTCGGCCCCACCACGGCGACACGGCATTTCGGCACCAGGCGCGGCAGCAGCTGGATCAGGGCCTGGGTGCCCGGCGCGGCGACAATAGTCTCGAGGTCGCGCACGCCATAGCGGTCGGCCGCCGCGGCAAGCAGCGCCTGCTCGTCGGATCGCGACGGCAGCCGCGCCCAGCTTTCGGCTGACAGGGCCGGCAACGGATAGGCGACGGGGTTGATGCCGGTCGACAGATCGATCCAGGGCCGGGGCGCATCAGGAAAACGTCGCTCGACCTCAGCCAAGTCGCCGCCATGGGCAACCGGTTTCATGGCCGTGGCCTCCGTGATAGGCAAAGTGCCATGTTCGTCGAACTCGCCCTCATTGCTGTCGCGCTGGAAGCGAGCGTCGGATACCCGGACGTCGTCTATCGCGTGATTGGCCACCCCGTGACCTGGATCGGCCGGCTCATAGCATGGGGTGAGCGAGCGTGGAATTCGGAGGAGGAAGCGTTCGGCCAGCGCCGCATCCAGGGCGTCGCCTTGTTGCTTCTGTTGCTCGCCGCAAGCCTGATCGTTGGACTCGTGATTACCCGACTCTGCGACCGCCTCCTGCCGCACATCCTGTCGCTGCCCGTCTGCGCCATTTTTGCCAGTGCGATGCTGGCGCAACGCAGCCTCTACAGTCATGTCGCTGCCGTGGCCGACGCGTTGGAGAAGGGTGGTATCGAAGCGGGCCGGCAAGCCGTGTCGATGATCGTCGGCCGCGATACGCGCGAGCTCGACGAGGGTGCCGTCAGCCGTGCGGCCATCGAGAGCCTGGCCGAAAGCTTCTCCGACGGCGTGGTCGCGCCCTTGTTCTGGATGGTGGTGGCGGGATTGCCGGGTGCGATCGCCTACAAGGCGATCAACACCGCCGACAGCATGATCGGGCATAAGTCCGAGCGCCATCTGGCCTTCGGCTGGGCTGCCGCACGCACGGACGACGTGGTCAACCTGCCAGCGTCGAGGCTGTCGGCGTTGTGGCTGGTGCTGGGAGCAGCCCTGGTGCCTGGCCTGTCACCGGGCCGCGCGATCGCCGCGGTATGGCGTGACGCGGGTCATCACGACTCGCCCAATGCTGGCTGGCCGGAAGCCGCCATGGCGGGGGCGCTCGGCGTGCGCCTAGCCGGCCCGCGCGTCTATGACGGCGAGATCGTCGAGGACCATTGGATGGGCGATGGGCGCAGCGCGCTCACGGCGAAGGACATTCGCGCAGCCCTGCAGCTCTACCGCATGGCCTGCGGACTCCAGATCGCCGTCCTGGCGCTGCTGGTCGTCGTCAGCTGGCTGCGCTGAAGCGCGGCTCGCGCGCCAGGGCGAGAAGGCGGTCGCAATCGACGTGCTTCTCGATGTGGTCGGCCAGAAGATCCAGGGTCGCTTCAACATCTGATTCATAGGCGAGCGCCGAGCCGTGTGCGCCCAGGCGCTGCAGCCAATGGCGACGCTGCCGATCGTCCGCCAGCAGCCCATGGATGTAGCAGCCGCCGACCCGGCCATCTGGACTCACCGCTCCATCGGGCCGGCCGTTGCCGAGAGTGAGCAGCGGGCGCGCCGTACCGGTCGTCCGCCCGATATGCATTTCGTAACCGTTGAACGGCACGCGCTCCTGCGCCGTCTCGCCGCTGACCTCGACCAGGACCTTGTCGCCCTCGAGCGCCGTTTCGACATCGAGCAGCCCGAGCCCCTCGACGTTGGCTGGCGGGCCTTCGATGCCGTCGGGATCGGCAACGTGCCGGCCAAGCATCTGGTATCCGCCGCAGATGCCCAGGATATGGCCGCCCCGACGCAGATGCGCCTTGAGATCGATGTCCCATCCGACCTCGCGCAGAGCGGCAAGGTCGGCAATGGTCGCTTTCGAGCCCGGCAGGATCACCAGTGACGCATCTCCGGGGATCGGCTCGCCGGGACGGACGAAGACTAAGTCGACATTCTCTTCAAGTCGTAGCGGATCGAAATCGTCGAAATTTGCGATGCGTGGATAAGCCAGCACGACGATCCGTATTCTTCCCTTCTTGTCGGCGGTCGTCCGTTCAGGAAGGCCGAGCGCATCCTCTGCCGGCAGCCTGTGGGCGTCGGCAAAGAACGGCACGAGCCCGAGCGACTGCCAGCCCGTGTGGCGCGCGACCAGTTTCATGCCGTCTTCGAACAGCGTCGGATCGCCACGGAAGCGGTTGACGATGAAGCCGACGATCAGGGCGGCATCGTCGGGATCGATGACGGTCTTGGTGCCGACGAGGCTCGCGATCACGCCACCACGATCGATATCGCCCAGCAGGACAACGGGAACGTTTGCCGCGCGCGCGAAACCCATATTGGCGATGTCGGCGGCGCGCAGGTTCACTTCCGAAGCCGAACCTGCGCCTTCGACCAGCACCAAATCGGACTCGGCGGCGAGGTGCTTGAAGCTTTCGAGGACAGCGCCCAGGAGCTTGGGCTTCATCTCCTGGTATTCGCGCGCTTTGGCGTTGCCCACGACCTTGCCTTGGACCACGACCTGCGAGCCGATCTCGCTCTGGGGTTTCAGCAGTACCGGGTTCATGTGCACGCTGGACGGAACGCGGGCGGCGCGCGCCTGCAGCGCTTGGGCGCGGCCGATCTCGCCGCCATCCGCCGTCACGGCGGCGTTGTTCGACATATTCTGCGGCTTGAACGGCCGCACGCGAAGCCCGCGCCGTGTGAAGACGCGGGCCAGCGCCGCTACGATCAACGACTTGCCGACGTCCGAGCCGGTCCCTTGAATCATAAGGGCCCGGGCTAATTTCGGCGCAGTCATCAGAACTCGATTCCTTCCTGCGCTTTCACGCCGGCGGCGAAGTGATGCTTGATCGGTGTCATCTCGGTCACCAAATCGGCGGCCTCGATCATCTCGGGCTTGGCGTTGCGGCCTGTCACGACGATGTGCAGGTCGCCGCGCCGCGCCTGCAGCGCCGCCACGACTTCGCCGATGTCAAGATGGTCGTAGCGCAGCGCGATGTTGAGTTCATCGAGGACGATCAGGCGGATCGCCGGGTCGGCCATCAGCCGCAGCGTCGCCGCCCAGGCGCGCTTGGCTGCCTCGACGTCGCGGGCGCGGTCCTGCGTCTCCCAAGTGAAGCCTTCGCCCAGCGTGTGCCACTGGATCTGATCGCCGAAGCGTTCGATCGCGCTACGCTCGCCCGATTGCCAGGCGCCCTTGCCGAACTGCACGACGCCGCAGCGAAAGCCGCGGCCGATGGCGCGCAACATCAGGCCGAAAGCTGCCGTCGATTTGCCCTTGCCCTTGCCGGTGTGGACGATGAGCAGACCTTTCTCGATCGTCTTGCCGGCAACCCGGGCGTCCTGAACCGCCTTGCGGTTGGCCATTTTTGCCTTGTGGTGGGCGTCGTCTTCAGTGGCTGCTGACATGATTTTCTACTTTCCGACTGGGCCGCGCAGAATGGTCGGCAAAGCCCTTGTCATCAAGGCGGGCGGCTCGTATCAAGCTGGCGACGGTGCCCCTCACGGGGATCAAAAGGGAACACGGTAAAGGCCTACGGGCCCCACTCCGCGGCTGCCCCCGCAACTGTAGTCGGCAAGCCAACGGCCAACATACCACTGGGAAACCGGGAAGGTGGCCTGCGGCAAAGACCCGAGAGCCAGGAAACCTGCCGTCGAGAACGCCGCGTCCGAGCTGTCGCACGGGGAGTAGCGATTGCCATGGCAACCCGTCTATCCGGTCATCGCCGGATAGGTGGGCTCCGTCGGAAACGGCACTGACTTCAGGCCTCTCCAGGTCTGTGACGACGGAGGAAGACGATGAGGCGTTCGATCCGTAGGTTTGCCACGCTTTTGGCCATCGCGACGGTTGCCGTGCAGGCGCCGGCATTTGCGCATCATGTGATGGGCGGCGAGCTGCCCCAGACCTTTCTCCAGGGCTTTCTCTCTGGACTCGGTCATCCGGTGATCGGTCTCGATCATCTCGGCGCCATCGTTGGCGTTGGCATTCTTGCCGCACTCGCCCGCCGCGGCGTCGGGCCGCTCTTTGCGTTCAGCCTGGCTCTCATTGCCGGTGTCACCCTTCACCTCGCGAAGGCCAATGTCCCGGCGGGCGAGCTGCTTGTTGGGCTGTCGACACTAGCGATCGGTGGACTCGTCGCTCTTCGCCAGCCGATGCGCCTGACTGTCGCCGTGGCGCTGTTCGCCATTGCGGGCGTCATTCACGGCTATGCACTGGGTGAATCGATCGTCGGCGCCGAACCGGCGCCGCTTTGGGCCTATCTCGCCGGGCTGCTCATCATCCAAACCGTCCTCGGCCTTGCGGCCTTTGCCGCGGTTTCGAACCTTGTCCGTTGGCCGGCGTTGCTGCGGACGGCGGGATTGACCGTCGTCGGCATCCTGGTTGCGTTGGCCGGTGGCGTGACGGCCGCCTATGCCGCCGGCCTCGTGACCTGAACGCACGTCTGGGCGGCGGACGATGAACTCGACGCTGTTCGTGTGCGTCACCTGTCGCGGCAGTGATGACGCAGCCGGAGCGGAGGAGGTGCGCCCGGGTGCGCGCCTGCTGGCGGCGCTTGAGCGGCAACTCGCCGCCGATGGCGCAACCCTCGAGATCGTTCCGGTCGAGTGCCTGTCGAATTGCCAGCGAAGTTGCACCGCCGCAATCACGGCGCCAGGCAAATGGACCTACGTGATCGGCCATCTCGACCCCGATTGCCATGTTGACGACATTCTGCAGTTCGCTCACCAGCATCAAGCTCACAGCGATGGCCTGCCGATATGGCGCGAGCGGCCGGCGCATATCCGCAAGAACACCATCGCGCGCGTGCCGCCGATGCTTTCAAAGGAGTTTCCATGAGCGCGCTCGCAAAGGTTCCCTGCACGATCGTCACCGGCTTTCTCGGCGCCGGCAAAACAACCCTGGTGCGTCACGTGCTGGAGAACGCCGACGGACGGCGGCTGGCGGTGATCGTCAACGAGTTCGGCGACGTCGGCATCGACGGCGAGATCCTGAAGAGCTGCGGTATCGAGAGCTGCACCGAGGACTCGATCGTCGAGTTGTCGAACGGCTGCATCTGCTGCACCGTCGCCGACGATTTTGTGCCGGCCTTGAAGGCACTGCTCGATCGGCCCAATCCGCCCGAGCACATCGTTATCGAGACCTCGGGCCTCGCTTTGCCGAAGCCGCTGGTCAAGGCGTTCAATTGGCCTGAGATCGCCTCGCGGGTCACCGTCGACGGTGTGATCGCCGTGGTCGACGGCGCCGCCGTGGCGGCGGGCCGCTTTGCCGACGATCCCGAGGCGATCGCCCGTCAGCGTGCCGAGGACAGCTCGCTCGACCACGATAATCCTCTGGAGGAGGTCTTCGAGGACCAACTGCTCTGCGCCGATCTCGTGGTGATGAACAAGGCCGACCTGATGTCGGCAGCCGAGCGGCGGGACGTCGTCGGCCAGATCGGCAAGACGCTGCCCAAGGCCGTGAAGGTCGTCGAGGTGCAGAACGGCAAGGTCGCACTCGCCGTTCTGCTGGGCATGGGTGCTGCGGCGGAGTCCGATCTCGCGAACCGGCCGTCCCACCACGACCTCGAAGGCGAGCATGATCACGACGATTTCGATACGTTCATCATCGACCTGCCGTCACTCGCCCAGCCGCAGGCACTCGTCGACCGTATCGCCAACGCCACCGGCCAGCATGACATCCTGCGGATCAAAGGCTTCGCCGATATTGCCGGCAAGCCGATGCGTCTGCTCGTGCAGGGCGTGGGGGCACGCATCCAGCACCAGTTCGACCGGGCGTGGCGCGCGGATGAACCCCGCCAGGGCCGTCTGGTGGTGATCGGCGAAAAGGGCTTCGACAAGGAAGCCATCCGCGCGCTCATTCTGGGCTAAGGTTCATGCACGTTCTGGCGACCGAGCTTGCGAGTCTGGACGAGGCCGATGT
>PLYQ01000137.1 GCA_003153415.1 Rhodospirillales bacterium | reverse complement strand
CTAGGTCGCGGAAGACATTGTGTTCATTGAAGAATAGTTCAATCAATGGGGTCGCGTTTCGCGTCCAACCGTGACCCCACCCAGGAAGCAGATTCACACGCGTAATCAATGAGATGCTTTAATCTTGGGTGGGGTCACAGTTGGACGCGATTTCACACATATGGGCGCCGATCAGTCGTTGCACTGCGCCCGACAGCAAATGCCCGGTACCGGCGATCTCGACGCTGAGCTTACTCCAGCACGATGACGATATTTCCGCCGGGATCGAGGCTGGCTGTGGCACCGGGCGGCACGACGCACGTCGCGTCGTATTCCTCGACGATCAGCGGACCGCTGCGCGGTGTCGCGAGATCGGAGCGCCGCAGGATCGGCGTCTCGACCCAGCCCGCCGCGTGCCCGTTCCCGTCGCCGCCGAAATAGGCTGGGCGCGGCGGCGGCGGTTCGGGCTCGGGGCGGCTAGGCCGTACGCGGTCGGGAATGGCGTCGCCCTGGCGCAAGCCTTGTCCGACGATCTGGATCGCTACCAATTCGACCGGCTCGTCCGGCCCGGCGCGGTGGCCGTAGGTCTTTTCGTGTTCCTGCCCGAACGCCTCCTCGAGATGGGCCACCATCCCGGCGTCGATCGCACCGTCGGGCACCGGCACGGTGAGCTCGTAGCTCTGGCCCTGATAATGCAGCTCCGCCGAACGGCGCAGGCGAATGCGGTCATCCGCGAAATCCTCGGCGGCGAGTTGCCCCGTCGCCTGGGCGGCGAGTCCCTCCCAGGCCCGCTGGATTTCCGCAAGATCGGCCTGACGCAGTAGCCGGCGGAAGGTCCGCGAATAATGGTGCTCGACATCGGCGTAGAGCAGCCCGAAGGACGAGAACAGGCCGGCCGAGGGCGGCACGACGATGCGGCTCATGCCGAGCGCGCGCGCCATGCCACAGGCGAACAGCGGGCCGTTGCCGCCGAAGGCGAACAGCGCGAATTCGCGTGGATCGCGACCGCGTTCGGTCGACACCGATTTGATGGCGCGGATCATGTTAGAGGCGGCGATCTGGTGGGCGCCATAGGCGGCCTTCTCGATTGCCAGGCCGAGCGGTTTGGCGACCTTGTTCTCGAATGCCTGGCGCGCCTTGTCGGCGTTCAGCGCCAGCGCGCCACCGACAAGATGTTTGGGGTTGATGTAGCCCAGCACAATGTTGGCGTCGGTCACCGTGGGCGTCTCGCCGCCCTTGTCGTAACAGACCGGGCCGGGCAGGGCGCCGGCGCTTTCGGGGCCGATCTGCAGCGAGCCGCCACCGTCGATCCAGACCAGAGAGCCGCCGCCCGCACCCACCTCGGCAAGGTCGATCGCCGGCACCTTCAGCGTGTAGCCAGCTCCGGTGAGCAGCCGTGAGCCGGTCATGATGCCGGCACCGACTGAATATTCCGAGGCGCGCGTGACCTCGCCGTCCTCGACCATTGAGGCCTTGGCTGTCGTACCGCCCATGTCGAAAGTGATGATCTTCGGCAGGTGCTTGGCGCGCGCGAGCGCTTGGGCGCCTACAACGCCGCCGGCCGGACCCGATTCGATGATGTTCATCGGCCGTTCGGCCGCCGCCGTGTCGCTGGTCAAGCCGCCGTTGGACTGCATCAGCAGCAGGCGCGCCGGAATGCCCGCCTTGTCGAGGCCGCTGCGCAACGCCTTCAGGTAGCTCGTCACGATCGGCATGACATAGGCGTTGATCACCGTCGTGGAGGTGCGCTCGTATTCCTTGATCTCGGGCAGCACCTCGAAGGAGATGCTCGTCCTGAGATCCGGCGCCTTGCGGGCGATGACCTCCTTGATCATCAGCTCGTGCCGCGGGTTGGCGAACGAATTGAGAAGGCACACGGCGATCGCCTCTACCTTTTCGGCAAGCAGCGCGTCGACGGCGCGCTCGATGTCCTTGGTTTCGAGGGCGCGCTCGATCCTGCCGCGGGCATCGACGCGTTCGTCGACGACCTGGCGGAGGTAGCGCTCGACCAAGGCGACTGGTTTTTCCCACGCCAGATCGTAGAGCTTGGGCATGCGGAGCGTGCGGATCTCGAGCACGTCGCGAAAGCCCTTGGTCGTGATCAGGCCGACGCGCGCGCCCTTGTGCTCGAGGATGGCGTTGGACGCCACCGTCGTGCCGTGGCGGATCTCCTCGATGACAGCACCTGCAAGGCCCGTCTCGGCGAACAGCTCGATCAAACCCTCGACGATGGCGCGGGCGTAATTGTCGACACTCGAGGAGATCTTCTTGGTGTGGATCGTGCTGTCAGCGCCGAGCAAGACGATGTCGGTAAACGTGCCACCGATGTCGACGCCGACGCGGTAACTCCCGGTCGCGCTCATTCGGCGGCGCGCACGGCGGCCGGGGCAGGCGGCAACGGGTCATGCCATTGCACCTTGGGCACCTCGAGCCAGCCGCGCGCGCGGCGGATCTCCTCGCGACGCCTGGCGGTCGCGGCCGCGTCAACGGTCCAGCGCACGCAATCGACCACGACGCCGTAATCGGCATCCGCCCGGGCCGCCGACAGCAGCTCGTTGCGCACGTCCTTCAGCACGGCGGCGGGGTTGCGTTCGAGAGGGTCGCCCCAGCCGCCGGCGCCGGCGAGCACGTGGCGGAAGATATCGCCGCGCTTGACGTTCATGGTGAACTTGCCGGGCAGGATGCGGTTCTCGTCCTGCGGGTTGAAGTAATTCTCTGACGGCGCGCCGGGGCTGCCGCCGTAGAGGCCGAACGGGCGATGGTCGCGGCGGTCGGAGCGGACCTGCAGGACACCCTCGGTTTCGAGGAAGCGGTAGTCGCGGCGGAATGGCACGCCGCCGCGATACTTACCGGCGCCCGCCTTGTCGGCGACGAATTCATAGGCAAGCAACTGGATCGGCTCCTCCGCCTCGGTTACCTCGATCGAGTGCGAGGCCATGTTGGCGAACATGTGCGAGTTGCCGTCGAGCCCGTCGGACCATGGCCTGGCTCCCCAGGCGCCGCAGGTGAAGTCGACATAGATGAAGGGCTTGCGGTCGGCGTCGTAACCGCCGATCGAGATGCCAGTGTTGCCGCCGTCCCCCGCCGCCTTGACCTTGTTAGGCAGCATCATGGCCAGCGCGCCGAACATGCAGTCGACCATGCGGAAACCGGTGAGGCCACGCGCGGCGCAGGCAGCCGGCAGCACGCCGTTGCCGACTGTGCCGGGTGGGCAGACCACCTCGATGGCGCGGAACACGCCCTCGTTGTTGGGAATTCCCGGCGCCAGCACCGAGCGGATGCCGGCGTAGGACGCGGCTTTGGTGAAGGATAGCGTGTTGTTGATCGCGCCCTTGACCTGCGGTGCGGTGCCGGTCCAGTCGACGACCATGTGTCCGCCCTTCTTGCGGATGGTGACGAACAGGCGGATCGGCTTGCCGTAATCGATGCCGTCGTCGTCGATCCAGTCCTCGAAGCTCCATTCGCCGTCGGGCAGCTTCTCGAGCGAAGCGCGCGTCAGCCGCTCGGCGTAGTCGACGGTCTCGCGCATGAAAGTCGTCGTCTGTTCGGGGCCGTGCTTGGCGACGAGTTCGGCGAACTGCTGCTCGGCGATATGGCAGGCGGCGAGCTGGGCGCGCAGATCGCCGAACACCTTCACCGGAATGCGCACGTTGCGCTCTATGAAGGTCATGATCGTGTCGTTGAGCTTGCCGGCGTCGTAGAGTTTCAGCGGCGCGATGCGCAAACCCTCGGCATAGATCTCGGTCGAGTCCGAGGCGTTGGAGCCGGCAACGCGGCCGCCGACATCGGTGTGGTGGCAGACCGTGGCGGCGAAAGCCAGCCGCTTGCCCTCGTGGTAAAGCGGCTTGAAAATGAAGATATCGGGCAGGTGCATGCCGCCGTCGAACGGGTCGTTCATGATGAAAACGTCACCCGGATTCATGTTATTGCCGTAGTGCTTCATGATTGAGGCGAGCGCGGTCGGTACCGAGCCGAGATGACCGGGCAGGGTCAGTCCCTGGGCTACCAACTTGCCGTCGGCGTCGGCGAAGCCGGTGGAGTAATCCATATTGTCCTTGAGCACGCCGGAATAGGTCGTGCGGAACACCGTGAGGGCCATCTCGTCGGCAATCGAGAAGATCGCGTTCTTGAACAGTTCGAAGGCGATGGGGTCTTTTGGGTCGGACATGCACGTATGTTGCCGGGTATGATTGCCCGCGGCAAACGAATCCGCCGGACCCGCGAAATCCTATCGGCTGGCGCGGAGATTGCATGGTGCCGGAACAGGGGAGAACGATCATGCGCACGAAATTGACGAGCTTGCTGGCAGGTGTTGCCGCACTCGGACTGGCGGCCAGTTCGGCCGCTCACGCCCAGGAAGTGAAACTCGGCGCGTTCGTCACGCTATCGGGCATCAGCGCCGATGTCGGTGCCCAGATGAAGGCCGGAATCGAGGTCGCCGTCGAGCGCATCTCGCCAGGCTTCACCGTCAACGGCGTGGTGACGCCAATTAAGGTCATCTGGTACGACGACGAGGGCAAGGGCGACACCGGACTGAACGTCGTGACCCGCGCCATCACCGTCGACAAGATCACCGCCGGCATCGGGTTCCTGAGCAGCGACGTCTTCATCCGCGTCATGGACGAGTTCCAGAAATCGTCGACACCGATCGTCGCTTGCTGCGCGGCGTCGCTCAAGCTCGGCGACAAGATCGCCGAGCAGAAGATGCAATATGTGTTTCAGTTGAGCCCGACGGCCAAAGACATCGCGACCTCAGTGATCGCCGCGGCGGCGACGCTGGCCAAACCGGCCTAGATCGCGATGCTGAACGAGAACACCGATTCGGGTCGCGATTTCTCACGCATCTCCCAGGAATGGTTGAAGGCCAATGCGCCAAAGACCGAGGTCGTGGCCGACGACTTCGTGGCGCGCGGCGTGCCCGATCTCACGCCCCAGCTCGCCAAGTACAAGCGGCTGGGCGCCGGTGCCATCGTCGGCGAGGTTTACGGCACGGCCGCACCCGTGCTGTTCCGGCAATGGAACGAACTGCGCGTGCCGGCGCTGATTGCCCACATGGGAACCAGCGCGTCGGCTGACAGCTTCGTGGCCGAGCATGGTGCGGAAATGGAAGGTTCGCTGGTCAACGTCCGCTGGATCCCGGGCAAGTACACCGACCTCAGCGAGCCCATGGTAGAGGCCTACAAGAAGAAGACGGGCTATACGCCGTCGAACTTCGCCGTCCAGGCGCATGACGCCGCCCTCGTGGTGCTCGAGGCGATCCGCGCCGCGGGCTCGACCGAGCCGGCCAAGGTCGCCGCCGCGCTGGAGAGCGGAAAATTCATCGCTGCCTGGGGGCCGCGTCAGTTCACGTCTCTCGCCGAGGGTCACCGCATGCCAGTCGATACCATCATTTCGCAGGTTCAGAACGGCAAGAAGGTCGTGGTCTACCCGCCGGCCGCCGCCGCCAGCCAGGGCACCAGTTACAAGCCGGTCCCGCCCTGGGCTTGGGAGAAGAAGTAGGCGCTTCCGAGTATAGCCATGTCCGGCGAACCCAGACTGGCCGTGCGCGGCCTGACTAAGCGGTTCGGCGGTCTTCTGGCGGTCAACCAATGCAGCTTCGAGGTCGAGGCTGGCAGCGTCGTCGGCCTGATCGGGCCGAACGGCTCAGGCAAAAGCACGGTCTTCAATCTAATCACCAATCTGTTGCGCGCGGATGCCGGCAGCGTCCTGCATGACGGCACGCCGCTTGGCGGGCTCAAGCTGCACGAGGTGGCGCGGCGTGGCATCGGGCGGACCTTCCAGGAAGTGAAGATCTTCCGCGAACTCTCGGTATGGGAAAATCTCGGCCTTGCTGCGCTGGGCCGCGGCCTCGCCGACTGGCAGCCGCGTGCGCGCAGCCTTCTTGCCGATTTCAAGTTCGGCCATCTCGAAAACGAGTCCGGCGAGAACCTGTCGATCGGCCAGCAGCGTCTCCTCGAACTCTCCATGCAGCTCCTGGTCCAGCCCGACCTGCTGCTACTCGACGAACCGCTGGCCGGCGTCCATCCCGTGGTGCGCGAGACCATCGCCGGCATCGTGCGCGGCCAGCGTAGCGCCGGCCGCGCCATCCTGCTGATCGAGCACGACATGCGCTTCGTCATGGATCTCTGCGACCGCGTCGTCGTCATGGATCACGGCGAGAAGATCGCCGACGGGCCGCCTGCACAAATCCGTGGGGACGAGAAGGTGATCGAGGCTCTGCTCGGCGCGTCGCGCGGGGCTGAACACTGATGCTCGCCATCGAAGGCGTCAGCGCGGGTTACGGCCGCCTGGAAATCCTGCACAAGGTTTCGCTCGATGTCGGGCCGGGCGAGATCGTCGGCATCATCGGGCCAAACGGCGCCGGCAAGTCGACGCTGCTCAAGACAATCTTCGGCTACCTGCCGCCATTCGAAGGCATGATCCGCTTTGGCGGCGAGACCCTGGCCGGACTTTCGCCCGACCGCGTGATGCGCCGCGGCATTGGCTACGTAGCGCAGGCCGGTGGCGTGTTTGCCCACATGAGCGTACACGAGAACCTCGTGCTCGGCGGCTATTCTCTGGGCACTCGCCGCGCGATCATGACGGCGATCGAGCGCGTCTACGCGCTGTTTCCGCTGTTCGTCAAGCGCGCCGGCCAGCGCGCCGGCAGCCTGTCCGGTGGCGAGCAGCGCGCGCTCGCCGTCGCACGCACCCTCATTGTGTCGCCCAAGCTTATCATCCTCGACGAGCCGTCGGCGGCTCTCGCGCCACGCTTCATTGACGAGATCTATGGCACGCTGGTGGCGCTCAACCGCTCGGGCATCGCTCTGCTGATCGTCGAGCAGAACGTGCGCCGCATCCTCGATGTTGCGCAGCGGGTCGTCGTCCTCGACATGGGACGCAACGCTTTCGCTGGCGCCTCGGCCGAGCTGCGCCAGTTCGATCGCATCCGCCGACTCTATCTCGGCGAGGACGCGAGCTAGGTGCATGGTCGAGGAGATTCTCGAATTCCTCATTCTCGGCATGGTGCTGGGCGGCATCTATGCGCTGTTCGCTGTCGGGCTCACGCTGATCTTCGGCGTGCTCGATATCGTTAACGTGGCGCATGGCGAGTTCCTGGCGATCGGCGGCTATGCGCTCTACATCGCCATGGTCATATTCGGCCTGCCGGCGGCGCTGGGACTGGTGCTGGCCACGCTCGCCGTCTTCGTGCTCGGGCTTGGCGTCTATCCGTTGCTGATCGCGCCACTACAGAAACGATTGGATCGGCGGGCGCCGGGGCCGCTCTTCCTGGTGCTGACGCTCGGCCTCTCGGCGTTCCTGCAAAACTCGCTGCTGGCTGCAGCGGGCGGCGAATATCTGAAAGTGCCGCCGGCCGTAAAGGGTGGGCTCGATCTTTCCTTCACTTTCGTCAGCGGCCAGCGACTGCTCATTCTCGTGGTCGCCAGCGTTGGGCTGGCGGCACTCTTCCTCTTCCTGCGCTTCCACCGCCAAGGCATGGCTATCCGCGCCGTCGCGCAGAACCCCGCGGCGGCGCAGTCGGTCGGCATTCCGCTTGGCCGTATCTTCACGCTGACCATCGGTCTGGCCTGTGCGCTCGCGGGCCTGGCCGGCGGGCTTATAGCGCCGCTGTTCAGCGTCTATCCGGCGGTCGGCTTCACGCTCACCATCAAGGCCTTCGCCATCACCATCCTGGGCGGCATGGGCAATCTTTTGGGCGCCCTGGTCGCCAGCTTCATCATCGCCACCGTCGAGGCACTGTCGGTGCTGGTCATCCCATCGGAATGGCAGAACGCCATCGCCTTCGGCACCATGATCCTAGTGCTTCTGGTTCGCCCGAGTGGCCTCTTTGGAAAGAAGCAGCCATGAAGCGGCGCCTGGCGATCGCCGCCTTTGCCGTTGCTGGACTGGCGGCGCCTCTGGTGTGGTCGCATCCCTTCGTGCTGCACATCGCCATCCAGGCGCTGATCTGGGCGCTGTTCGCGGCGAGCTGGGATCTCTTGAGCGGTTATACCGGCCAGGTGTCGTTTGGCCATGCCGGGTTCTTCTCGATCGGCGCCTACACCGCGGCGATCTCGACCAAGCTCTATGGTGCCACGTCGTGGATCGGCATGGCGGTGGCCCTTGTGCTGTGCGCCGCGGTCGGACTCTGCGTTGGCTTTCCGGCGCTGCGCCTGCGCGGCCACTATCTCGCGCTGGTGACCCTAGGCTTCGGCGAGATCGTGCTGTTGGTGGCGCAGAACTGGGGAGAGCTCACCGGCGGGCCGTTCGGCATGCACGATTACGGCACCTTCAGCGGACTGCCGGTCGACCAGCTGGCGCAGCGCCAGACGGCCTATGTGCTGGTCGCCGCGATCGCGCTGGCCGGCCTTGCGGTGATGCTCTATGTCACGCGGCGGACCAGCGCTGGTCCGGCGTTTCGCGCCATCCGCGAGGACCAGATCCTCGCCGCCAGCCTCGGCATCGACACGACGCGCTTCAAGCTGCTGGCGTTTGCGCTTAGCGCCGGTTTCGCAGGCCTCGCCGGGGCGCTCTACGCCTATTACATCCAACTCGTCAGCCCGACGGTCGGCTCGGCGTCGGCAAGCGCGCTGGTCATCGGTATGGCGGTGTTCGGTGGCATCGGCACGATCTGGGGCCCGTTCCTGGGCGGCATCCTGCTGTTCAGCGTCACCGAAAGCCTGCGCTTCATCGGCGTCATCTACAATTTAATCGCCGTCGGCGCCGTAATGGTCGTCTTCGTCATCTTCGTGCCGCGCGGGCTCGCAGGCATCCGGCTCAGCCGCCGCGGCCGCCGGCAGCGCGCCGATCTTCGAGACGTCAACGCCGACTAGCTCTGTGTAAACCGCCGCTTT
>PLYQ01000226.1 GCA_003153415.1 Rhodospirillales bacterium | reverse complement strand
CGCCGCACGTGAAGTTCATCTTCGCCACCACCGAGATCCGCAAAGTGCCAGTGACGGTGCTGAGCCGCTGCCAGCGCTTTGACCTCAAGCGCGTGCCGCAAGATGTGCTGATCGAACATTTTGGCAAGATCGCCGCCACCGAGAAGGTCGAGATCTCGCCCGAGGCGCTGGCGCTGCTGGCGCGCGCCGCCGACGGCTCGGTGCGCGACGGGCTTTCCATGCTCGACCAGGCGATCGCCCATGGCGGCGGCGTGGTCGATGGTGCGCAGGTTCGCGACATGCTGGGGCTGGCCGACCGCAGCCGTGTGCTCGACCTGTTCGAGAAGACCATGCGCGGCGACTCCAAGGCCGTGGTGGCGGCGCTGGGCGAGATGCACGATGCCGGCGCCGATCCCGTAGTCATCCTGCAGGACCTGCTCGAAACGTCGCACTGGGTGACGCGCCTGAAAGTGGCGCCGGAGGCCGGCGCTAATTCCGCCGACAGCGAACGCGCCCAGGGCCTTGCCATGGCGACCAAGCTTTCCATGGCCTCGCTGACGCGCGCCTGGACACTGCTGCTGAAGGGCCTGCAGGAGACGCTCTATGCGCCCTCGCCGGTACGCGCCGCCGAGATGGCGCTGATCCGCCTGTGCTACGCGGCCGACCTGCCCTCGCCGTCCGATGCGCTGAAAGCACTGCAGAACGGCGGCGCGCCGACCGCCGTCGAGACGGGCGCGCCTTCCACTCCATCGCCGCGCGGTGGCGGAGGCGGAGCCGCCGCGCGACTGGCCTCTCAGCCAGTCGCAGCCGTTGGACAGCCTGCGGAGGCGCTCCCCGCCCCCAAGACTTTTACCGAGGTGGTGGCGCTGTTCGAGACCCGTCGCGAGGCGCGCCTGGTGCACCATCTGATGCACCATGTGCACGAGGTGCGCTGTGAGCCCGGCCTGATCGAATTCCGCACTGAGCCGCAGGCGCCGAAGGACCTCGCCGCCAAGGTAGCTGAGTCCTTGAGCACGTGGACCGGCCGGCGCTGGATCACGTCGGTGTCGCGTGACGAAGGCAAGCCCACCCTGGTGGCGCAGAAGGCCGCCAACGCCGACACGTTGCGCAGCCAGGCCGAGAGCAACCCGCTGGTCCAGGCGATCCTGAAAACCTTCCCCGGCGCCAAGCTCGACGGGGTGCGACGCAAGGGCGAGCAGACGTCCATGGTTGCCGGTCTCGGCCAGCCAGTTGGTTTTGGCCAACCCGTCGGCGAAGAAGCGCCGCTGCCCGAGGAATATCCCGCCGACGACGACGTTCCCGAAAGCGAGTTCTGATGTTCGACAAGCTGAAGGATCTCGGCGGCCTGATGCAGCAGGCCCAGGCCATGCAGGCCAAGATGCAGGAGCTGCAGGCCACACTCGAGCGCCTGGAAATCGTCGGCAGCGCCGGCGCCGGCCTGGTCAAGGTAACGGTCAACGGCAAGAACGAGACGCGCCGGGTCGACATCGATCCCTCGCTGTTCAAACTGGAGGACAAGGGCGTCGTCGAAGACCTGATCGTGGCCGCCGCCAACGATGCGCGAACCAAGGTCGAGCAAATGGTCCAGGAGCAGATGCGCACCGTCACCGGCGGCCTCAGCCTGCCGCCGGGCTTCAAGCTCTAGATGATCGACAAATGATAGGCGCGGAAATCGAGCGGCTGATCCAGTTGCTCGGCCGACTGCCCGGGCTGGGGCCGCGCTCGGCGCGCCGCGTGGCGCTGCATCTCCTGAAGAAGCGCGAGACCTTGATGGGGCCGCTCAGTACGGCGCTCGCCGATGCGGCGCGGGCAATCAAGCCGTGCGCTGAGTGCGGCAATCTCGACACGATCGATCCCTGCTCGATCTGCGCCGATCCCAAGCGCGATGCCGGCCTGCTCTGCGTGGTCGAGGATGTCGGCGATCTGTGGGCGATGGAGCGCGGCAAGATCTTTCCCGGCCGCTACCACGTGCTGGGCGGCACGCTGTCTGCGCTCGACGGCATCGGACCGGACGAACTCAACATCGGCAGTCTCCTGAAGCGGGTGAAGGCGAGCGGCGTGCGCGAGGTGATCGTGGCGACCAACGCCACCGTCGACGGCCAGACCACCGCCCACTACCTCGCCGAGCGGCTGGCCGACTGCGGCGTGCCAGTGACGCGGCTGGCGCACGGCGTGCCGGTGGGCGGGGAGCTCGACTGGCTGGACGACGGCACGCTCGCCACCGCTCTCAAAGCGCGTCGCGCGCTCTAGGCGCAGCGGACGCTATGAGCCGATGAGCAACGACACCCTGGCGGCCGTGGCGGTGGCGCTCGGCGCCGGCTGGGCGAGCGGGCTCAATGCCTATGCCGCCGTACTCGTGCTAGGCGTGGCCCAGGCGTTCGGTCTCGCCACCCTGCCGCACGATCTGCATGTGCTGGGCTCGCCGTGGGTTCTGGGTGTGACCGCGCTGCTGTTTGCGCTCAATTTCTTTGCCGACAAGATCCCCTACATCGACAGCATCAACGACGCCCTGCACACCTTCGTGCGCATCCCGGCGGGCGCCCTGCTGGCCTACGGCGCGGCCGACCAGCTTGGCCCCGAGGCCGCCGTCATCGCAGGCCTGCTGGGCGGCGGCCTGGCGGCAGGCAGCCACATCGCCAAGACCGGCACGCGGGCCTTGATCAACACTTCGCCCGAGCCCTTCAGCAACATCGTCGCGTCGTTCGTGGGCGACGCCACGGTGATCGCCGGCCTGGTGCTGGCGATCAGTCACCCGATCACATTCCTGTGCCTGCTGGCTCTCTTTGTCGCCGCCCTGATCTGGCTGCTGCCCAAGCTCATGCGGCTGGCGCTGCTGCCGTTTCGCCGGATGATCGGCCCGCGACAAAGGTCTTGACTCCGGCCGCCGCTGCGCCGTTTCGCCCAACAACCAAAGCTTTCCTTCGCGGCCCATCGCGCTACACTCGTCTTCATAAGTTCATGTTCATCCGTCAGAACATCCAAACCCTGCGGTTCTTCCGCACCACACCGGCGATGCGCTGCCCTTACCTGCCGCATCGACTGGAGACCAAGCTCGTCACCGAGCTCAGCGGTCCGGATGCGATCTCCCAGCACGACACGCTGACCGACGCGGGCTTCAGGCGGTCGCACCATTTTGTCTATAAGCCCCTGTGCGACGGCTGCCGCGCCTGCGTGCCGGTGCGTATCCGCGTACGCGATTTCGAGCACAACCGCCTGCAGCGCCGCATCCTGCGGCGCAATGAGCATGTCCACGCGATCGAGTCCCAGCCCTTGGCCACCGGCGAGCAATATTCGTTGTTCGCACGCTACGTGCTGGCTCGCCACCACGACGGCGACATGGCCGACATGGATTTCGACGACTATCGCGCCATGGTCGAGGAGAGCCCGGTCGATACCGCGATCGTCGAATTCCGTGACGATTCTGCGGACGGCCGCCTGGTCGGGGCCTGCCTGGTCGACTGGCTGTCGAGCGGCGTGTCGGCGGTCTACAGCTACTTCGATCCCAAGGACCCGAGGCGCGGGCTCGGCACCTACATGATCCTGTGGCTGGCCGACGCGGCCGCCCGGCGCGGCCTGCCCTACGTCTACCTGGGCTACTGGATCGCCGATTCGAGCAAGATGGCCTACAAGCGCGCGTTCCGGCCGTTGGAATTCTTCGGCGCCGAGGGCTGGTCGGAACTGCCTACGACCTAGGCAGTCCACCGGGCAGGTCGACGGGAGGCCGGCGGGTGGAGCGACTTGACGCACCCCCTGTTCTGCCGGGACAGTCTCAAACGCTAGCGTGGTTTCGCCGACCGCGTTATGAGGGCACGCCCGTCGGCGAGGACGGGAAGCCGGCAACAAGAACTCGCTCCAGGGGGATGGATGCATCTATTGCTGAAATTCAGCGCGGTCGTCGACGCGTTTAACGAAAAGATCGGGGTCATCTGCAACTGGCTGGTGCTGCTGGCCTGCGTCGTGAGCGGTGGCAACGCGATGGTCCGTTACGCCTACGACACGAGTTCCAACGCCTGGCTCGAAATCCAGTGGTACATGTTCGCCATCATCGTGATGTTCGGCGCCGCCTATACACTCAAGCGCAACGAGCATGTCCGGGTCGACATCTTCTACATGACGCTGAGCCGCCGCGGGCAGCTGTGGATCGACATTCTCGGCACCATCTTCTTCCTGCTGCCGACCTGCGCCATCCTGGCGTGGCTGAGCTGGCCGTTCTTCATGCAGTCATACAAAGTGTTCGAGGATTCCTCGAACGCCGGCGGGCTGATCCGCTGGCCAATCAAGCTGGTGCTTCCCGTGGGCTTCGCCCTGGTGGCCCTGCAGGGCGTTTCCGAACTCATCAAGCGTGTGGCCTTCCTCAACGACTATCCCGTCGACAGCCTCGAAGCGCACTACGAGAGGCCGCAGCAATGATCGTCCCTCTCGAGTGGATGCCGCCGCTGATGTTCAGCGGTCTCGTGATCTTCATGCTGATCGGCTACCCGGTGTCGTTCTCGCTGGCGGCGGTGGGTTTCTTCTTCGGGTTTATGGCGATCGACTTCGGCTACTTCACGATGCCGTTCATGCAGGCCATTCCCGGCCGTGTGTTCGGCAGCATCCTCAGCAACGAGCTGCTGCTCGCCATCCCGTTCTTCACCTTCATGGGCGCCATCCTGGAGAAATGCGGGCTGGCCGAGGACATGCTGGAATCGATGGGCCAGCTGTTCGGTCCGGTCAAAGGCGGGCTCGGCTACTCGACGATCATCGTCGGCTTCATCCTGGGCGCCATCACCGGCACGGTCGCAGCGCAGGTCATCGCCATGGCAATGATCACGCTGCCGATCATGATCCGCTACAAATACAACATGCGCTACGCCACCGGCGTGCTCGCCGCGTCCGGCACCATCACCCAGCTCGTGCCGCCGTCGCTGGTGCTGATCGTGCTGGCCGACCAGCTCGGCCGTTCGGTCGGCGACATGTACCTCGGCGCCTGGGGCCCTTCCCTGCTGCAGATCGCCCTGTTCGCTATCTACACGTTTTATGTCGGCATCGTGCGGCCCGACGATTTGCCGCCGGTGCCGCGTACCCTGTTCGGCGTGCCGCTGCTGATCAAATGCGCCTGGGGCATCATCCCGGCGGCGATCCTGATCTTCCTCGTGCTCGGCACGATCATGATGGGCTTGGCGACGCCGACCGAGGCGGGCGCCATGGGCACCATCGGCGCCATCGTGCTGGCGGTGGTGCGCAACGCGCCGCTCACCAAGTTCGACAAATGGTTCTTCGCCGCCGGCTGCGCCGCTGCCGGCGCCGGCCTGCTGATCGGACTGGTGGCCTTCAAGTCGATCCCGTTCAAGGTCGCCTTCACGATCATGTTCGCCTCGATCATCTGGCTGTGCTGGCGCGCCTGGCAGGTCAAGGACTTGCGCGACCTGATCGTGCAGGCCTTTCAGGCGACCATGCGCATCACCGCGATGGTGGCGTTCATCCTGGTCGGTGCGACCTGCTTCTCGATCACTTTCCAGGGCGTCAACGGCGGCCCGTGGGTCGAGCACATGCTGACCAGCCTGCCCGGCGGCGTCTGGGGCTTCCTCATCGTCGTCAACCTGTTCGTGTTCTTCCTGGCCTTCTTCCTCGACTTCTTCGAGATCGCCTTCATCATCGTGCCGATGCTGGCGCCGGTGGCGCAGAAGATCCTCGAGCCGGTGGTCGGCCACGACGCGGCACTGATCTGGTTCGGCGTCATGTTGTGCGTCAACGTGCAGACGTCATTCATGCATCCGCCGTTCGGCTTCGCGCTGTTCTACCTGCGCAGTGTGGCGCCCAAGGAAGTAAAGAGCTCCGACATCTATTGGGGCTCGATCCCGTGGGTATTCCTGCAGCTGATCATGGTGGTGATCGTGATCGCCTTCCCGCAGTCGGTGACCTATTTCCTCGATGCGCCGTCGACCGTCGATCCAACCAAGGTCAAGATCGAGATCCAGGCGCCGCCAAGCGAGGATGCTGCACCACCGGTCTTCAAGTAGCGGCGTTGGAGCCCAACAAGAAAGCCCCGCCTGAGGCGGGGCTTTCTTTTGCCGACGCGGCGCGGGTCTATCGACCCTGGGCCGACATCGAGAAGTTGAAGTTGTCGAAGGTGTTCTCGGCAACGCGGAACCACAGGTTCTGGTCAGCGCGGAACGGCTTCAGGCTGTCGTAGATCTTCTTGAACTTCGGATCCTTGGCCGAAATCTCGTCGTACAACTTGTATGACTCGGCGAAAGAAGGCTCGAGGATCGCGCGCGGGAACGGCCGCAATTCGGTGCCCCCCGCCACCAGGCGGCGCAGCGCCGCCGGGTTGCTGGCATCGTATTTCGGGACCATCCACGACGTCACAAGGCCCGCCGCGGTCTCGACCATCGCCTGATACTGCTTGGGCAGCTTTGCCCACGCATCGAGGTTGATGTAGAGCGAGCCGACCGAGGCGCCTTCCCACCAACCGGGATAGTAGTAGTACTTGGCAATCTTGTTGAAGCCGAGCTTCTCGTCGTCGTACGGACCGACCCATTCGCAGGCGTCGATCGTGCCTTTTTCCAGTGCCGGATAGATGTCGCCGCCAGCGATCTGCTGGGGCACCACACCGAGACGCTGCAGGATCAGTCCTGCGAAGCCGCCGCAGCGGAACTTCAGGCCCTTCATGTCGTCGAGCGTCTTGATCTCCTTGCGGAACCACCCGCCCATCTGGCCGCCAGTACCGCCGAAGACGAAGGACTTGATGTTGTATTCCTTATAGAATTCCTGGATCAGCTCATTGCCGCCGCCGTTGTAGAGCCAGGCGTAGTATTGCCGCTGGTTCATCGTGAATGGCAGGCCGGTCTCGAACACGAAGTTCGGATGCTTGCCGAAGTAGTAGTAGGCCGCTGTCTGTCCCATCTCGACGGTGCCG
The DNA here is from genome assembly GCA_003153415.1 of Rhodospirillales bacterium. Taxonomy (GTDB): domain Bacteria; phylum Pseudomonadota; class Alphaproteobacteria; order Reyranellales; family Reyranellaceae; genus Reyranella. The sequence goes on along the minus strand of PLYQ01000226.1, from coordinate 2,234 downwards.
TTCTGCACCGCGTCGGTGACCTGCAGGGCCGGCACAATCTCACCGGCGGCAAAGACGTGGATCTGGAACTTGTTGTCCGACATCTCGGCGATCGCCTTGGAGAAGACTTCAGAGCCGCCGTACAGTGTGTCGAGCGACTTGGGAAAGCTCGATGTCAGACGCCATTTGACTTCCGGCATGCCCTGCGCAATGGCCGGCGCTGCGACGGTCGACGCAGCGGCCACACTCGCCACTCCAACACCCGCAGTCCTGATAAATTTCCTACGCTGCATTTACTGTTTCCTCCGGATACGGCGCCTGCGACGCCCTTGTAGCTCCCCTTGAGCAAGGCGAGACTGGCATGCATGATTTAATTTGAAAAGCCGCAGATGCACTGAAACCAGCAAAAAACCCCGCCGGAGCGGGGTTTTTCGTCGAGGCGCAATCGCCTCAGAGTTTGTTGGCTGCCGACTGGCGCGCCATGAAACTATCGAAGCTGCCTTCGGCAACCCGGAACCATAGAACCTCTTCGCGGCGGAAGGCGGTCATCGATTCGTAAACCTTCTTGAAGGAGGCGTTCTTGGCAACCGTCTCGGCATAGACCTCATTTGCTGCAGCGAGCGAGGCATCCATGATCTGCGGCGAGAACGGCAGCAGCTTGGTGCCGCTGGCTACCAGCTCACGCAGGGCCTTGGGATTCTCGGCGTCGTATTTGGCGGTCATCCAGGCGTTCGTGTCGGCGCAGGCGGCGCGCAGAATCGTCTGATAGCTCTTGGGCAGCTCGTTCCACTTGTCGAGGCCGATGAAGGTATGAAGCGTCGCGCTGCCTTCCCACCAGCCAGGATAGTAGTAGTGCGGCGCGATCTTGTTGAAGCCGAGCTTCTGGTCGTCGTAAGGGCCGACCCACTCGGCGGCGTCGATCGTGCCCTTCTCGAGCGCAGGATAGATGTCACCGCCGGCGATCTGCTGTGGCACCGCGCCCAGCTTGGCCATCACCTGGCCTGCGATCACACTGCCGATGCGGAACTTCAGGCCCTTGAGATCGGCGACAGTCTTGATTTCCTTGCGAAACCAACCTCCCATCTGACACCCCGTATTGCCGGCGGGAATCTGCATGCAGTTGTAGTCCTTAAAGAACTCGCGCATCAGCTCCAGGCCGCCGCCGTGATACATCCACGCATTCTGTCCGCGCGCATTCATGCCGAACGGGACGGCGCAGGAGAAGGCAAACGTGGGGTCCTTGCCGAAGTAATAATAGGTCGCCGTATGCCCGCATTCGACGGTGCCGTTCTGCACCGCATCCAGGACCTGCAGCCCGCCTACGATCTCGCCGGCGGCAAACACTTTGATGTTGAACTTGCCGCCGGTCGCAGCCGCTACGCGCTTGGAGACATACTCCGCGCCGCCGTAAAGGGTATCGAGGCTCTTCGGCCAACTGCAGGTCATGCGCCACGATATGGTCGGCAGTCCGGCGGCGGGTGCCTGTGCGTTGACAATGGCCGGCGCGGCGACCGCGCCTGCGGCCAAACCCAGGCCGGCTTTTTTCAGGAAGGAACGACGTTGCACGGTGATCTCCTCAATTTGGTTGGATAGGTTTCTAGTCGTGGCGCCCGCTGCTTGGCAGTGCGCGCTGCTACGCATTGTGCCGGATTACGACCCAAACAGCCATATACGCTTTTCCCCTTAGGGGGCAGAGACAGTTTAGTCATCGTGTTTCGCCCTTGTCAACTCGAAAGCCGCCGGGCGGCGGCAGTCCGGATTGCTTTCGGGCGCGGACGCGGTCTGCGGCGATCTGATATTAAAACAGATCCGGTGCAAGCATGCGTCGAACGGTTTGGCGGTTTCGCGTGCCGGGTTGCATAATGCTTGCCATCGCAAACCGAAACGGGGAGTCAGCATGGGACGCAAGGCAAAGGCCGTCATCTGCCGCCAGAACAATGCGCCGGTGGTGGTGGAAGAAATCGAGGTCGAATCGCCGCACCGCGGCGAGGTGATGGTCAAGTTGGGTGCCTGCGGCGTGTGCCATAGCGATCTGTCGGCCGTCAACGGCACCATCGGCATGCCGTTGCCGCTGATCCTGGGCCATGAAGGTGCAGGCACGGTAGTCGAAGTCGGCGAAGGCGTGACCGAGTTCGCCGTCGGCGATACGGTGATCAGCTCCTTCGTCAACATGTGCGGCAAATGCCGCTATTGCGTTACCGGCCGCCCGCATTTGTGCGACGTCGGCGCCAAGGCGATCATCTCCCTGCCCGACG
>PLYQ01000273.1 GCA_003153415.1 Rhodospirillales bacterium | reverse complement strand
GCTTGAGCCCGATTACCCGCACTAGCCGTCGGGCATCGGAGTGTAGTCCTCCAGGCGGCCGGGTCGGTGAGGCTCGCGTCTTGCGTCATGCTCGTCGCGGCCGTTTCCGGGTGCGCCCAAGAGGGGGCCAAGTCACCGGAACTCCTGAACCGCTGTGCCCAGCTCCACAGACTGTGGACGCGCTACGAAACCAGCAACACCATCAATCTGAGCGGTCAGCGGGCCCAGGCCGAACTGGCGCTCCACCACTGCCAGCGCGGCGAATTCGACCGGGGCCTCAAGGAATTGGAGCGCCTGCTTCGCCGCGACTTGATTGCCTTCCCACCGGCGTAATGGATGGAGCGTCATTCACTGTTTCAGCTTGAGCCCGACCACGCGCAGCATGCCGTCGGGCATCGGCCTGAAGTTCTCCAGTCGGTCGGTGTGGGCGACCAGATACTGCGGATGGTAGAGATAGATGATCCAGCCCTCGGCCAGGAACTTGGCGGTGAGCTTTTCATAGGCCGCCTTGCGCGCCGCCAGGTCGCCGGCGGTGCGTGCCTGTTCGTGCAGGGCGTCGACCTCCTTGTCGCAATAGTGGCCCATGTTCATCGGCGCGCCGCAGGTCTGGTAAATGACTGAATTGCCGTCGGGATCGATGCGGCCGCTCCAGTTGTTCATGTAGATCTGATAGCTGCCGTCCTCGGCCTGCTTCTGCGCCGTCGCCGCCTCGGTGACGCGGAGCTTCAGATCGAAGCCCGCCTCGGCCGCCATCGACTGCACGACTTCGGCCGTTGAGCGCGCCTCGGGCGTGTTGGTGACCATGAAGTCGAGGGTGAGCGGGGTCTTCACGCCCGCCTCCTGCAACAGCGCCTTGGCCTTGGCGAGGTCGCGCTTGGGAATCGGGAAGGCTTGCTGGTAGTAGGGGTTCTGCGGGCTGACCCACTGGTTGCCGGGCACGAACTCGCCATTGAAGACGACCTGGTTCAACAGCTCGCGGTCGATCGACAGCTCGAAGGCGCGGCGCACGCGCGCGTCCTTGCCCAGCGGATTGTTCGATGTCGGCCCGTTGTCGAGATTGATCAGCAGGCCGAACCAACCCAGCGACACAGCCTTGCTCAACCTGAGCTTGGGATTGTCGCGCACCGTCTTGATGTCGGTGGCCAGCACGCGCTCCATCAAGTCGAGGCCGCCGGAGCGCAAATTGGCCACGCGTACCGTGGCGTCGACGATCGGCAGGTAGGTGATCTTGTCGATGAAGACATGATCCTTATCCCAGTAGTCGGCGAACTTCTCGACCACGATCCTGTCCTGCGCCACACGCTCGACGAACTTGTAGGGACCGGCGCAGACCGGATGGAGCGCGAACTTGTCACCGGCGGCCTCGCCCGCCTTGGGCGAGATCATCATGCCGGCGCGATCGGTGAGCTGAGCCAGGAGCGGCGAAAACGGTGCCTTGAGGTTGAGCTTGATGGTCAATGGATCGACCACGTCGACCGACTCGACAACGCTGAGCTCGGGCTTGCGGAACGAACCCTTCATGAAGAGATGGCGGTCGAGGCTGTACTTGGCGGCCTTGGCGTCGAATGGCTCGCCATCGTGGAACTTCACGCCGGGCCGCAGCTTCAGGGTGACGGTCTTGCCGTCCGGCGAGGTCTCGTGGCTGAGCGCGAGCTGCGGCACGACGTTCGTCTTTTCATCGATATCGAACAGCTTGTCGCAGATCGCGGCGAAGACGATGCGGGTGGTGTAAAAGCGCGAGAGCGTAGGATCGAGCGCGTCTCCGTCGTCGCCCAGCCCGATGCGCAGATTTGTCTGGGCGAAGGCGCCACCGGCGGCGAGGGAAAGAGCGAGGGCCAGGACGGCAAGGCGGGCTGTCTGTCTCATGGTCTCTCCCTCAGTTCCGGTCGGGGGATCGTAGTCGTATTCCATGATCATTTCAGCTTGAGGCCGATCACCCGCACCAGCCCGTCCGGCATCGGCCGGTAGTTCTCCAGCCGGTCGTTGTGTGCGATCAGCATCTGCGGATGGTAGAGGTAGATCATCGAACCTTCGGCGAGGTACTTGGTGGTGATCTTCTCGTAGATGGCCTTGCGCACGACGGGGTCGGAGGCGGCACGCGCCTCCTGGTGCCAAGCGTCGATTTGCTTGTCGCAGTAATGGCCCAGGTTTTGTGGGGCGCCGCAGGTCTGGTGTATCACCGAATTGCCGTCGGGATCGCTGCGACCGCTCCACCAGTTCATGTAAAGCTGGAAGTTGCCGTCCTCGCCTTCCTTAAGCGCGGTCGCACCTTCGGTAATGTGGATCTTGAGGTCAAAGCCGACTTCGGCTGACATCGCCTGCAAAACCTCGGCAACGGCGCGGGTCTCCGGCGTGTTGACCACCATGAAGTCGATGGAGAGCCGTCCGGTGACGCCGGCCTCCTTCAACAGCGCCTTTGCCTTGGCGAGGTCGCGTTTGGGAATGGGGAACGCCTGCTGGTAATAGGGATGCTGCGGGTTCACCCACTGGTTTCCGGGCACGAATTCGCCATTGAACACGACCTGATTGATGGCTTCCCGGTCGAGGCTGAGGTCGAAGGCGCGGCGCACGCGGGCGTCCTTGCCGAGGGCTGAATCGGCCTTGGGGCCGTTGGCCAGGTTAAAGATCAGGCTGGTGAAGCCGAGCGACACCGCTTTGCTCAGTCGGAGTTTCGGATCGTCGCGCACCGTCTTGATGTCGGTTGCCAGCACGCGCTCCGTCAGGTCGAGGCCGCCAGCGCGCAGGTTGGCCAGGCGCACCGTGGCGTCGATGATCGGCAAGTAGGTGATCTTGTCGATGAAGACCTGGTCCTTGTTCCAGTAGTCGGCGAACTTTTCGACCACGATCCTGTCCTGCTGCACCCTCTCGACGAACCTGTAGGGTCCGGCGCAGACCGGCTTCAGGCCGAACTTATCGCCGGCGGCCTGGGCCGCCTTGGGTGACACCATCATGCCGGCGCGGTCGGTGAGTTGGTTGAGCAGGGGTGAAAAGGGCGCCTTGAGATTGAGCTTGATGGTGAGTGGATCGACCACCTCGACATTGTCGATCGTGCCGATCTCGGCACGGCGATAGGAGCCTTTTATCGTGAGATGGCGGTCGATACTGTACTTTGCCGCGGCGGCGTCGAACGGCTCTCCGTCGTGGAATTTCACTCCGGGGCGCAGCTTGATGGTCACGGCATTGCCGTCGGCGGACGTCTCGTGGCCGAGTGCCAGCAGCGGCACGATGTTCAACTTCTCGTCGATGTCGAACAGCTTGTCGCAAATCGAGGCGAAGACGATGCGGGCTGTGTAGCTACGCGATAGCGACGGATCGAGCACGTCCGGGTCGTCGGCCAATCCAATGCGCAGGTTGGTCTGGGCGAGGGCACTGCCGGCGGCCAAGGAAAGAGCAAGCGCCAGGACGGCGCGGCGAGCGGTCTGCCTCATGCAGACGGCGTTGCATACGCCGTGCCATCATCGCCGGCAAAGCCATGGGAGAGACCAACGATGACCCAAGAGTCCGGTGGCAGCGTCCGAGATCGCCTGCCCTACCTGCCCATCCACAAGCGGCCGCGCCTGCAGTTGCCCGGCGGGGCGCGGGTTGCGGTGTGGACCATCGTCAATGTCGAGAACTGGAGTCCCTTGGGCGCCATGCCGCGCGCCGTGCTGCCGCCGCCCATGGGACAGCCGCTGCTGCCCGATGTGCCGAACTGGGCCTGGCACGAATACGGCATGCGGATCGGCTTCTGGCGCTTCCTGGAAGCGCTCGGCAGCCGTGGCCTCAAGGCGACCTTTGCGCTCAACGGCACGGCCTGCTCCCTCTATCGTGAGGCCTGCGAAGCGGCGCGCGACGCCGGCTGGGACTTCATGGGCCACGGCTACGTCCAGCGGCCCATGCACCGCGTCGATGACCAGCGTGCGGCGATCGCCGACACCATCGCTGCCATTCGCGACTTCACCGGCAAGGCGCCGCGCGGCTGGGAAAGTCCCGGCCTCACCGAAACCGACGAAACGCTCGATCTTCTGGCCGAGGCGGGCATCGAATATGTCGCCGACTGGGTGCTCGACGAGCAGCCCGTCGCGCTCAAGACGCGGGCCGGCGAGATCGTCTCGGTTCCCTACACCGTCGAGATCAACGACGTCGTTATCAGCGCCGTCCAGCAGCAGCCTTCGGACGAGATCTTCCGGCGCGGCCGCGATCAGTTCGATCGGCTCTATCTCGACGGACAAAAGGCGCCGCGCGTGATGGCGATCTCGATCCATCCCTACCTCACCGGCGTGCCGCACCGGATCAAGTATCTCGAGATGCTGTATGACTACATCCTCGGTCACGACGGCGTGGTGATGTGGACCGGCGCCGAAATTCTCGACTGGTACCGCAGCCAGGTGCCGGCCAAGCGGCAAGCATGATTGCCGCAGGCCGTTTTCGCCATCGTTTGCCCGCGCCGATTTTCCGTTGTCGGTGCGTTGCCAAGGCCGTTTGCTGCCGCTTTCGGCGCCCCCGCGTTCGGTCGAGCAGAATTCGCACTTCGCGGCCACATCGCCGTGATGCTTGCGGTAGAGATTGCTTTCTGTCGAAATGCCTAGTGTTGCCATCGCTCGTCATCGGAGAGGTCAGTGGGGCAATGTAATTCTGACAAGCGGCTAGGGCAGCGGCCTCCCACCGGTCGCGTTGCCGGAGGCGGTAGAGTCCGGGCGCTGGCTGCAGTCTTCGCAATCGTGGGCGCCTGCCTGGCAGCTGCGGTCGTTGTGCCTGCACAAGCGCAGACTGCCGCCATGGCGCCTTTCGACGATACCGAAGCGCAGCTGCGCTTACGGCAGGCGGCCAATGCTGTCGGTGCCGTTGCGAACGAGGTCGAAGAACTACGCAAGGGTCTGGAAGCCGAGCGCAAGCGCGTCGTCACGACGAATGAAGAGCGCGAACTAAACCAGGAGACGATCAAGACGCTTGAGAAGAAGCTGAAGAGCGCCGAGGCCCGGCTGCGGGAGAGCGAAGCGGCGCTCAGTGCAGCCCAAGAAGAGCGTCGTCGAGGTTTGGCCGCCGAGTCGGACAAGCGGAAGATCGAGGATGCGCAGCGCCAGCGAGCAGAAGAGGAGCGGCGACGCCAGGAGGCGGCACTCAATCCTCCGCAAGCCAAGCCCGCTCCACCACCCCCGCCGCCCGACGAGCCGCAGCTAAGCCTTCTCGAGCGGCAGAAACTACAGGTCGCGCTGGCGGCACAGTCGTTCGACCCGGGCCCTCCAGATGGCCAGCTCGGCCAGCGTACCCGGCTGATGATCGCCGCCTGGCAAAGGGCGAAGAACCAACCCGCGACGGGCTACATCACTAGAGCGCAATAACAGTCGCTTGTGCAGGTCAGTGCCGCCGCGATCGACCGCTTCGAACAAGACCAGAGGCAGCAGAATCAGCCGCCGCCTCCACCTCAACCTCAACTTCAGCCTCCACCTCCGCCTCCACCCGTCGCCGGGCCGGGCGGCGGCGACCCTTACCATGTCACCAACAACTGCCGGCACCCGGTGCGTGTCCTGCTGCGCTACAAGGACTCGACCAGGGACTGGACGACCCAGGGTTGGTGGGCTTTTACGCCGAACGAAGTGGCCTATCTTGCCGTGAACAATCAGCGGCTCCTGTCGAGGAACAGCATCTGGTACTTCTATGCCGAGACGACTGACGGTTCCAACACGGTCTGGGAAGGAACTGAACCGATCAGTTACAAAGGCAAAACCTACAAGATCAAAAAGAAAGTGGACGAGGTGGGCGTCAACAAGCTCACTCTCACCTGCACGGGCGCCTGACGCTCAGGCCGCCGAGGCGTAGACCCGGTCGAGATCACCGTCGTCGTAGGTGTATTCGGTCGAGCAGAACTCGCACTTCACGACCACGCGGCCGGTCTTGTCGCGCAGGTCGCCGAGCTCCTCGCGCTTGATCGAGCGTAGCACGCGGTCGATGCGGTCGCGGCCGCAACGGCAGCGCGCCTCGAAGGGCTTGCGCTCGAACCGACGCGGCCGCTCGGCGTGGAACAGGCGATGCAGCAGTGCAGCGCCAGGCAGCTTGGGGTCGAGCATCTCGGCTTCGGTGGCCGAGGCCATCAGGATCACCGCCTTGCGCCAGTCGTCCTCGCGCTGCTCGAGGTCGGCATCGATCCGGCCGGCGTCGAAGTCCGGCATCTGCTGCACCATCAGCGCGGCGGCCCGCCAATGACCGCTGTCGCCTTGTTGGTCGCGACGTGCGGTGATCTTGATTCCGGTCGGCAACTGCTCGGACTGGCGAAAATAGGTGTGGGCGCAGTCGGCGAGCGTCGCCCCCTCGAGCGGCACCACGCCCTGGTAGCGTTCGGTGTGCTGGCCCTGGTCGACCGTGAAGGTGAGGCGGCCTTGGCCGAACAAGCGCGGCACGTAGCCGTCGGGCGCATCGGCGCTGCCGCCCAGCGCCACCACGAGCTTCCAGGAATCGAACTGGGCATAGCCGCGCAAGGCGCCCTCGGTGGTGAGGTCGGCCACCAGCAGCCGGATTGGCCCGTCGCCATTGATCTGCAGGGTGAAGATGCCGTCGTATTTCAGCGACGCGGCCAGCGCGGCGCACAGCGTCATGGCCTCGGCGAGCGGTCGCGCCACGGCCAGCGGATAGCCGTGGCGTTCGATGATTGCGTCGAGCGAAGGGCCCAGCCGGACCAGGCGGCCGCGCACCCCCAGCGCATCGAGCTGGAAGGGCAGGGCGCGGTCCCATTCGTTGGCAGGAGGGACGTCGGAAGGAAGTCCCCCCGACGCAGGCCTCACGATAGGCACCACGCGAGGATGCTCTTCTGGGCGTGCAGTCGGTTCTCCGCCTCGTCGAACACCACCGACTGCGGCCCGTCGATCACCTCGGCGGTCACTTCCTCGCCGCGATGGGCCGGCAGGCAGTGCATGAAGATGGCGTCAGGCTTGGCCTGCTTCATCAGATGCTGATCGACCTGATAGCCGCGCAGCAGATTGTGCCGCCTGGCCGCACTCGGGCTCTGCGGATCCTCGTCGCCCATCGACACCCAGGTGTCGGTGACGACGCAGTCGGCACCGCGCACGATCGTCTCGGGGTCGTGGCCGATGGTGATGCGGCCCTTCGACTTCGCCGCCCAGGCGACGACGTCGGCCGGCGGCTTCAGTTCCGTCGGGCAGGCGACGCGCAGCTCGAAGTCGAACTGCACGGCGGCGTGGATCCACGACGTGGCCATGTTGTTGCCGTCGCCCGACCAGGCGACCGCCTTGCCCTGGATGGAGCCGCGATGCTCCTCGAAGGTCATGACGTCGGCCATGAGCTGGCAGGGATGGGTCTTGTCGGTGAGCCCGTTGATCACCGGCACGGTGGCGTACTTGGCCATCTCGAAGAGCTTCTCTTCGATGGTGGTACGCATCATGATAATGTCGACGTAGCGGCTGAGCACACGCGCGGTATCGGCGATGGTCTCGCCGCGACCCAATTGGGTGTCGGTGCGGCCGAGCATGATGGTCTGACCGCCCAGCTCGCGCATGCCGACTTCGAACGACACGCGGGTGCGTGTCGACGGTTTTTCGAAAATCATGGCGAGCGTCTTGCCAGCAAGCGGCTTATCGTGCCCGCCGTTGCCACGCTGCTTCTTCATCGCCTTGCCGCGATCGAGAATCTGGCGAAGCGTCTTAGGATCGACCTGGTCGAGATCGAGGAAGTGTTTTGGTGCGGGCATGGCTCGTCACCGGCTTCCAGCGCTCTCGAAGGCAAGTGCCGCCTTCTCGAGAATGGCCAAGCCCTCGTCGAGGATCGGCTTCTCGGCGATCAGCGCCGGGAAGATGCGGATCACGTTCTCGCCTGCCGGCGGGACCAGGAGTCCCAGCGACTGCAGCTTGTCGACCATCTCGCCGGCCGGCGGGACGCAGCGCACGCCCTGCAGGAAGCCGGTGCCGCGCTGCTCGGCGAATACCTTGGGGTGCTTCTTGCAGAGGTCCTCGAGCTTGCCCTTCAGGTACTGGCCGCGCTCGTGGACGCCGGCGATGAAGCCCGGCTGCAACAGGATGTCGAGCACGGCGTTGGCAACGCCGGTGGCCAGCGGATTGCCGCCATAGGTCGAGCCGTGCGTACCCGGCACCATGCCGACCGCCGCCTTCTCGGTCGCCATGAAGGCGCCGATCGGGAAGCCGCCGCCCATGCCCTTGGCCACCGCCATGACGTCGGGCGCCACGCCCGACCATTCATAGGCGAACAGCTTGCCGGTACGACCGAAACCCGTGTGGATCTCGTCGTAGTACAGCAGCAGGCCGAACTCGTCGCACATCGCGCGCAGTGCCTTCAGGAACTCCGGCGTCGTCCCGCGGATGCCGCCCTCGCCCTGGATCGGCTCGACCAGAATGCCGGCCGTCTCGTCGTCGATCATGTCGCGCACGACGTTGGCGTTGTTGAGCGGCGCGTGGCGATAGCCCGCGGCGGGCGGTCCGAAGCCCTCGAGGTACTTCTCGTTGCCGGTGGCGGCGAGCGCATTCAACAGGCGGCCGTGGAACGCCGCCTGGAAGCAGATCAGCTTGTAGCGCTTAGGCTTGCCGTTCATGAACTGATACTTGCGGATCAGCTTGATGCCGCCCTCGATCGCTTCCGCACCCGAGTTGCAGAAGAACATCGTGTCGGCGAACGTGAGATCAACCAGCCGCTTGGCCAGCTTCTCGCCGTTGCCTACCCGATAGAGGTTCGAGGTGTGCCAGAGCTTGGCGCCCTGCTCGGCCAGAGCCTTGACCATATATGGATGGCAGTGGCCCAGCGCGTTGACGGCGATGCCGGAGGTAAAGTCGACATAACGTCGGCCGTCCGTCGCGTAGAGATAAGAGCCCTCTCCGCGTTCGAACACGACGTCCTTGCGACCGTACGTCGGCATAACAGCCGTAATCACGATAGACCTCCTTCAAAAGTAAAATTCCCCCGCTTTTGGCGGGGGTAGGACACTATCTTACCCGGCCCGGGGGTGTGTCAACTTGGCCCTCCGCCGGGACGCATGTCTTGAGAGGGCCTGACCCCTCTGCTAGGAGACCCGGCTTTCCAATGAACCCGCTTCCCACCCGCAACATCCAGCTTGCCTTGCGCCGCGCCGACTTTCAGTCCGCGTCCGAGATGCTGGACTATGCCGCGCAGGGCGAGACGGGCGTCACGTTTTACAATGCCAAGGGCGATGTGCTGTCGGTCCTGCCGTGGCGTGAGGTCCGCGAGCGCGCCCACGTCGTGGCCCGTAAGCTGATCGGCGCAGGTTTCGCCGCGGGCGATCGTCTGCTGATTACGGCCGATACTTGGCCCGGCTTCTTCGATGCTTTCTTCGGCGCGCAGTATGCCGGCTTGATACCCGTTCCGGTCTCCGTCCCCGTCGGCATCGGCGGCAAGGATGCCTATCTCGACCAGCTTCGCCGCCAGTTCGCGTCATCGGGTGCCGTGGCCGCGATCGGCATCGACGATCTCGCGGGTTTCCTCGCCGACGCGGTCGCGGAGTTTTCTGCCGTCCGCCTGCACGGCGGGATGGCCGCCATCGAGGCGCTGCCCGAGAAGCCGGTCGATCTGCGGCCGCTTGGTCCGGGCGACCTCTGCTATCTCCAGTTCTCGTCGGGCAGCACGCGTTACCCGCACGGCGTCCAGATCACCCAGCGCGCCCTGATAGCCAATCTTGTCGGGATGACCGGACCGGCCGGCCTCGATATCGGCGCAGGCGACCGCGCCGTGAGCTGGCTGCCGCTCTATCACGACATGGGGCTGATCGGCTTCCTGATGGGCCCGCTCTCCCACCAGTGTTCGATCGACTACCTGACGCCGCGCGATTTTGCGCGCCGGCCCATGCAGTGGCTCGGCCTCATCTCGCGCAACCGCGCGACCATCTCCTACAGCCCGAGCTTCGGCTTCGACCTGGCAACGCGGCGCGGCGGCCAGCACGTACCGGCCGACCTCGACCTCAGTTGCTGGCGGCGTGCCGGCATCGGCGGCGACATGATCCGTGCCGATGTGCTGGACCGCTTCGCCGAGGCGTTCGGGCCCGCAGGGTTCGATCGCAAGGTTTTTATTCCGAGCTACGGTATGGCCGAGGTGTGCCTTGCCATCACCTTCAGTCCGAAGGATGTCGGCGTGCGCACCGATACCGTCGATCGCGCAGCATTGGCAGACCTCCAGCGCGCCGTTCCCGCCGCCGATCCGCAGGACAACCGGCGGGCACGCCGCTTTGTGATCTGCGGTCATGTATTGCCGGGCCACCGTCTCGAGGTGCGCAACCCCACCGGCAAGGTGCTGGGCGATCGCGACCTTGGTCGCATTTTCGTTCAGGGTCCCAGCGTCATGCCGGGATACTTCAACGAACCGCAAGCCAGCCGCGAAGTGCTTGGCCCGGATGGTTGGCTTGATACCGGCGATCTCGGCTACATGCTGGCGGGCGAGGTCGTGGTCACCGGCCGCGCCAAGGACCTGATCATCGTCAATGGCCGCAACGTCTGGCCGCAGGACATCGAGTGGGCGATCGAGGGCAAGCGTATCGTCAAGATAGGTGATTCGGTGGCCTTCTCGATCGAGACCGACGACGGCGAGCGCGTCGTCGTGGCCGTGGTGGCGCGAGTCTCGGACGAGGAAGCGCGGGCCAACCTGGCGCGAGATGTGGCGGGCGCCGTACGCGAGACCGTGGCGGTCGATTGCGATGTCGTCCTGGTCGCCCCGTCCGTCGGGCTGCCCACGACCTCGTCGGGCAAGCTGAGCCGGGCGCACGCCAAGGCCAACTTTCTCGCGGGGCTCTTCGCCCCCAAGCCCGCCGCGGCCTGAGGCGGCTTACATGGCGAAGCTGGTCGCGGTTACCGGTGCCAGCGGTTTCGTCGGACCGCATGTCGTTGCGACACTTGCGCGGCACGGCTGGAAGACCCGACTGCTGATTCGTCGCTGGTCGCCGTTGCCGTCGCTCGGCGGCGTCGCTGCCGAGATCGTGTGGGGCGACCTGGGCGACGAGGCCGCTTTGCGGCGCCTGGTCGACGGCGTCGACGCGGTGATCCATGCCGCCGGCCTGATCAAGGCCCGCACGCCGTCCGACTTCTGGATAGTCAACCGCGACGGCACCGCCCGCCTGGCGGCGTTGGCGCCCGGCCGGCCGTTCGTCCTGTTGTCGTCGCTGGCGGCGCGCGAGCCGCAGCTGTCGCCTTATGCCGCCAGCAAGCGGGCAGCCGAGGACGCCGTCGGCTCGCGGTCAGGGTCGTGGCTGGTGGTGCGCGCGCCCGCCGTCTACGGACCGGGCGATCGCGAGACACTGGCCTATTTTCGTGCCGTGGCCCGCGGCGTGGCGCCGCGCCCCAACCTGGCCGATTCCCGCCTGTCGCTGATCCATGTCGCCGACCTCGCCGAGGCGCTGGCGCTTGCCGTCGATCGGCCGCCACCGGCGGGGGTCTACGAAATCGATGACGGCCGCGAGGGAGGTTACGGCTACGCCGACATGGCCGCCGCGGCGGGCGCGGCGCTGGGTCGCCGGGCTCGCTCGGTGCCGATTGCCCGTATCGCCATGATGGCTATCGCCTGGCTGAACAGTCTTCGACACTCGCTTGGCGGCTCGGTTCAAATCCTGACGCCGGCCAAGGTCAACGAGATGTTTCACCGTGACTGGACTCTTCATGACCGCCGTCTGGCCGCAGCTGTCGGCTTCGTCGCCCGTCACGACCTCGCCAGTGGGTTTCGCGACACAGTCTTGTGGTATCGCCGGCACGGATGGCTCTAGGGGCGGTGAAACACTGCGTAACAATTTGTTATTTCACAATGATTCGCGATTTCTGTCACATGATCGCTGTCTGACCCCGGACGGGAGAGCTGCTTTTGCGTACTGCTCATAATCTGATCGTCGAGAACGACGGCATGAACAACGGCACGGCTGACATCTTCGAGTTGCACGGCAAGGTGTCGCGCGCGACCGTGATCGAAGAGATTTGCCTTCAACTCGCGCCCTTCCAGGCCGGCGAACAGCCGATCACCGGCGAAACCGTGATTTCCAAGGACCTGACCATCGATTCGCTGGCGGTCATGGACATGGTGATGGAGCTCGAGGACCGCTTCGATGTGTCTATTCCCATGAACGTCGTGGCCGAAATCCACACGGTCGACGAGCTGACGGAGACCATCCTGGAACTGCGCGCCAAGCGCTAAGCAACGCTAAGCAAAATGGGCTTGTTCGATAGATATGCGGGCCTGCTCGAGGTCTATCGCGATGTCCGCACGACGGGGGCCGACCCCTTCCAGATCCGCATGGAGCGGGTGCTGTCGCCGACCGAGGCCATCATCAACGGCCGCAAGACCCTGCTGGTTGGCACCAACAACTATTTTGGCCTGACCTTCGATCCGTCCTGCATGGAGGCGGCCATCGAGGCCATCCGGGCCGAGGGCACCGGCACGACCGGCTCGCGCATCGCCAATGGCAGCTATAGCGAGCACATCTTCCTCGAGAACGAGATCGCCGAATTCTACGGCAAGAAGCACTGCATGGTCTTCACGACCGGCTACCAGGCCAACCTTGGGGTCATCTCGACCCTGGTCGGCCAGGGCGACCACCTGCTGATCGACGCCGACAGTCACGCTTCGATCTATGACGCCTGCAAGCAGACCCAGGCCGAAGTGGTCCGCTTCAAGCACAACGATCCGTCGAGCCTGGAGGCTCGCCTGCGCCGGCTGGAGGGCAAGCCTGGCAATCGGCTGGTCGTCCTCGAAGGCATCTATTCGATGCTGGGTGACTCAGCGCCGCTCAAGGAATTCGTCGAGGTCTGCAAGAAATACGGCGCCTATGTCCTGGTCGACGAGGCCCATTCACTGGGAGCACTTGGCGAGAACGGCCGTGGTCTCTGTGAAGAAGCGGGTGTTCTGGATGACTGCCACTTCATCGTCGGCACTTTCTCCAAGACCCTGGGCGCGATCGGCGGCTATTGCGTATCCAACGACCCCGACTTCGACATCCTGCGCGTGACCGTGCGCGCCTACATGTTCACCGCCTCGTTGCCGCCGTCGATCGTGGCGTCGGTGCGTCAGGCGTTGCGCATCGTCAAGGGCCGCCCCGAGCTGCGCAAGCAACTGTGGAGCAACGTCGCCACCCTCTATGACGGCCTGGCCGCGCAAGGCTTCAAGCTCGGCCCCCAGCACGGCCCGGTCGTGGGCGTGCATCTGCCCGACCGCATGATGGCGATCGGCTTCTGGCGCGCCCTGCTCGACGCCGGGATTTACGTCAATGTCGCCATACCACCGGCCACACCCAACGGCGTGTCGCTGCTGCGCTGCTCGCTGTGTGCGGCCCACACCGCCGAGCAGCTCGAGCACATGATCGAGGTCATGACCGGCATCGGTCGCCAGATGGGCGTCATTTCCAGCACACCCAAGCTGCGCGTCGTCGCGGGCGCCCGCTGACCCGCTGACCCGCTAACCCCGGTACCGGCCGCGCTTGACCGCTGCGGGCCGGCGGTGGATCACGCATTGATGTTCACCCTGGCACACCTGTCCGATCCGCATCTGCCGATGCCTACCGCGCGCGTCTCCCAACTGCTTAACAAGCGCGTGACGGGCTATTTCAACTGGTGGCGCTACCGCGCACACATCCACGTGCCCGAGGCGCTGGCCGGCATCGTGGCCGACATCAAGGCCCAGAAGCCCGACCACATCGCGCTGACCGGCGACCTAGTGAACGTCTCGCTCCCCCAGGAATTCCGCCGCGCCGCCGACTGGTTGACGGCTTTCGACGCGCCGGACCGCATCACCGTCATTCCCGGCAATCACGACGTCTATGTCGCGACGCCGTGGAGGGACGGCCTGGGCCTGTGGGGCGCCTACATCGCCGGCGACGGCGCACCGCCGGCTGAGAGCTTCGACGTCTTCCCAACACTCCGGCGGCGGCACGGCGTGGCGCTGATCGGGCTTTCGACCGGCGTTCCCAAGCCGCCGCTGCTGGCGACCGGCACCCTGGGCGAAGCGCAGATCGCGCGCGCCGAACGCCTTCTCGAGCAAGCCGGCCGCGATGGGCTCTGCCGCATCGTGTTGATCCACCATCCGCCGCTCAGCAACCAATCCCGCTTGAAGCACCTGACCGATTCAGCGTCGTTCCAGGCGATGATCCGCCGAGCCGGCTGCGAAGCGATCCTGCACGGCCACAACCACCGTAGCGAGATCGCGCGCATCGACGGGCCACTAGGCGCGATCCCGGTGCTGGGCGTGGCATCGGCGTCGGCCGCTGCCGGCAGCAAATACGGCCGCGCGCGCTATCATCTGATTCATATCGATCGCGAAGTGGCCGGATGGCGCCTGCGGGTCGAGTTGCGGGCGCTCAAGGCCGATGGCAGCGGCTGCGAGCCCGATGGCGAGCTGATGTTCCACAGCGCCGCTGCGGCCCGCGTGGTAAGTTGAGCAGGTCATGAATTCCCCAGAAATCGTCGTCTCACCAGCCGACAGCAAGGCCGACCTCAAGGCCTTCATCGAGCTGCCCACGCGGCTCTACGCCGGGCACAAGGGCTACACCGCCCATCTGAATGTCGAACGGCAGGAAGCCTTCTCACCCAGGAAGAATCCGCTGTTCCAGCATGTCGACGTGCAGTTCTTCCTGGCCCGCCGGGTGGGCCAGGTGGTCGGCCGCATCTCGGCCCAGATCGACCACGCCCATATCGAGCGCTATGCCGACAGCACCGGCTTCTTCGGCTGCCTGGTGGCCGAGGACGATCCGGCGATCTTCGCCGCCCTGTTCGCCGCCGCCGAAAAGTGGCTGCGCTACAAGGACATGACCCGGGCGACCGGTCCTTTCTCGCTGTCAATCAACGAGGAGGTCGGCCTGCTGGTCGATGGCTTCGACAGCCGCTCGGTGCTGATGGTGCCCTACGATCCGCCCTATGCCGGTGCGCGGGTCGAGGCCTGCGGCTACACCAAGGCCAAGGACATCTTTTCCTATGACTACGACGTCCAGAACGCGCCCGTGACGGTTGGCGCCAAGCTGCTGGCGCGGGCCGGCATGGCCGAGCGCGTGAAGGTCCGTTCCGCCAACATGAAGATGTTCGACGCCGAGATGCGCACGCTTGTCGCCATCTTCAACGATGCCTGGAGCGACAATTGGGGCTTCGTGCCCTTTACCCAGGCCGAGATCGACCATGCCTCCAAGGCGCTGCGGCCAGTGATCGTTCCTGACCTCGCTATTTTCGTGGATATCGACGATGAGACGGTGGCCTTCATCGTGGCGCTGACCAACATCAACGAGGCTATCGTCGACTTCGACGGCCGGCTCTCCCCCTGGAACCTCGCGAAGCTGGTGTGGCGGCTCAAGATTGCCGGCGTCGGCAGCACGCGCGTGCCGCTGATGGGAGTGAAGAAGAAGTTCCGCAACCATCCGCTGTTGGGCGCAGGCCTTGCCATGATCGCCATCGACCGGCTGCGCGAGAACGGCAAGCGGCTGGGCAAGACAAGCGCCGAACTCGGCTGGATCCTCGAGGACAACAAGGCCACCAACAACATCATCCGCTCGGTGGGCGGGGTGCCCTACAAGACCCATCGGATCTACGAGAAGGCCCTGGTGTGACCGTCCCGCCGGGTGCGGCCGCCCGGCCGGCATCGGCCTTCGCGCCGCTGGCCAATCGCGCCTTCCTCGGCCTGTGGATCGCCAACCTGCTGTCCAACACCGGCGGCTGGATGGCGAGCACGGGTGCGGCCTGGGAAATGACCAGCCTGACCTCCGAGCCGATCTTCGTGGCCCTGCTGGCGGCCGCGGGCACCTTGCCGATGTTCCTGTTCTGCTTCTTCGCCGGCATCCTGGCCGACCGTTTCGACCGCCGCCGCTATATCATCGCCTGCCAGGTCTGGATGATGGGCGTCGCCGCCACTCTGGCGCTGTTGGCCCTGTTCGGTCGGCTGAACCATTGGAGCCTGCTGGGCTTGTGCTTCTGCATGGGGCTGGGCAATGCCATGAACGCGCCGGCCTGGCATGCCGTGGTGCCCGAGATCGTCGGCGGCCCACAGCTCAGGCCGGCCATCGCGCTCAACAGTGCCGGTTTCAACCTGGCCCGCACCGTCGGTCCGGTGGTTGGCCAGATCCTGCTCAGCCTGGTCGGCGTCTTCCTGCTCTTCGCCATCAACGCCTGCACCTACGTCGGCGTGATCCTGGCCATGTCGAGCTGGCGGCGGTCGGCCGAGGCCCGCGCCGCCCAGCGCCGCGAGGGCCTGGTCGAGGCGGCCCGCACCGGAATCGCCTTCGTGCGTAGCTCGGGCGAACTGAAGGCGGTGTTCTCGCGCGGCCTCTGCTTCTTCGTGCCGGGCATCGCCATGGGCACCCTGCTGCCGGTGATCGGCCGTTTCGAACTAGGCCTCGACGAGTTCTCCTTCGGCATCCTCTACGCCGTGTTCGGCGTCGGCGCCGTGTCCGCAGCCATCCTGATGCCGACCTTGAACCGGCTGCTGACGCCCGATCGGGCCAATATCTGGGCGATGGGCCTTCAGGCCACCGTCGTTTTGGTGGCGGCGCTCGCCATGACGCCCCTCGTCGTGGGTGCGTGCGTCGCCATCTCGGGCGGCTGCTGGATCACCGTCATCGCCAACAACGGCACCGCGGTTCAGATGATCCTGCCCAACTTCATGCGGGCGCGTGGCATGGCGGTACACCAGATGGTGTTTTTCGGCGCCATGGTGGTGGGCTCGCTCCTATGGGGAAAAATCGCCAACCTGTTCGGTGTCCAGAGCGCGCTGATCGCCTCGGCGCTCGCCCTGGTCCCGTTCACCGTGCTTGCCGCCTCGATCCGGCTACCGGGCGGCTCGCTGCCCCGCGTCTGATACGTCTGACACATCTTTGTGTGCTCTTTGGAACACAAGACCCCCAGAAATTTGCTCGACGGGGAAGAAATCTCTTGTCACTGCGTACATTAGTTGTAGATACGATTCCTTAAGACGCCCACGCACGTGCCGCTGGCCCTTAGTGGTTACGCAACGACGGAAAGTGTTCTTTTTGGCAGTGCCGGCGATGAGCCGGGTCCGGGAAGGAGCTTCTGAGATGGTTGCTAGCAGTGCGGGGCGCGATCCCCGCTATCAAGTCATTGGCCTGGTGTTGAACCAGGCGACCCTCGATCTTCCGCCCCAGCGGAAATCCACGCCGTCGAGTATCGGCTGACGCACGCCGCCCGCTGTGGCGCCGTACGTCCCGTTCGATCTATCCACCGAACCTGAGCTGACACCTTTTTGCGGGTAACCCCCAGCGATGACCGAGCGTATTTTTCGTTATCTCCGTGAGCAGCAGCCCGAGACGCCCTGCTTGGTGGTCGACCTCGACGTGGTCGAAAACAACTTCCGCCGCATGCGCGAGCTGCTGCCGGCTGCCCACATCTTCTACGCCGTGAAGGCCAATCCCGCCGCCCAGATCCTGGCGAAGCTGGCGACGGCCGGCTCGAAGTTCGACACCGCGTCCCGCGGCGAAATCGAGATGGTGCAGGCCACGGGGATTTCCATGGACCGCATCTCCTTCGGCAACACGATCAAGAAGGAAAAGGACATCGCCTGGGCCTACCAGCAGGGCGTCCGCCTGTTTGCCTTCGACAGCGAGGCCGAGCTGCAGAAGCTCAGCCGGGTGGCGCCGGGCGCGCGCGTGTTCTGCCGCGTGCTGGTCGATTGCGGCGGTGCCGAGTGGCCGCTCAGCAAGAAGTTCGGCTGCGCGCCGGAGATGGCCAAGGACCTGCTGCGCAAGGCCAAGCAGTGGGGCATGGACCCCTACGGCATCTCCTTCCATGTCGGCAGCCAGCAGACCGATCTCGAGCAGTGGGACAAGGCGCTGGGCCAGGTCTCGCAGATGTTCTTCGCGTTGGCCGAAGAGGGCGTCGACCTGCGCATGGTCAACCTGGGCGGCGGCTTCCCGGCGCGCTACCGCGCCGAGGTCAACAGCATCGAGGCCTACTGCGAGGCGGTCGGCCGCGCCCTGGTACGCCACTTCGGCAACCGCATGCCGGAGGTCATCATCGAGCCCGGCCGCTCCATGGTGGGCGACGCGGGCGTGATCCAAAGCGAGGTCGTGCTGGTCTCGCGCAAGGCGGCGGGCGACCGCAAGCGCTGGGTCTATCTCGACATCGGCAAGTTCGGCGGTCTCGCCGAGACCATGGGCGAGAGCATCAAATACCGCCTGCGCACGCCCGGCGAGGGCACGCGCATGGGGCCTGTGGTGCTCGCTGGTCCGACCTGCGATTCGGCGGACATTCTCTACGAGAAGACCGAGTACAAGCTGCCGCTGTCGCTGAAGCCCGGCGACAAGGTCGAGATCCTCTCGACCGGCGCCTATACGACGACCTACTCGTCGGTCGCCTTCAACGGCTTCGCGCCGCTCAAGGCAATCTGCATCTGATCCGCTGATGACCGGTTAGCCTTCTCCACAAACGGACGAACCGGCGGGGCCTTGAGAAAGGCCCCGTCGCCGTTTATCGACCATTCACAGCCAAGGGCAGGGACGCGAAATGGCGAAGAAAGTCGCGCGCAGGGTTTCCGCGAAGAAGTACGTCAGCTTCAAGGGCCGCATGGTGATGATCGGCCTCGGCTCGATCGGCCAGGGCGTGCTGCCGCTGATCTTCCGCCATATCGGCATCAAGCCCGCCCAGATCACCATCATCGCCGAGGATGACCGCGGCGGCCTGCCCGAGACCGAGCGCTACGGCGTCGAGTTCATCGAAAAGCGCCTGACCCGCGCCAACTATCGCCAGATGCTGGCCGGGCGGCTGGGCAAGGGCGACTTCCTGGTCAACCTCTCGGTCGAGGTCGCCTCGACGGCGCTGGTCGAGCTCTGCCAGGAGAGGGGCGCGCTCTATATCGACACCTGCATCGAGCCGTGGCCCGGCGGCTATACCGACCCCAACCTCTCGGTGTCGCGGCGCTGCAACTATGCGCTGCGCGACACCATGCTGAGACTGAAGTCGCGCTATCGTAGTGGCCCGACGGCGGTGATCGCCCACGGCGCCAATCCGGGCCTGGTCTCGCATTTCGTCAAACAGGCGCTGGTCAATCTCGCCAGGGACACCGGCGTGGAGGCCGCGGTACCGACCACCCGCGAGGGCTGGGGCAAACTTGCCCGGCGGCTCGGCGTAAAGGTGATCCACATCGCCGAACGCGACACCCAGGTCTCGCCCGTCCCGAAGGAAGTGGGCGAGTTCGTCAACACCTGGTCGATCGA